>NZ_JBSGIT010000011.1:0-164149 GCF_053605205.1 Gordonia sp. NPDC003950 | reverse complement strand
TTCTTTTTCCTCTGTGTCCCCATCCCCCCCTACTGATTGGCCCCCGTCGGGTTCGGCGCACCGGGGGGCCCCCGATTCTGATCATCGCTATGTGGACGCCGACAGATCGGCGTAGGCACCGGCATCGATGTCCTGGATGAGTGTCGGGCCAATCGGCGTCCATCCCAGGAGCTCCTGGGTCAGCGTGCTCGACGCCGGGAGATCGGCGCCGAACATGGTCCCGATGAATCCGGCCCGCTCGGTCATCTCCTCGGCCGTCACCGATTCGGTCGGAACTCCCAGACTGCGGCCGATGGCTTCGGCAATGGTCCGAGTAGGGATGCCCTGCTCACCGACCGCTTGGCATACCGTCCCGGCCGGCGCCTTCTCCAACGCCAGCCTGATCATGCAGGCGACGTCGCTGCGGTGGACTGCGGGCCAACGGTTCTCGCCGTCACCCACATACGCCGCGACGCCGTGTTCCGCGGAGACCGCGATGAGGTGGGCGATGAAACCGTGGTCGCCGACGCCGTGCACCGTCGGGGCGAAGCGGGTCGCCACCACGCCGACACCTTGATTGACGGCGTCGAGAGTCTGCGTTTCGAGCTCGATTCGCGGATTGGCCGAGGTGTGATCGCGTTCGGTGGCCACGGTGCCGTCGCCCAGGCTCGGAATTCCGGAGGCGAACAGAAGTGGCCGACCACTGCCTTCGAGCGCCTCGATGAATGTGGAGAGGACGTTCAGCTCGACCCGCAGCGATACTGCAAATCGGGTGAAGTCGTGGATGAAGGCGAGGTGGAGGACGCCGTCGGCGTCTGCGGCCGCGGCTTCGAGGATGTCGAGATCGCCGAGGTCACCGCGCACCACCTGCGCGCCCGCCTCGGTCAGCCGTTGCGCACCGGCGTCGGAGCGGGACAACCCGACGACCTCTTGGCCGGCCGAAATCAGTTCGGGAACCACCGCGGAGCCGATCCATCCGGTCGCTCCGGTGACGAATACACGCATGCGCGTGCCTCCTTGTTCGAGAGAAGGCGTGCGATGTCAGTCGCTGACATCACTGTAGCGCCGATGTCAGGATCTGTCATCAATTAGGATGTCCGGCATGGGCCGATGGGAACCGGATGCGCGTGGTCGCATGGTGACAGCGGCCCTCGACCTCTTTGCCGAGCGGGGTTTCGATGCCACGACCGCCGGCGACATCGCCGCTCGCGCGGGGGTCACCGAACGCACCTTCTTCCGGCACTTCTCCGACAAGCGGGAAGTGCTGTTCGACGGGTCGTCGACGATGCAGGACCTCGTGATCGCGTCGGTCGACGGCGCGCCGCCCGGTGCTCAACCGATCGACGTCGTCGTGTCGGCGTTCGCTTCGACTGCCGAATTCTTCGATGGCCGTGCCGAGTTCGCCATCCGTCGATCGGCGGTCATCGCTGCAAGTGGGAGTTTGCGTGAGCGGGAACTCCGCAAGCTCGACGACCTCGCCGCCCTTGTTGCCGAGCACTTGATCGCACGAGGGATCGACGGTGCCACTGCCTCGCTGATCGCCGAGATCGGCGTCGGCATCTTCACCGTTGCTTTCGCCCAATGGGTTTCCGACGGGGCGACGCGTTCTCTCGGTGCGTATGTCACCGTGGGTCTATCCAAACTCCAAGCCCAGATGGCGCGCGCCGACGGGGATCAGTCGATCTGATCAGCCGACCAGCCAGGGATTGAACGCACACACCAGCGGACTGCTCGGATCGAAGGCGTTGAGCACGATCGACACCGCTCGCGGTGAATATGCCAGTGCGACGTGATCGGAGATGTCCTGCTCACAACCGTTCTGCAGCAGGATATTTCGGGTGTTGCGGGTGCCGCGAGGAAAGAACGTCGAATCGTAGGGGGTGGTGACTTCATCGTAGCGACTGCCGACGATCGTGTAGCGCACGTCGCCGATCGCGTACTCGCCGTCCTTGTTGAGATTCTTGAGGAAGGTCGAGCCGACGATCTGCTGCACTCCGCCGATGCCGATCAGGAGGGCCGCAGGGCCCAGCAGGTCGAGGCCGAGGTCGTTGATGGCGCGGGCGAGGTAGCCGAAGCCCAGGACCGTGGTGCCGTTGTTGGTCGCGCCGAGGGTCACCAGGTTGGCGACCTTGTCCTTGCCTCCGTCGTATCGGATGTACTGGCGCGCAGAGACTCCGCCCTGAGAGTGCCCGACCATGTTGACCTTGGCGGCGCCGGTACTGGCGAGCACCTTGTCCACGAACGCGGCGATCTGAGGACCGGATTTGGTGATGTCGCCGGTGGCATTGGCGTCGGGCAGGACGGTGCCCAGGCCGCCGCCGTTCTGAACGGGGGTGATCCCGTAATTCACTGCGTAGACACAGTATCCGGCGTCCTTCAGTGCGGGAGAGAGCATCCCCAGTTGTTGTAGGAACTCTCCCAGGTCCCGTGGATGAGGACGACCGGATTCTGTCCGGGCCGGGGTGTGCATGACCAGTCGTTGGCTCCGGCCGGCGCGACGTTGGGATGGAGCAGGCCGTACGCGAAGGCGGGAAGCATGGCGTCTTGGCGGGGTCCGTTTCCGGTGGGGATGCGAGAGTAACTGTCGCCGTTGATCAGAAACCTCTCGCCGACCACCGGCGTCGGAGCTCCCGCCGCGACGATCGCGTCGGCGATGGCCTGTTGCTGGTCTGCTGCTCCTGCAGCACCGGGAGCCATGGCGACGCCGATGCCCGCCACGGCGACGGTGATCCCGGCGATCAGTCGGCGCACCCGGTGTCGATATGACCTCGTGGCGCGGACGGTGGTCATGATGAATCCTTCCCCCGAATGAGACTCCGTGTGGTGTGCGACGAAGCGGCGGCGTTGTGTGACCGGACTCACGCCTGCCAAGTGCGGACGTTACCGCATGGAAGTCGGGTCGCCGTCCGCTTTTGCGTCACTATGATGACCGTCATAGGATGTCGGGCAACCGTCAGAGAGAGGGAAGTGCCGATGACGACGCTGGCCGAGGTTCTCGCTTCGTTTGATCCGAACGCGCAGTTCGCCATCCCCGAGGGATGGACTCAGGGACGCACGGCTTACGGAGGTCTGACCGCGGCGCTGGCCGTCGCGGCGGCGCAGCAGACCGATGGGGGTGCCCTTCCTCCGCTGCGTGCAGCGCAGTTCGCGTTCACCGCTCCGGCGACCGAGAAACTGGCTGTGCAGGCACGTCGGCTGCGGGAGGGACGATCGGTGACCAGTGTCGCGGTGGAATCGCTCAGCGGGAATACCGTTGCGGCGCAATCGACCTTGATCTTCTCGGCCGGCCGGGAGAGCTCGGTGCGGCACACCATGATCACGCGGCCGGATGTTCCGGCGCCGGAGGACTGTCTGAGTCTGGACGCTCCGTCGACGCTGCAACCGTCCTTCGCCGCCAACTTCGAACGCCGGATGGCCGCCGGTGCCATCCCGGTCACCAATGCCGAAGTCCCCGAGCTGATCTGGTGGGTCCGTCACCGTGACGCCCGTGGCGTGGACCCGTCGGTGGCGTTGATCGCCCTCGGCGACAGTCTCCCGCCCGCGGCGATGACCGCCTTCTCGGACTGGGCGCCGGTCAGCACGGTGATGTGGTCGGTCGACGTGTGCGCCAACACCATTGACGACGCCACTGGATGGTTCCTGCTGCGATCATCGAGTGTCGTCGCCGAAGCCGGATACTCGTATCAGACGATGGAGGTGTGGGATGCCGGCGGTCAGTTGGTCATGACCGGTACCCAGACCGTCGCGGTGTTCGCCTGAACGGGTAGGCCACCCACCCAGGCCATCCGGTCAGTCGCAGGTCCCGCTGGGGAGCTTCGTCAGGTTCTTGTTCAACCATGCGGCGACCTTGTCGAGGACGGCGGTGCCCGCCTCGAAGGTTTCCCCGGGCGTGTAGGTGCCCATGGTGACGGCGGTCTGCCGGCCATCGGCATGGGTGATCAACCCGAGTTGGCGAACCTCGTAGCCACCTTCATCCCCGGGCCCCCAACCACCTTTCACTGCAGTCGATTTGGGTGCCGGCATCACCTCGACACCCCACTGCTGATTGCCGGCGACCTGACCCATCAGCGACACGACGTAGTCGTCGCCGGATTCGCAGGGCAGGTGTGAGGCGAAGGTGGCCGCAGACGCCAGCGGCCATACGGTGAGGCCGAAGGTTTCGTCGGGTTCGGTGATACGCACGAGTTGTGTTGTCTCGTCACCGAGATCGCGGAAGACCTTGGTCAGTGCCACGCGCGCCTGATCGGGGGTTCCGAGCGACCGGCGCAGCGTCAGGGCGCCCTCGTTGTCGGAGTTGATGATCGTCGTCCGCACGGTGGCGCGAGTGCTCGCGCTGTTCGACTTGCGCAGTGCGGCGATCGACAGCGGCACCTTGATCGTCGACCACGCGACGCGCGGGGTCTGGTCACCGAAGGAGATGACCGGTCCACCGCCGACCGGGGCAAGTGCCACACCGACATTCGACGGGATGTCGAGGCGATCGAAACTCGCCCGTAGGTTTGCGGGAGCCGATGCCGAAATCGATTGTTGGGCCGTGGTTGCCGAGGATGCCGGCGACAGGGCCGAGGATTCCGCGACCGCCGTCGGTGGGGTCGGATCCTCGGCGTCGTCCGAACACCCCGTCAGCGTCGCAACGGCGATGGACGTGACGAGCGAGGCGATGACGGCGCGGCGGAAGACCAGTGGTCGCGCGGAAAAGGGCACTCGGGTTCCCGTCAGTAGACGTAGACAACGGCCTGATTGCCGCCGCGGCACGCGATGATTCCGGCGTAGGGATCACACGACATCACGTAGTACTTGCGTTGTTGCGGTGCCCATCCGTTGACCACCCGAGACTCTCCCAGGGGACCGCCGGCGACATAGGCGTCACGCACGTTGATCGCGAACTCACATCCGGTCCACTGGGGATAGCCGGTGCCGACGCCGGTGGCGCCCGGACACGGCTGATTGTCCGGGGGTGGCGCGGCCGGAACGTAGCTTGGGGTGGTGGGAGCCACGGTCGTCGGAGCGGCCGCCGTCGGCTGGGTCGCCGCGGTGGTGTCGGTGGTGACGGCCGCCGAGGACACGTCGTCGTCGTTGCCGCCGAGTTGATCGACGACCAGCCAGCCACCGACACCGGCGAGTGCGCCGACCAGCAGGACGACCACTGCCGCCAAGATCATGTTGGTCCGCCGCGATCCGCCCGAACTCGGCGCGGGGGCCGGCGGGTAACCGGGATATCCGTAGGGAACCGGGCCGGACACGTTGGGCCCGACCGGTTGTGGTCCCGACGGGTGTGGTCCCGACGGGTGCGGCCCGGACGGATACGGACCTCCGACCTGGGGGCCGGAAACATTTGCGGTTCCCTGCGGGCCGGGATGCTGTTGCATGTATCCCGCGCCGGCGACCATCGTCCGGTCCGCGGTGGGCGTCTGCGGATTCGAGATGACGGTCGGGGAGTCCGGGGGCGGTGGCGGTGGTGGCGGGGCGATCGGGGACGGCGCGGCAAGCGTCGCCGGGGCACCGCCCGGCGACTTCGTGAGCGACGTCTGCGCGGCCGCCGCTACCGGTGGCGCCTCACCGGCCAGCGCCTTGCGCGCTGCGGCGGCCAATTCCAGGGCCGATGGGCATCGGCCGGCAGGATCGCGATGCAGACCCCACGCCACCACGGCGTCCATCTCGGGTGTCACATTCGGATTCGCCGCGCTGGGCGAGGGCGTCTCGTCGAACAGGATGCCGCGCATCACCGTCGAGATCGACTCGCCGGGGTACGGCTGACGGCCGGTGAGCATCTCGAAGAGCACCACGGTCAGCGAGTACACGTCCGAGGCGGCCGTCACCGGAGTGGCCTCGAACTGCTCGGGCGACATGTAGGCGACCGACCCGACGGCGGTGCCGGTTTTGGTGAGATGGGTGTCGTTGTCGGCGTGGGCCACGCCGAAGTCGACGAGGTAGGCGAAGTTGGCGCCGGTGACGAGGATGTTCTCGGGTTTGACGTCGCGGTGCACCAGGCCCGCGGCATGCGCGGCGTCGAGAGCCGCGGCGACCTGTTCGATGAGGCCGACCGCGTCGGCCGGCGACAGTGTTCCCCGCTCACGCAGGATCGCCCGCAGGTCGCGACCGTTCACCAGCCGCATGTCGAGAAACAGGGTCGAATCGATCTCGCCGAAGTCGTGAATGGGGATGACGTGCGGTTCGTCGAGGCGCGCCAGGGTCTGGCATTCACGCCGGAATCGTTCCTGGAACGACGGATCCTGCGCGTACTGCATCGTCAGCAGTTTCAAGGCGACGTCGCGTTGCCTGGTGGTGTCGTAGGCGCGGTAGACCTCACCCATCCCACCCCGGCCCAGCAGGGAATCGAGCCGGTAGGGACCAAAGGTCTCACCCACTCGATCGTTCGTGCTCTCGGACATCGCTCACCCTCCTGTGCGGCACATGACATCGTAGGTCGAACCATGGTGGCGAGCTCACTCGAACCCGCGAGATTCATCGGATCGGTCGACCGGACTCGCAGGGCGGAGAGGTTCAGCGCCCCAGGAAACCGCCGAGCATGCCGCCGACGCCGGCGTCGTTGCCGCTGCCGTTGCCGCCGATCATCCCGCCCGGCGGCAATTCCGACGGTTGCACCACCACGAAGCCCTGGCCTGCGAACGCGAGAGTGAATCGCTCACCGGTGCTGCGGCCCATGAGGGTACCGAGGTTGAACGAATCGTTGGTCTTGATCGAGGTGCGCAGGCTCGACGACCACGCCACCGCGGCATTCGGGTCGGCGTAGGTCGCGGCGTCGACGTTGAGTACCACCGGGGTGCCGTCGGTGGTGATGGCGATGCGACCGCGACCGGTGAACACGCAGTTGTACATGCCTGCGTTGCCCAACGCGCCCGCCCCCTGAACCCGGGCGATGTCGTAACGCAGTGTGGACTCGAAGGCGAGGACGTTGGACCCGTTGATGGTCAGGCCATCGCTGCCGTCGAGGTCGATGAGATGGATGTCGGAGGCGGCGTTGGCCAGGAACAGATCGCCGCGGCCGGTGACCTTCATCAGCGGGACGCCTTCGCCGGTGAACGCCTGACGCATCATCCGACCGAAGCCGCCGGAGCCGAGGGCCTCGAACTTCAGGTCGCCCTGGTAGGCGACCATCGACCCCGCGCGGGCCATCACCTCGCCGGCCAGGCCGATCCGGCACATTTTGGAACCCTGCTTCTGGATTCCCTGCCCGGAAACCTCGGCGTGGTTGGGGGCGAACAGATCGCTGTGCATGGCGGCTCCCTGCGGTTGCGGCTGGGGTCGGGGTGATTGCGGAGGTGCTGGGGCGGTGGCCGGCGCGGATGGCGGGTTCGGCTGGGTCGGCGGCCACGGTTGCGGGTCCCGGACGCGTGGTGGCTGCGCCGCCGGGGCCGGGTCATCGTCGACGGAGATCCCGAAAGCCGTTGCCAATCCGGCCAATCCGGCGTCGTAACCCTGCCCGACGGCGCGCACCTTCCACTGTTCGCCGCGGCGGTAGATCTCCAGGCAGACCACCGCGGCCTCACTCGTCAGGGCGTCGGGTCGAAAGGCCAACTCCTCACCGGCGCCGATGGGGGTCACGGTGGCGTCGAGGCGTCCGGCCGTCGCGAAGCTCGCCGGACCGGTGCCGTCGAGGCTGGCGGCGATCGCGACGGTTTCGATGTCGGCGGGGATGCGCGCGGTGTCGACGGTGATGACGTCCACGCCGCGCTCGGCCCGGTAGGTGACGCCGGCACCGGACGGCTGGTTGTAGAAGATGAGATCGGCGTCGGTGCGCACGCGCCCCGCAGAGGTCAGCAGCACCGCGGAGGTGTTGACCGGCGACGCAGACCGCACCGACACCGTCACCGACGGCGTGGGCAGGGCAGTGTTCTCACCGGGGGAGAGCTGTCTCATGTCGACATCACGCCGTCCATTGTGCCCGGACACCGTCATGTTCGGGGTCGGCGACGTTGTGCTGCGCGTCGTTCCATCCGGTTGCGGCCATCGTGGGTGGAGACGGTGCGTGGGCCGACGACGCGACCGGTGGTGGTCGGCGGGATCCCGACGATCGTCTGGCATTGCTGCGAGAGCGAGTATCCGACCTCCCAGGGGTAGGTACCGAGATCATCAGGCCAGACCACCTGCAGGGCAGGAGTATTGGGGAAGAGCTCGTTGCTCATGCACAGGTCGGACTTGTCGATGATCTCGATGAGCATCACCGGTACGTCGAGGGACTTGAGTGGGATTGGTGCCCTCGCCGCCACGATCTTCGCCCAGTCGTAGGTGTGCAGAAGGTTGCCGAGTTCGTTGAGGACGCGGCCGGCGGTGCCCATGTCGAGTCCATAGACGGCCAGTTCCGGGATGTCGTGCATGACGAGTCCGGAGGTGTACGCGAACGGGCAGTCCGGCTGGTCGGAGCCGTCGCATCCCTCGACCATGCAGTGCTCGCCGACGGCGGTCACCGCCCAGCCGTGGATGCGGATCCGTTCGATGACCGACCGCACGATCGGGTTCGGATGCCAGCGGGGAAGTCCGGGGACGGCGTGGATACGATCGGCCATGTCACACTCCTGATGTTCGACGGGTGAGGTCAGTAGAGCAGGAGGGTCTGACATTCTCCTCGGCGTCGATGTCCACCGGGTGAGTGAACCCTCGGATACGCGCGCCGCCCGGGATGCGCGGTGATCGGGTTTGACTAAGCTCGCCAGAGAAGATCATCACCTCGTGCGTGGTGGCGATATGTTGGAACTCGAGGGTGATGTTCGCGTTTTCGGAGTATGACGCCGCCGACCTGCGTGATGACACCTGGGTGGACCTGTTCCCGTGGCTGGATGGGTACGAATCCGCGGACGCGGTGTGCCTCGAGGAACTCGTCCCCGACGTTTCGGACTGGTGGATCGCCGACTCGCCACGTGACACCGCCACTGACGTATCGCTCGAGGAACTCGTCGCCGGCCTGGCGCGTCTGGCCGTCCGCCGACATCGAAACATCACCTTCGGTGAGCTCGCACCGCGCCTCGATCCGACCATCCCCGTCGCCGGTCTGCGCCTGGATCCGCGGGCCGAGACCGTCGTGCGACGCCTGGCGGACCGTGCGTCGGTCCCGACACTGATGGCGGTGAGTGTGGAGTCGTTGTTCACGTTGAAAGGGACGAGCCCCGACACCGTGCAGGAGGTCGCCGCAGGCGTTCTCGGCGCATCCATCCTGCTGTCACCCGAGGCCGGGGTACTGCCCGACGAGGATGCCGACAGTCCGGTGGCCGTGCAACTCGTCGAGGACCTCCGTTTGCTGGCGCGGTGGCGTGGTCTACGGGGCGGCCTTGGTCTACCTCTCATCGCCGTCGACATCGAGGACGACGCACCCGAGCAGGTGCAGGACGTCGCGACCCGGATCGCGGCGATCACGGGCAAAGACTTCACCGGGACGGTGGAGTCGAATCCGGTCGACGAACTCGAGAATCTGATCGAACAGCTCGATGAACGGGAGACGCTGGCACTCACCGAGTTCGTGATGGCTGCCGAACCGATCAGCATGGGGCAGCTCAGCGTGCGGTTGCACGTGAGCAAGCCACGCGCCGGTGGGATCGTCGCCAAACTCAAGCAGGATCTCGCTGCCGCGTGTGAGTTCGAGACCACCGCGGGCGGATTGCTCGCGAGTATCCGCGCCGAGATCCGGCCGGTGACCTCGCTGGACCGACTACTCGACATGGCGCCGGTGCTGCGGACCGAGGTGCCGTCGCTGGGTGTGCCGTTGTGGTTGGCCCTCGATCGTCTCGACGACGGATTCGAGGTCATCGGGACCTGGGCGGTGGCTCCGGACCTGCGCTCGGCCAAGGGTCGCACGATCGTCATGCTCGAGCAGTTTGAATCCGATAACGCCGTCGCGCCCATCGAGGTAGCGGCCACGACGCTTCGACTGTCGACGGACGAGGTCCGAGAGTGGTTGCAGTACTGTGAGATTCCGGTTGTCGGCGACAGTGTGCTGTTGTCCACCCGCCGGCTTGTCGACCATGCTGCCGGGATACTGGAGGTACTCGGGCCCACCGACATCGGCCACCTGGTCGATGTGCTGAACACCGATCGCTCCGATCAGTACGTCGAGCGGCACCTCGGCGATGACGAGCGATTCACTTACGTAAGCGGAAAGTGGTGTCTGGCAACTTCTCTCGGGGTGGAGTCGAGATCGGAACAACCGGCCGAACATTCCGCCGGTGCCGAACATCGGTCCACAGAGGGGGATTCGGACGCGCCTGCCGTTGTTGTCCGGCCCACGCGGCGGCTGTATCGGATCGGTGATACCTGGTGCTTCCGTCTGCGCGTTACCGCTGAGCATCTCCGTGGTTCCGGATTCACGGTACCGGTCGGTGTGGCGCAGTCGGTCGGGTGCGCGCAGGGCGCGGTGCGTGAGCTGACCAGTCGGCTCGGCACGCAGACGGTGCGCTGGACCGGAACCAATCCGACATGCGGGACCATCCGCCGATTCCTGAATGAACTGTCTTCGCAGTCTGGGGATCTGGTATTCCTCGTCTCCTCGGCAGACGGGGGATTCGACGTCGTGCCCAGTGTCGAGACCGACCCCTCCGACCCGATTCGCGGGGCGCTCGCACTGATCGGCGTGGCCGATCCGCAGAGCATCTCCGACGCCGACGCCGCGCCACTGCTCGCGGCGGCGATCGGACTCGATCCCGATACCAAACCGCGCCGCATCCTCAGTCGATATCAGTCCCGCGACGATACGGTCGCCACGCTGTTGGAGCAGGCGTGGACGGTGGCCGCACGATGACGACCGAACCCGTCGAGTTCACCGCCACAGAGCGAGCATTGGGCCTGCATCACACCGTCGCGACCGCTGTCGCCGATCTGATCGATAACAGCGTCGACGCCGGGGCCCGATACGTGTTGGTCCGGTTCTTGCAGTCCGGCCAACGGATCATGGGTCTGCGGATCGTCGACGACGGCCGGGGAATGGATGGCCACACCATTGACGCGGCGATGCGTTACGGGGTGAGCCGTACCTACGGTGACGGCGAGCAGGGGCACTTCGGTGTCGGACTCAAGGCCGCGTCGCTCAGTCAGGCCGATACCATGACGGTGTATTCGGTTGCAGCCGAATCCGATCCGGTCGCGCGCAGGCTGTCCGTCGACGATCGTCATGATGCACCGCGACTCACGGTGCTACCCGATGCGGATGCTGCGACGGTTCTTGCCACGACACGGCCTCGATTCCCGCTCGAGACGGGCACCGTCGTCGAATGGCGTGGTATCCGCACCTTCCCCAACACTGCGACCGCGGATGAGCAGGGAGCCTGGCTCGAGACCACGATCGGTGACCTGCAGGACCGGCTGGGACTGGTGTTCCACCGACTGATCGGGAGGGGCCTGACCGTCACGATCGACGTTCTCGACGAGGGTGTCGGCCGGGCCGGCGCGCCCCGCTCCGTGCGAGCGATCGACCCGTTGGGCTACCGGGTGAGCGGACGACCCGGCTACCCGCGGCCGCTGGCGGTCCTCGACGACACCGTGACAGCGCATATCTGGCCCGCACGCAGCTCGGCACCCGAGTACCGACTCGGCGGTCTCCCCGGTCGTGACTCGCAGGGACTGTTCGTCTATCGCCACGACCGACTGCTCCAGGCCGGCGGCTGGCTGGGGGTGCTCCGACCTCGTCCGGACTGGGCTCTGGCGCGGGTGGTGATCGACCTCGATGAGGTTGTGGCCCAGCACATCACCATCAATCCGGAGAAATCCGGCGTGACTCTCGATGCGACACTGTCATCGGCGCTCCGCGACGCGCTGAGCGACGGCTACCTCGACGATGCAGCCACGACGGCTGTCGCGGCACGGCGGGTGCAGCGCCGCCCGATCAGCGTCGTCGAACCGGGGATCGGCCTGCCGGACGAGGTGGCCGACGAGTTCGCCGACAGCTTCTCGTTCGTGGAGACCGCGGAGCCGGTCGGAATCGGCTGGCGGGTGCTGGCGGCCGATCGGTTCTTCGAGGTCGATCTGGAATCGCGCACCCTGTGGCTGAACGCGCGATTCCGCCGGAAACTCGGCGGGCGGCGACGCTCCGCCGACGATGTTCCTGTTCTGCGGACCCTGGTGTATCTCCTTGCGCAGGACATGTTCGACGCC
This sequence comes from Gordonia sp. NPDC003950, assembly GCF_053605205.1. Lineage (NCBI taxonomy): Bacteria > Bacillati > Actinomycetota > Actinomycetes > Mycobacteriales > Gordoniaceae > Gordonia > Gordonia sp. NPDC003950. The sequence continues at coordinate 152,071 of NZ_JBSGIT010000011.1, read as the reverse complement.
GTTCGGCACAGTGCCCGGCAGGTGGAACAGATGGACGCCTGGCAGCATGTCCTGATCGCGGCACTCGCCGCCGACGAAGGGAGTCAGCAGTGATCGACGTGGTGATCGACGCGCTGGTCCGCGAGTTCACGACCGACCTCGCACCCACCCGATTCCTCGGTGCGGTGGCCGGCCGTGTGATGGATGCCGGCCACGACCCGGCCGCCGTCACCATGGATCAGGCAATCAACGTCATCGTCTCCGACGAAGCCACCGCGGTGCAGTCGGCGGTGCGATTGGCGCTGACCCGCTGGGATGCGGAGGAGGCCGCGGCGTGGATCGACGGCACCGCAGCCCACACCCCGGAACGGCGGACCCTGATCTTCACGCTCCTCGGAATTCCCGCCGAGGCCTTCGATCCCTTGACCGAGATCTTCCCGATTGCGGGCGGGCCAACGGTGATCGTTGCTCCGCAACCCTGGGAACCCTGGTACGTTCCGGAACGTCGTGCGGCACAAGACTTCTACTGGTCGGCCTATCGTCGGCTCCTCGTCGAGAAGGGATGGGAGTCGGATACCGTCGAGGGCTTGGGTGTGGCGACCAATGCCGTCGTGCAGCGCCTGGCCGACCCGACCCGCGACGAGCCGTATCAGTCCAAGGGACTGGTCGTGGGGTACGTGCAGAGCGGCAAGACCGCCAACTTCACCGGTGTGATCGCGAAGGCCATCGACGCCGGCTATCGGCTGATCATCGTGTTGACCGGCACGATCGAATTGCTGCGCAGCCAGACTCAGCGTCGGCTGGACATGGAACTCATCGGTATGCAGAACATCGACGAGGTGGAGTACGCCAACGATGAGGACTGGCATGCAGGCAAGTTCCTCAATCATGTACTGGACCCGAATCACTCCAACGCGGCACCGGCGGTTCGACGACTGACCGGTCGTGTCGATGACTACAAGGCTCTTGCGAAGGGGATCGGCACCCTGCACTACGAGTTCGTCGACCATGCGAAGCCGCTGTACGACCCGATCAACCTCTACCAGAGCAACGTTCGGGTTGCCGTGGTCAAGAAGAATTCGGCCGTGTTGAAGAAACTCGTGGCCGATGTCGGACGGATCCCCACGCCGCTCGATCAGATCCCGACCCTGATCATCGACGACGAGGCCGATCAGGCGTCGGTGAACACCCAGAACCCCAAGACCTTCGCCGCCGGACGGATTGAGCGGACCGCGATCAACGAACAGATTTCGTTGCTCCTGGGGCGGCTCGGACGCAGTCAGTATGTCGGCTACACCGCAACGCCGTTCGCGAATGTCTTTGTCGATCCGGATGATTCGGTGAACATCTTTCCGAACGACTTCATCGTCAGCCTCGACCGTCCCAATCAGTACATGGGAGGTGCCGACTTCCACGACGGCGCTGTTGATCTCGACGACGATCTGAGTGAGACGGTCGAGAAGACCCCGGCCACGTCCAATGAGAAGGCGTTTGTCCGGGATCTGCGCGCCCAGTGCGACGAGGACCGTGACGCCGAACGGCTGTGGGCACTGGACTCCTACGTCTTGTCCGGTGCCATCAAACTGTTCCGCCGGGATCGCGGCGTCGCCGGGAACTTCCGGCATCACACGATGCTCGTGCATGAATCGGTCAAGCAGCAAGAACACGAGTCGCTGGCCGCAGACTTCGAAAGCCTCTGGAAGAACGCCGGATACAGCCAACCGCACGGATTGGCGCGCCTGGAGAAATTGTGGGAGAGCGACTTCCGGGTCGTCTCGGCCGATCGGGCCGAGCCGCAGACACCGGCCCCGGCGACCTTCGAGGAGCTCGAGGCGTTCATCGGGGAGGCGTGCGACCGGATCGGGGCCGGTGTCAGTCCGGTGATCATCGTCAACGGGGCGGCGGACAAGGATTACATGCAGGAACCGCTGGACTTCCAGGAGCGGGCCGTCTGGAAGATCCTCGTCGGCGGTACCAAGCTGAGTCGTGGTTTCACCGTCGAAGGGCTGACCACCACGTACTACACCCGCCGAACCGCGCAGGCGGACACGCTGATGCAGATGGGACGGTGGTTCGGTTTCCGGCCCGGGTATCGAGATCTGGTGCGGCTGTTCATCGGTCGGGAGGTGCCCGGTCCCGGTGGGACGGTCGTCGACATGTATGCGGCGTTCGAGGCCATCGTCGGCGACGAGGAGGAGTTCCGCGATGAACTGCGGCGATTCAAGGGACTCAACGAGGCCGGCGAGCCGATGGTCACCCCCCGCGACGTGCCGCCGATGGTGTTCCAGCGTCTCCCGTGGCTCAAACCGACTGCCACCAACAAGATGTACAACGCGGAGTTGAGCTATCGCAGCGTCGGTGGCCAGAGTTTCAGTTTCACGATGCAGGCCCCGCGCGGTGACGGAGCGAACAATGCCAACCATTTTCGCGCGGTCCGTCCGCTGCTCGACGCGCTCGACCAGACCGGTTCGTTCTCGTTCATCGACAAGGACCAGACGCCGCGAGTCTTCGATGCGCGGTACGGAATCGTCGACGCCGAGAATGTTCTCGACGTCATCAGTCGGTTCGTGTGGGATGTCAACTGGGACTTCGAACCCCACCGCAGGGCCTTCGAGTCGGCGATCGAGCGCGGGGCGTTCGAGGATCTCGCGATCCTGTTGCCGATACCGAAAACCAAGAAGCCGGTGCTGATCGGCGACTTTCCGACCGAACTACCCCTGGTGAACCGCAAACGTGAAGAGGCCGAATATCGCACCGGATTCACCGGTACCGCGGTGCGTGAGCGGGATGCCATCGAGCACATCGCCGGCAATCCCAACAAGGACGTCGGCGGACCGCTCGCCGCGCAGCTCCGGAAACCGACCCGCGGAGCAATGATCCTGCTGTTCGCCAGCGATCCGCCGAAGGGGAGTCGACATTTCAGGGCGCACAAGCGAGGTCGGGCCGATCCGCGGGATGTGGCGACCCTGTTTTCCTATGCACTCCCGTATCTGGCCGATCCGGCTCCCAAGGTCGGGTTCACGGTCCGCAAGGTCGGGGCCGGAGCGATAGTCGATGCGTGATCGTAAGAAGTGCGTGATCGTAAGAAAGGTGAGAGTTTTCCATGGCTAAGGTGATCGCGACGATCAGCTTGAAGGGCGGGGTCGGCAAGACCACCGTCACCGGCGGGTTGGCGGAGTTCATGTCGGCGGAGTTCGGGCAGCGGGTGCTGCTCATCGACCTCGACTCGCAGATCAACCTCACCACCGTGATGATCAGCGAGGAACGCTGGTTCGAACTCAACACCAACGGACGGACCCTCGCCTCGCTGTTCTCCGACGCCGTCCACGGCACCCAGTACTTCCGGCTCGACGAGGCGATCGAACGCGGTGTGTCACCGGTGAAGAAGGTGACGACGGTGGATCTGCTCGCCTCCTCGCTCGATCTCATCGAGATGCAGGAGGAGTTGAGCGCGCTGCGGGTACGGGGTGACGCCTCGGGTGACGGCACCGGCTTTCTGCGGAAGGCGATTGCCCCGGTGATCGACTTCTATGACTACGTCCTGATCGACTGCCCACCGAACATCGGTCCGGTAACCCTCAACGGGCTGGCCGCGGCGGACGCCTACATCATCCCGACGATCCCGGATCATCTGTCCACCTACGGTATTCCGCAGATTCAGAACCGTGTCCGCAGGTTCGGTGACGAGATCGGCAGGGAGATCTTCGAATTGGGTGTGGTGATCACCAAGTACAAGGCCAACTCCGCCGTGCACCGTTCGACAACCAAACGTCTCCGCCGTGATCCGTCCATCCAGAACGTGTTGCCGAGCTACATCAACGAGTCGAATTCCATTGCCGCAGCCGCGGAGTTCACCTCGTACGGGACTCTCAAGGTCAAGTACGGAAACCAGGGCCAGTTCGACCAATTCCGCAGTCTGACGACCGACGTCATGACCGAGGCGCAGGAGAAACTATGAGTAACGACGACGCCCGACGTCGGATCGAGTATCAGGCCGTCGGTGGTGCGCTCGCACAGCTCGACACCAAGAATCCGCAAGCGGCGCAACTGATCGCCGGTCTCACCCGGGTCATCATCGACGAGGCCGACAAGTCGAGTCGTTTTGCCGCGGCGCTCGTCGGGGTCATCGACTCGCTGCGTTCTGACGGAGCTGCGCCCACTCCCGTTGCGGCACCCGCGCCGCGCAAGCGCGCGCCCGCGAAGAAGCAGGTTCGTCGGCCAGCGGTCCTCGATCCTTTTGTCGTCTACCGTGAGTCGGGTGCGGCTGGGCTGGCCGAGAAGCTCGGTGCACTCGATCTCGAACAACTCCGCGACATCATCGCCGAGGAGGAGCTCGACACTCGTAAAGAGATGAGCCGTAAACGCAGCACGGCCGTCATCAGTGCGTGGATTGTCGAACGGGTTGAGGCGTCGGAGAACAAGGGGAGCGTGTTTCGGTAGGACGTTGCAAAGCGAATACGTCCGTAGCCGTAACGGTGAGGACGGATTCGTCTGTCTCGACCCTGTCACGCGCGGCCAGTAGATAGCTGACGGGACCGTCGCCGGCGAGCTCGGCCGCCTTGCGCTGAAGCCCTCGCAAGATACGCGGATCATCGATGACACTGCGCCACTTGACCTCTCCGCACACCGGACACTCTGCGACCGCGGCGTGACAGCGCGGCGATGTCGATTTCGACGGAGGAGGTCTTGTTCCACCAACGTCCGACGGCGATGATGTCCGGACCGATGACGCCGTCGGCGGCAAGTCGCCGCACGTGGCGGGCCACCATATCCTCCCAACGAGCCCCCCATGAAATCGTTGAGGGACTCGACGAGAACCGGCAGAATCGAGTCACCGAGCCCTCGTTCGATCTCGGTTCGGTAGTGCGCGACCACCCGGAGTTCGCCGCGCTCGGCCTGACCGGTCGCCGTGTACATCACCACCGGCAGGTCTTGACCGAACTCGCTGATCAACAGGGTCGTGCCCACGCGCCGCGGGTGAGTTGGCTCAAGATGATGTGGCCGACCACGACGTCGACTACCCGCGCCCCAACGCCTTCGGCAGTTCGCCGACGAGTCCGTCGACCTCGGCATAGGACACCGGTGAGCCGGCCAGCAGGCCGGGTATCAGTGCCTCCAGGTGGGAGACCCAGACGTTGGCGCCGTCGAGCACCGGCCCGGTGAACCTGCGATCCGCGCCGGACAGCGCCACCAACTGCGCACCCATCTGCGCCACCGAGAGTTCGAGTCGGACGCGGCTGTCGATGAAACCGGCGTCCCCCGTGGAGACCGCATACAGCGGGCCCATCGCGTGCTGCATGCGCCGGTAGAGGCGTACCTCCGGATCATGGCCGAGCGCCCAACCAGGTGGTGCACTCGGCTGATGTCCGGGATAGAGGACCGCCGAACTCTCCGATTGCTGCCGCCCGGATCTGATGAGCACGACGACGACAATCACCAGTGCCACAACGAGCGCGATGCCGACCACCACGGCAGCGCCGAGAACGAGGATCATCATGACAGATACCGGTACAGCACAAAGATTCCGACGATGACGATGATCGCAGCGGTGATCGCGGAGACGATCTTGACCACGCTGTAGGGCCGGTCGCCTTGGACCTCACCGGTCACACCGTTGATGTAGACCTGGAAGGGCTTGCCGCCGTAGATCACGGTGAGCAGCCAGATCGGCACCAGCAGGTAGCGGAAACGCAGGGGATTGAAGTCGGTGTGCGAGGAGTGAATTCGCTGTTTGTCGCCACCGATGTCGCTGCGCACCGACGACTCGATCGCCGGGTCGATCTCCTCGGCGCGGGCACGGCCGAAGGTCTCGTCGGGCCCGTGGTCATAGCTGCGCGCGAGATGCCCGGCGAGGAACTGCCCGGTGAACGGCTGGGCCTGCTCGACCGGCCACGGTTTGAGCGCCTCGACCCGATGCGGATCGATGCCGTCGTTGGCCAGGGCCGGCACCTCGGTGAACTGGTCGGTGACGAGTCCGCTCACCGAACGCCAGCGGGTGCGGGTCTCGGTGCGCCGGTCCTTGCCGGAACCCACGGTCACCGTGTAGTCGTCGCCGCGTTCACCCTGATACGACGTGTGTGCCGTGGTGGTGTAACTGAAATACGAGAAGTACACGCTCTGCAGTGATCCCAGCTGTCGGTACTTCTTGAACTCCGACGGGGCGAACCATCGTGAATGTATCCACTGTTCAATGGATTTCGTTGCGGCATCGTCGTCGACCCGGAACGGGATCACCCCGTCGACCGGCAGGACCTCGGGCGCGGCGTGCACGTCGCCGCGCTGGATCGGCGAGGCGCAGTACGGGCAGCGGGTGGCGGTCAGCGTTCCGGTGAAAATGACTGCGCCGCCGCAGTTCTGGCAGGTGACCTGATGCTCGATGGCGGCCGCCGGGTCACTTGGCGACAGCAGTCCGGGTGTGCTGAGTTGGCCGACGCGCTGATCGCGCAGGTCGTGCTGCCCGACGTGTTGGGTGGGATCGAGTTGAATCGCGCGGGTGGATCCGCAACTCGGACAGGACAACAAGCCCGACGCGGGGTCGAATTCCAGGTCATCACCACAGTTGACGCACGGGAAGGTGCGGGTGTTCTCCGTGACGTGCAACGTCCCGGGCGGCGAGGGCTGAGCAACCGGTGGCTGCGGAACCGGGGGCGGTGGTGGCGGGGCCGGGTGCGGCACGGTTGGTGGCGGCGCGGACGCATGGGGCAGCAATGGCGGTGGTGTCGGCGGCCGGTACTGCCCGGGTCCGGGTGGCTGGGGTGCGTTCATCTGCGGTCCTCGAGGGTCGGCGCGGTGATCAGCCGTTCGGTCCGGCGGTGGGCGGCGGCGGTGGGGTGGCCGGTCGCGGCGGCAGCGGGGGTGGCGCTGCAAACAGGGGAGCGAGCGCCGGGACCCGGCCGGCCGCGGTCCACTGGGTCAACTCCGGCGACCACACCAGTGTCGCTGCGGTGACCGCGCCGGCCGCCACCGACGCCTGGATCTGCGCGACGGTGTACGGTCCGACGGCCTGGCCATTCTGCTCGACATGGAAGCTCGCCGTCGGCAGCGGCGGTGGTGCACTCGGCGCCACGCCCGGCTGCGCCGCCGGGGCGCCCGCGATCGCGTCACCGACCTGCTGTCCGAGTGCCAAACCCATTCCGGCGCCCAGGAAGTCGCTGACGCCGCCGCCGTTCTGTGCGCCGGTCACCAGGGCGTCGCCGAGGCGTCCCTGCTGGAACTTCTGCATGTCGTCGACCTGATCCAGGAAACCCTGCTCCTCGAGGCCACGGGCGACGCCACGCGTGATCGCCGCGGTGATCTCCTCGGGCAGGGAGACGTTGAGGATGACGTCGTCGATGGCGAGGCCGTACTCGTCGTCGACACGTTCGGCCACCAGTTGACGCAACTGGGCGGCGATCTCCCCGACGCGACCCTGCAGGTCGAGGACGCCGACACCGGACTTGATGATGAGGTCGGCGAAGGCCTGGGCGATCACTCGTCGCAACAACTCGCCGACCTCGTCGACGTCGACGTTGCTGTCGGTGCCGATCACCTGACGCAGGAAGATCGCCGGGTCGGCGACCCGCACGACGCACAGGCCGTTGGCGCGGACCGGCACCAACTTGAACTCGGGGTCTCGGATGGTGATGGGATTTGGTGTGCCCCAACGCATCTCGGTGACCGGGCGGGTGTTGATGAAGTAGACCTCGCTGCGGAAAGGGCTGTCGAAGCCGTGCTTCCAGCCCTGCAGCGTCGACAGGATCGGCAGGTTCTCGGTGGTGAGTTCGTAGTGGCCGGGCCCGAATTCGTCGGCGAGCTGGCCGCGGTAGACGAACACTGCCCGCTGGCCCTCGCGAACGATCAGCTGTGCGCCGTTCTTGATCTCGTTCTGATAGCGAGGGAACCGCCAGGCCAGCGTCGTCCGTGAATCATCGAGCCACTCGATGATGTCAACGAGCTCACCCTTGAGTTTGGCGATGACTCCCACTGGGGCCTCCGATGTCGTGTGTGCAACGGTCCGCGTGCAGCCCCCAACTGTAGGGCGATATGCGTGATCTGCAGTATGACGTGTCGGACGTTCGGACGAATGGCAAAGCGGCCGGGAGATGTGACCGCGTGGACGATCAGCGACTGGCCTGGGCGTGTGATTCCACCGCCGCGCGCTCCACCGTCAGCAGACTCTCGGCACTGTGCTCGGCGTGATACGCCGCGCCACCGCCGCGGAGTCCGAACAAGCGTTTGCTCCAGATCAGCCACACCACGGCGGCGATGTTGATCGTCAGCAGTCCGACGCGGAGCACGGTGGTCCGTTCGAGGAGTTCGTAGACCTCGAGTGGGATGAACGCGCCGGTGACGATGACCGCGAAGTACTCACCCCATCGCTTGGCGAACCAGAGTCCGTAAGCCTCGACGAATTGGCTTGCGGCATAGAGTAATACCGCACATCCGATGAGGACGATGGCGGTGGCCGACAGGCTGGTGGCCTTCTCTACCCACTGCACGACCTTGGAATCGTCGATGTTCCAGCCGATCTGGTCGGCCAGCGGGCGGAGCAGGGGCAGTTCCTGATTGAACTTGTCCTGCAATGACTGTTGGCTGTGACGCAGCTCGATGACGAAGATTCCGGCCACCAGCAGAAACAGGCCGCGGATCAGTCGTTCGGCGGCGAGCAGCCGCATGATGATCAGGTCGCGCAACAATGCGCCTCGTGGGACTTCCGGTGCATGGTCGGCCGGACCGTGCCGTCGTGGCTCGCCGACGACGAAGTCGCCGCAGCGCAGGCATCGCCACGCTTCGCCGGCGACGGTGGTCACCTGGAGACGGTCGGCGAGCTCGGCTTCGTCGGGCCGGTACGTCTCGTGTCCACGCAGCCCGCATGACAGTACTTCCCAGTCCATTCGGGCAGGTTACCGCCGGGTTCCGGTGGGCGAGCATGACTGTCATCCGGTGGGCACACCCGCGTCGCCGGATAGGTCGTGAACGCCGAATTTCCAGACGTTCAGAAGTGCCAGACGAAGCGGTACCAATCCCGGTCGATGAAGCCGCCCTTCGTGTAGAGCAGCCACACCTCGTCGACCTCCGCGATCGACTCGAGCCGAACAGTCCCGACCCATCGACCATCCGTCGACGTGCAGGTGGTGGCGACATCGGTGAGTGCGGACGATGACAGCTGGAACCGCGGCACGCGGGTTTGTCCGCAACGTACCGGCACGTGGCCATCGCCGCAGGCTTCACCGACGCCAACCTCGGGAGGTGGCCGCCGACTCGGCGTGAGTACCGCCCGACGCGCGCTGCGGGGTGGGCGGACGGCAGAGCCGAAAGCCCCGGCGAATCGTGGAGTCGGGCGCAGATGATCGAGGCGGGCCTGCTCCAGCCGCGGCTGCAGCACACCGTCGACGACGAGGTAGGGGGGTGGCGCGCACCGACTTTGACCGGGATGGGCTGCTCGTCGGCAAGTTCGACGGAAAGGTCAAGTACCAGAAGCACTTCCGGCCGGGGGAGGAGGCTTCCGACGCCGTGATCCGGGAGAAGCAGCGCGAGGATCGGCTGCGGGCGATGGGGACCATGGTCGTCCGCTGGCTGTGGACCGACCTCGAGAAGGGCACCGTCGTCGGCCTCCTCCGCCGGTGGTTGGTGCGCTTCTCGCTGATGGCGGCGTGACCCCCACACGAACGACGATTTGGGTCTGGCCAGGGAATTCTCTACACTAGACCGGTTGCCTGTGCACCTCGGGTGTCCGGGACGTTCGTCTGCACCCCGGTGCAGAACACAACTGAATAGTCTCCGATGCCGGCGAAAAGCCAAGGGCATCGGCGACGAGACATCACACAACTATCCACTTCGTGGAAGGCCCACCGCAGGTCAGGGGAGTAATCCTCACGGATCGGCGCTGTATGGGAACCGCTACGAGAAAGGTTGACGGTCAACCATGACCATGACTGACCCGATCGCAGACTTCTTGACGCGTCTGCGTAACGCCAACTCGGCGTTCCACGACGAGGTGACCCTGCCCTCGTCGAAACTGAAGGTGAACATCGCTGAGATCCTCAAGCGCGAGGGTTACATCACCGACTACCGCACCGAAGACGCCGAGGTCGGCAAGAACCTCGTCGTCTCCCTCAAGTACGGCCCCTCCCGGGAGCGCAGCATCGCCGGCCTTCGCCGCGTGTCCAAGCCGGGTCTGCGGGTGTACGCCAAGTCCAACAACCTGCCCAAGGTTCTGGGCGGCCTCGGCGTGGCCATCATCTCCACGTCGTCGGGCCTGCTCACCGACCGCCAGGCAGCCAACCAGGGCGTGGGCGGCGAAGTCCTCGCCTACGTCTGGTAAGGGGAGGTAGCAACAATGTCGCGTATCGGTAAGAACCCGATCCAGATCCCCGCGGGCGTCACCGTCGCCATCGACGGACAGACCATCACCGTCAAGGGACCCAAGGGCGAACTCTGCCACAACGTCACCGCGCCGATCGTCGTCGCTCAGGAAGACGGCGCCATCGTGGTGACCCGCCCCAACGACGAGCGTCGTAATCGCGCCCTGCACGGCCTGAACCGTTCGCTGGTGAACAACCTCGTCGAGGGTGTCACCAAGGGCTACACCACCAAGATGGAGATCTTCGGTGTCGGTTACCGCGTCCAGGCCAAGGGCCGGGACCTGGAATTCGCGCTCGGTTACAGCCATCCCGTGCCGATCGAGGCTCCCGAGGGCATCACCTTTGCCGTCGAGTCGCCCACCAAGTTCTCGGTGTCGGGTATCGACAAGCAGCAAGTCGGCCAGATCTCGGCGAACATCCGCCGCCTGCGTCGTCCGGACCCCTACAAGGGCAAGGGCATTCGCTACGAGGGTGAGCAGATCCGTCGCAAGGTCGGAAAGACGGGTAAGTAAGCCATGAGTGATACAGCAACCAAGAATGTTCGCAAGCCGCTCGGCAAGGACGTCTCGACGCGTCGTCGCACCGCGACCAACCGTCGTCACTTCCGCCTGCGCAAGAAGGTCGCCGGCACCGCCGAGCGTCCGCGTCTGGCCGTCAAGCGCAGCAGCCGTCACATCCACGTGCAGCTGATCGACGACCAGGTCGGCAAGACCCTGGCCGCCGCGTCGACCATCGAGGCCGACGTCCGTGCCGCCGGTGGCGACAAGTCCGCGCAGGCCCGCAAGGTCGGCGAACTGATCGCCGCCCGCGCCAAGGCAGCAGGTGTCGAGACCGTCGTGTTCGACCGTGGTGGCAAGGAATACCACGGCCGGATCGCCGCGCTCGCCGACGCCGCCCGTGAGGGAGGCCTGCAGTTCTGATGATGACCATCTACACCAGCAAGACCAATATGACCGGAGGGAACCTCTGATGCCCGGACGTCAGCGTGACGGCGGAAACGGACCCGCCGGAAACGACAACAACAACAACCAAGGTGGCGACCGCAACGATCGCCGGGGCGGCCGCGACCGTCGCGGCGGCAACGACCGCGGTGGCCGCGACCAGGACCGCAACCAGCTCGAGCGGGTCGTCGCCATCAACCGTGTGTCCAAGGTGGTCAAGGGTGGCCGCCGCTTCTCCTTCACCGCTCTCGTGGTGGTCGGAGACGGACAGGGCATGGTCGGCGTCGGCTACGGCAAGGCCAAGGAAGTTCCGGCCGCGATCCAGAAGGGTGTCGAAGAGGCTCGCAAGAACTTCTTCCGCGTCCCGCTGATCGGTGGCACCGTGACCCACCCGGTTCAGGGTGAGGCCGCCGCCGGTGTCGTGATGCTCCGCCCGGCCAGCCCCGGTACCGGTGTGATCGCCGGTGGCGCGGTGCGTGCCGTGCTCGAATGCGCGGGCGTCCACGACGTCCTCGCCAAGAGCCTCGGCTCGGACAACGCGATCAACGTGGTCCACGCCACCGTCGCGGCCCTGAAGATGCTGCAGCGTCCGGAAGAGGTCGCGGCCCGCCGCGGACTCCCGATCGAAGACGTGGCACCGGCCGGTATGCTCCGCGCCCGTGCCGGCCAAGGAGTGTAAGAGATGGCACAGCTGAAGATCACCCAGGTCAAGGGCACCATCGGTACCAAGCAGAACCAGCGTGACAGCCTGCGGACCCTCGGTCTGCGCGGCATCCGCAAGTCGGTCACCCGTGAGGACACCGCCGTCAACCGCGGCCTCATCAACGTGGTCCGGCACCTCGTGACAGTCGAAGAGGTTTAAGCAATGACCATCAAGCTCCATCACCTTCGCCCCGCTCCGGGCGCGAAGACCGACAAGACCCGCGTGGGTCGCGGTGAGGGCTCCAAGGGTAAGACCGCCGGTCGCGGCACCAAGGGCACCAAGGCACGCAAGAACGTGCCCGCCGCATTCGAGGGCGGCCAGATGCCGATCCACATGCGACTGCCGAAGCTCAAGGGCTTCACCAATCGCAACCGGGTCGAGTACCAGGTCGTCAACGTGGGCGACATCGCCCGTCTGTTCCCGCAGGGTGGCACCATCGGCGTCGACGAACTCGTCGCCGCCGGCGCCGTGCGCAAGAACCGGCTCGTCAAGGTCCTCGGCGACGGGGAACTGGGCGTCAAGGTCGACGTGACCGCCGACAAGTTCACTGCATCCGCCAAGGAGAAGATCGCCGCTGCCGGTGGCAGCGTCACCGAACTCTGAGTCGGATTCGCCGGGTCCGCGGAGTGTGTGCAGATTGCCTCGCCACACCCGCGGACCTTGGCGTCGCCGCGGCAGAAAGGCCATCTCAACGCCGACGACCGGCGTTGCGCAGGTGGTTTTCCGCGGCTGTTAGAGTTTGCATCGTTGTGTGTGTGCACACCTCGTGACCGGGCCTCGTGACCGATGCCGTGACCGTTGCTTGCACACATCCCGCAAGATCATCGTCGATTGTCGAGCATGCGCGCCTGAAGGGTCCGGGCGGTGAGCACGTGTGCTCTAGGAGGAATTAGTGCTCTCCCCCCTCATCGCGGCCTTACGGACGCCCGATCTGAGGAAGAAGATCCTCTTCGTCATCGGCATCATCGTCCTGTATCGCCTCGGGGCCACGGTTCCGTCGCCGGGTGTCAACTACGTCGAGGTGCACAAGTGCATCGACACCATCAACAGTGGCGGCGGCAATCAGGTCTACTCGCTGATCAACCTGTTCTCCGGTGGTGCGCTGCTGCAGCTGTCGGTGTTCGCGATCGGCATCATGCCGTACATCACGGCGAGCATCATCGTCCAGCTGCTCACCGTGGTCATCCCGCGGTTCGAGCAACTGCGCAAGGAAGGCCAGTCCGGCCAGGCCAAGATGACGCAGTACACCCGCTACCTCACGGTGGCGTTGGCGTTGCTGCAGTCCACCGGCATCGTGGCGCTGGCCGATCGTGGCAATCTGCTGCCGGCCAGCTGTGGCGACAACATCCTCAACGACAAGAGCATCTTCGGCCTGACCATCATCGTGCTGGTGATGACCGCGGGTGCCTGCCTGGTGATGTGGTTCGGTGAGCTGATCACCGAGCGCGGCATCGGCAACGGCATGTCGCTGCTGATCTTCGCCGGTATCGCCGCCCGCATCCCCGCCGAGGGACGTGCCATCCTCACCAGCCGCGGCGGCCTGGTCTTCGGTCTCGTCGTCGTCGCGGTGTTGGTCATCGTGGCCGGCGTGGTGTTCATCGAGCAGGGACAGCGCCGTATCCCGGTGCAGTACGCCAAGCGCATGGTGGGCCGCAAGATGTACGGCGGTTCGTCGACCTATCTGCCGTTGAAGGTCAACCAGGCCGGCGTCATCCCGGTGATCTTCGCGTCCTCACTGCTGTATCTGCCGCAGCTGATCGTCCAGCTCACCCAGTCCTCCGACGGCACGCAGTCGAGCTGGCAGCGGTGGGTGGCGACGTATCTGGCCGACCCGAGCAATTACGTCTACATCATCGTCTACTTCCTGATGATCATCTTCTTCACATATTTCTATGTGGCGGTGACATTCAATCCGGAAGAGCGTGCCGATGACATGAAGAAGTACGGCGGCTTCATTCCGGGTATTCGTCCGGGACAGCCGACGGCCGACTATCTCGGCTATGTCCTCAGTCGCATCACGCTGCCGGGTTCGATCTACCTGGGTATCATCGCGGTACTGCCAAACCTGTTCCTCGAGATCGGTAACAGCGGTGGTGTTCAGAACCTGCCATTTGGGGGCACGGCCGTCCTGATCATGGTCGGTGTGGGACTGGACACGATGAAGCAGATCAACAGTCAATTGATGCAACGCAAGTACGAAGGATTCCTGAAGTGAGACTTGTCATTCTCGGCCCCCCCGGAGCAGGTAAAGGTACCCAGGCGGAACTGTTGAGCGAAGCGCTCGGCATCCCGCACATCTCCACCGGAGACCTGTTCCGCGCCAACATCTCACAGGGAACCGCGGTCGGTATCGAGGCCAAGCGCTACCTCGACGCCGGTGACCTGGTCCCGTCCGAGATCACCGTCGACATGGTGCGCGCCCGCGTCGGGGAACCCGATGCGTCCAAGGGATTCATCCTGGACGGCTTCCCGCGGTCGACCGAGCAGGCCGATGCACTCAAGGACATCCTGTCCGCACTGGAGACCTCGCTGGACGCGGTGCTGTCCTTCGTCGTCGACGCCGACGTGGTGGTTGAGCGGATGCTGGCGCGTGGTCGTGCCGACGACACCGAAGAGGTCATCCGTAACCGGATGGCGGTGTATCAGAAGGAAACCGCACCGTTGCTCGACTACTACGGTGATCAGGTCAAGACGATCGACGCGGTCGGCGACGTGCAGGACGTGCATCAGCGGGTGCTGAGCGCGCTTGGCGCGGGCGTGTCCTGACGTCATCCTCCAAACGAATCGAAGGAACCGAACCGGGGCCGGTCATGGGATTTCGCAAGCGTAAACGAGTGCCCTTCCGCAGTGCAGGAGAACTCGACGCGATGGCCGCGGCCGGTGCGGTGGTGGGTGCGGCGCTCGTCGCCGTTCGCCACGCCTCGAAGCCGGGTGTGAGCACCCTGGATCTCGACGAGATCGCCGAGACCGTCATCCGGCAGGCCGGCGCGGTCCCGTCCTTCAAGGGTTACCACGGGTTTCCCGGCACCATCTGTTCCTCGGTCAACGATGTTGTGGTGCACGGGATCCCCTCGGCGGATGTGATCCTCGCCGAGGGCGATCTCGTGTCCATCGACTGCGGGGCCGTTCTCGAGGGCTGGCACGGGGATTCGGCGTGGACCTTCGGCGTCGGTGACCTGTCGCAGGCGGATTCGGAACTGTCCGAGGCCACGCGGTTGTCGATGGAGGCGGGGATCGCCGCCATGATCGACGGTGCGCGATTGACCGACATCTCCCACGCCATCGAGACCGGAACCCACGACGCGGAACGAAAGTTCAGTCGGTCCTTCGGCATCGTCGACGGCTACGGCGGGCACGGCATCGGCCGCGAGATGCATCTCGAGCCCTTCCTCGCCAACGAAGGGGAACCCGGCAAAGGCCCACTGCTGGTGATCGGTTCGACCCTCGCGATCGAACCCATGCTGACGTTGGGTACCACCGAGACATCGGTACTCGACGACGACTGGACCGTCGTCACCGACGACGGTTCACGTTCGGCGCACTGGGAACACACCGTCGCGGTGACCGCCGACGGCCCGCGCATTCTGACACAGCGCCCCGAATGAGGTATCGGCCCTCGGCGGCGGTCGGCGCATCCCGGATGTTGATCAGGAACTGGTCCCGCGCAGCGTCGACGATGCGCGTGCGCACATCGTCGACGCTGTCACCGGATGTCGCCTGATCGGTGAGGACGCGCTGGAGTAGAACGGCCGCACCGGGATGGGAGTCGTCGATCACCGACACGAGATCTCGATTCCGTGAACTGCCGACGATCAGTAGTGGGGGAACAGTGAGATCATGTCGAACTGGTTGAGCAGGTTCTGGATGACGTAGAAGATGTCGTTCCAATGATTCATGGGATGAAACTCCTTCGGGTTGTGCGGTTTCGGATGGTGATCGTTGGCGGTATGCGATAGCGGTGGCGGTGTCTCGGTGACTACTCCTTCTTGCTGATCTGCCGCTCCTTTTGGATCTGACGCTCCTGTCGGATCTCATGCAGTGCGCCGGTGGGACACAGGGACATGGCGGTCCGAGCGGCGCGGGGATCGGGATGCTCGTCGACGATGATGGGGTATCCCCACTCGTCGAGGTGGATGGACTCGGGCAGCAGGTGCGCGCAGATTCCCCTGCCCGTGCAGGCAATTCGATCGACGACGAGGGTCGGTGCCGGTCCGGATTCGTCGGTGCCGGCCCGGCCGGTGAGCGAGGTCAACCAGGACATGGGTGTGCTCCTGTCCGTGTCAACTCCCTCTGCGTCAACTCACTCTGCGTCAACTCGCTCGGCGCAGACTCGGGTCGGCGAGGCGCTCCGAACACCTCGAGCGCCGACGCGACGAAATCCGCGACGCCGTCGGGGAATCGGCATGCACCGCGGCCGCGCACCATCGCGACTCGACGGGTCAGGTGTGATGCCGCGCCGGGATCGTCGGCGTTGCGGAGGTCGGCGACGGTGGAGGCGATCGCGGGCAGACCGAACATGCATGGCCCGCACTGCCCGGCGGTTTCGGCCGCGGCGTAGTCGAGTGCGGCCGCCACCTGCGCCCACGGATCGGCATCGGCCTCGATCAGACGGACGGTCGCAGCTCCCATGCGAACGTGATGCGGCGCCAACCCGGCCCGAGACCACGCGGTTCGTGACGCGTCGGCGGCCGGCAGGAATCCGCCGCCGAGTCCGCCGAGCCAGAACGCCTGTGCCGCAACGGTCTGACCGCCGGCGAGCCCGAGGAGATCACCGACCCGCGGGCCGGCCTCCGCCTCGACGACTCCGGGTCTGCCGACACCGTTGGCCACTGTCACCAGTCGGGGTCCGGGCTCGGCCCGCGTACCGAAGGAGCGGAACCAGCGCACTCCACGATCGGCGATCTGGGCTGCACGCCACACGGTTTCGGCATTGAGGACGAGCGTCGGCCGGAGTCGGCGACCGTCGTGACCGCGGGCGCCGGCGGTCACCGGCGACCACCGCATCAGCGGACGGGCCTGCCCGCCATGGGCCAGACTCACCAGCGAGGACTCCTCGGAGGCGACGTAGCGGTGCGGTACCGCGACGGTGTCACACCCGTGCTCGTCGAGGATGGCGAGGGCAGCCGAACCGCGATGTGCCGCAACCCGAATCCGGCCGGCGGTCAGCAGCCGGGCGCCGGTGAGAACCGCGTCGAGGCGGTGAGCGATGACCCATCCGTCCTTGGTCGCGTCGATCTCGCCGTCGCAGGCGTTGATGATGAGATCGGCGCCGTGGCGGTGTGCCAGATCCACTTTGACGCCGGTGGGGAACCCGGCGCCGCCCCGCCCGGTGAGGCCTGCGTCGGTCAGCAGGTCGGCGATGGCGTTCATGTCCAACCTCCGATCGCGATCTCGGCGCGCCGGCGGCGATCGGCGGTGCGACTGAGCAGGCGCCACGCGGTGGCCGCCGCCATGACGAGACCGCAGGCCACGGTGACGATCCGCAACGCCTGCTGATCGTCGGCGGACATCGTCAGTCCGTGCAGGACCGCGCTCGCCGCGAGCAGATACGACAGCCAGTGCACGGCCCGCCAGACCCGATGGGACAGGCGCAGCCGCAGAATCGACGTGACGAGCACGAGGATGAAGATGTCGACGGCGATGGCACCCACACCCACCCACATGCGGTGGTAATCGGAGGTGAACGGCACGACCACCGCGATCCATCCCAGGTCGACGTAGGCGTCGAGGACGGCGGTCGAGATGTGGATGGCGACGAACACGGTGGTGCCCAGGGCGAGGGTGCGATGCAGGCTCACCGCGACCGCGGTGAGGGAGCTCTCGGGTCGGAGGCCGACGGCGGTGGCGGCACCGAGCACGACGACCGCGGTGAGCAACATCAGACTGACGATGCCGCAGGCGCGGGAGGCGAACCATAGCCACGGACTGGTCATGACACACCCACCGCAGGGGTTGTGATGCCGGGCCATCCGGGGGCGGTGGTGATCTGGTGATCGGCGGCGATGAGGCACGCCGGAACCCGGCGGGCGGTCAGCCAGTCCGGGGCGCGGTCATCGAGGATGACCGCGGCGGTCGACGCGGCGTTGGCCTGGACCGCCGTCGGAGCCGCACAGGTCGCCTGGGCCCACCGCGTGTGGGCGGGCATCCCGGTCCGCGGGTCGATGATGTGATGCCGGTGGCGCCCGTGCTGCCGCCACGTCCGCAGCCTCGTCGACGAGGTGGCGAATGCCTGGCCGTCGGAGCGAACGACCTGCACCTGTGCGCCGTCGGGTCCGAGGACGCCCACCGCCCACCCGTCACCGGGGACCAGACCCGACACCGCGGTGTCGCCGCCGAGGTTCAGCAGATACCCACCGGAGCCCGACCGCGCGAGTTCCTCGGCGATGGTGTCGGCCGCCCACGCCTTGGCGATGGCACCGAGATCGAGTGCGGTCCCGGCCGGTAGTGTCACCCGGGCACGCTGTTCGTCGAAGTCGGTGCGCCGCGAGACCGGTTGCCGTGCAGCGTGTTCGGGTACCGGCAGGGAACCGATGTCGGTGCGTGCGCGCACGATGTCGATGTCGTCGTCGTATCCGCAGGCCGCCAGGTCGGCGCCCAGCGACGCGCAGACCAGTCCGTCGGTCAGTCGCTCGGCGTGCACCGCCGCGCGGAGGCATCGGGCGAGCACCTCGCCGACGGGCAGACACACCGAGTCGCCGGGATCGGCGGCGGCACGCTCAGCGCTCACGGTATTGATCTGTGCCAGTTCGGAATCGGCGCGGAATCGGGACGCCGCCCGATCGAGTTCGGCGAGTCGCCGACGCAGCAGGTCGGCGGCATCGTCGAGCTCGTCGGCGAGGGTGCAGAGCACCGTGACGGTGGTGCCGATGGCCGAGAACCCGGCCGTGGAGACGGCTGCGGGGGCGGCCGTGGGCACGGCGGGGGAGTCGTGGTGGGTGTCGATCATGATCAGGCTGTCTGGGTCTGGGGCGGTGCGGCCGTCTCGGGGACCGGCGGCGGCGCCTCCCAGCCGTCGCCGCCACCGCCGGAGGCCGCACCTGAGTCGCCGCCGGGGCTATCCGGCTGCACCGGAGTGGGTTCGGGGACAACCACTTCCGGGGCGGTGTACTCGGTCTGGGCCGGTGCCTGTTCGACGGGGGGCTCGTAGGTATCGGTCGGGGTCACGGCGGTGGGTGCCGCGGCGGTGGGTGTCGCGGCGGTTCTGGGCGTCGCCGAACGCGGTGGCACCGGCGCGCCCGATGTGCGTGCGGCAGATCGTCGGGGTGGCATCGTCGACGACGGTCCGGACGCGGTCGCCACCGTCGTGGAGGCGGCCGACGTCGTGGACTCATTCTCGCCGGCGGACTGGCCGGCGTCGGCGTGGCCCACCGCCAGCTGGCCGGTGAGCCCGGCGGCGGTGAGTGTTGCGGCGGCGAACACTCCGGCGGCCAGGCGCCGGGAGGTGATGATCGCGTTGGCCTGCTTCATGGCGTTGCCGAGAGGAACGTCAGAATCGCCGGTTCGCGGTCGGGATCTCGATGCTGATGGGCATGCGCAGTTCGGCGGCGTACCAGAGGACGAACTGGCGGAGGAATTCGTCGAACAGCCAGTAGGCGTTCTCGGTGATCGGCGCGACACCCAGGATTCCCGAACGGATCTGGAGGAACGGCGGCCAGGCCGTCTCGAGCAGTGGGCTCCACACCGGCTCGCGGGGCACCTGAATCCAATCGGCGAGCTTGGGGCCGAGGATGTAGCGGGTGAAGGCGCCCAGGATCGGCTTCGACAGCAGGCTCAGGTCGAGGTCGTGTCCGAGTTCGAGGAGCTGTTCGGCGAGCACCGTGCCCTCCGGCGTGGGTGCCAGCACCGGGTCGAGGACCTGCTTGGCCTGCGAATTGGCCTCCGCCCAGGACTGCGGCAGGTATTCGTCGCGGATGCCGAGGAAGTGGCCGCAGAGCTGCCAACTGTGCAGGTAGCCCTGGGATTCGTTGCGCGGGATGGGGATTCCCCACTTGACGAGGTTCTGCATGATCGTCGTCGGCAGACTGTGCCAGGTGACCAGCAGGTCCTCCTGGCTGATCGGCACGACGTTGTCGGGCCAGTGCGGCGACTGGGGCAGCAGGTGGCGGACGCCGGCGTGGATCATCCGGGTCTTGATGCAGGTCACGATCATCTGGCCGTCGGGATCGTAGGCGTTGATGGTGCCGATGTCGTAGCCCAGTTTGGCGGTCTTGGCGATTCGGTCCTTGAAGTACACCGGGTGCCCGCCCTTGGAGTAGTACACCGAGCGCGCCTCGTTGGGGATGACGGTGGCCATCATGCCCGCGGCGAAGGCGTACAGCACGGAGATGATGGTGTCCTGCTTCTTGACGAAGGTGAACGAATCCGCCAGTTTGCCCTTGTCGGTCCATGACGGCAGTTTGCGGGCCTCGTGGATGAAGTCCTTGAGGTTGCTCGGCAAGGACGCGGGCATGGGCTGATCGTTGCGGACCCATCCGCGAAGCGCGCGGTTGATGGCGGCGACGTCGTGGTGTTCGATCACGTCGGCGATCACCGCGTCGGCCTCGGGGTCCCAGAGGTGGCGGGGATCGGCGCCGGTTCCGGTACCGGGCACCGAACCGGCGGGTGACCATGACCACGGTTGTGCGCGTGCGGGTTTGGCGCCGAACGCCATCGAACCCGCGACGGCGAGCGCTCCCGCGCCACCGGCCCGTAGTGCATTCCTTCTGTTCATGTCGACGCTCACTGGTCCCCCGATCTCGGTTCGGCATAGAGTTACAGATAGTGTCACTCTGTAACTCATGTATAAAATCACATATTGGTAGCGAAGTGGTGTGGATAACGAAAAGTCTCCGAGGATGACCACGCCGGTCACGTCGGAGATGGCATCCTCCGGCCCCGCCACGCGGTCGTGCCCGTCGACGCGGCGGCCGCGAATGTGAACCCTTGCTAACCATCGGTTGGTGAACCACAAGCGGGTCATCGTCGTCCGTGGCGCACCTACCTGTTGTTCCTGGCCATCGTCGGCCCCAATCTCGTTCTGCTGGTGGTGTTCACCTACCGGCCACTGATCGAGAACATCCGGATGTCGTTCTACGACTGGAACATCTCCGGTCTCGGGCCGGCGCCCGACTTCTATCAGCAACCCGGGTGGGCGATGGTGATGATCACGGTGACCTACCTCTGGAAGAACGTCGGGTGCACCTTCGTGATCTACCTCGCCGCACTCCAGGGGCGACGCGCAGATCTGGACGAGGCGGCCCTGATCGACGGGGTGGGACCGGTGAGGCATTTCCGGCGGGTCCTCCTGCCACAACTGCGGCCCACCACCTACTTCCTGTCGATCACCGTGAAGCTGAACTCGTTGCAGGTCTTCGTCATCATCAGCGTGATTGACCCGCGGCGGGCCGCTCGGCAACGGCACCACGACGATGGTGTCGTCCTGCTGATCATCACGGTCCTCCAGGAGCGACATCCACTGCTCCGCCGAGGTGACGCCACGGTCCGGGCGTGTGGTGGTGCGCGCCGATCGTCACCGGGAGTTCGCTGCCGGGGACTGACCCCGTTGCCGGAGGAGACGCACTGGTTGGACACCGCGACCGGCACCCGTATCTGAGGGGCTCAGCCCACCTGCGATCCGGCCTGTGTGGTCGCGGTTCGGATCCGGTCGGCGCGGCTGTAGATCACCATCGACCCGCCACGCACGAAACCGGCGAGGGTCAATCCGTGCTCGTCGGCGAGTTCGGCGGCGAGCGACGACGGCGCCGAGACCGCCGACAGCATCGGGATGCCCGCCATGACCGCCTTCTGCACCAACTCGAAGCTGGCCCGCCCGGACACTTGTAACACGGTGCCACGCAACGGAAGTCGATCCGCGATCGTCATCGAGCCGATCACCTTGTCGACTGCATTGTGGCGACCCACGTCCTCGCGGAGCGCCAGCAGCTCACCGGTGACGGCGTCGAAGAGCCCGGCCGCATGCAACCCGCCGGTCTTGTCGAACACCTTCTGCTTCTCGCGCAGTCGATCCGGCAGGGAGAGAATCTGATCGGCGTCGATCACCATCGGGTCGTCGTCGACGGTGAACCGCGACCGGGTTCGGACGGCGTCGATGCTGTCCTTGCCGCACACGCCGCACGCGCTGGTGACGGTGAAACTGCGGGCCAGCGACGGATCCGGCGGTGCCACGCCGGGCGCCAGCGTGACGTCGAGAACGTTGTAGGTGTTGACCCCGTCGGCGGTGGCGCCGGCGCAGTAGCGCGCCATCGAGACGTCGTGGGCCCGCGCGATCACGCCCTCGGCGACGAGGAAGCCGGTGGCGAGATCGACGTCGTCACCCGGCGTGCGCATCGTGACGACCAGTGGGCGGCCGTCGACGCGGATCTCCAACGGTTCCTCGACGGCGAGGACGTCGGCCCGCGACGTCGGTTCGGCACCCTGCCGGACGCGGACGACGCGGCGTCGAGCGGTGATGCGTCCCATGGCCTCACGGTACCGCGCGAACCGTTGGTCCGTTCGGACGACGTGCCCCTCCCGGGGCGCTGACCTGCACATCGCCGGTCTAAAGTGAGCTCACGCCAACCCCGATCGGATGGAGTCGCGATGACCTGGCCCGGACCGGATCCGCAACGGGACCCATGGGCTCGGCCCGCGTCGCCGTACGGGCCGGGGGCATATCCGCAGCCGGGCCCGAGCCCGCAGCCGTATCCCCAGAATCCGTACCCCCAGAATCCGTACGCACAGAATCCGTATCCCCAGAATCCGTACCCTCAGAATCCGTACGCTCCTGGTCCGTATCCACCGAATGCCGCCGCGCCGCAGTTCTATCCCGGCGGCCTTCCGCCGGCGGGGCCGCCACCGCGGCGTGGATCGGGTGGCGTCTGGGCCGTCGTGATCCTCTGCGTCGTCGTGGTGATCGGTGCCGTCATCGGCGGAGTCGTCCTCCTGAGCCAATCCGGTTCGGGTGGGGTGCTCGCGTCGTCGAGCTCCGATGAGCAGGCGGTGCGCGCGGCCTACGAGGGATACACCCAGGCGTTGAGCACCTACGACATCGAGGGCGCCAAGGGGTACATCTGCCCGGAGTCCACCGAGCTTCTCGGAGTTCTCGATCTCCTCGGCGCGTTCGCGCCGGAGGGTGAGACCGCCGATGTCGACCTCGATGTGCAATCAGTGGAGATCGACGGTGATCGGGCGACGGTCACGGCCTCGATCTACGCACCGACACTCAACATGTCCGACGTCCCCGGGCACGCCCGCCGGATCGGTGACGGCTCGTGGTGCCTGCTGGACTGATGGTTCCTGCGTGACTGGCCCGCTTGGCGCGGGTGGTTCTCGTCCGCGCGCCTGCTCCACGCTCGCGCGCGTCGTGCAATGACCGCGTGGGGGCGGGGGTACCGCGCGGACGTGGAGCGCCCGCGCGAGTGGGGCGGGACGTCGATCGTGTCAGACCTCGACGGTGATCGTCACCGGTCCGTCGTTGACCAGGTGGACGGCCATGTGCGCGCCGAACCGGCCGGTCGCCACGGTGGCGCCGGCCGACCGCAGCGCCTCGACGACGGCGTCGACGAGTGGTTCGGCCACCGGTCCGGGGGCCGCGGCGTTCCACGACGGCCGACGGCCCTTGGCGGTGTTCGCGTACAGGGTGAACTGGCTGATCACCAGGATCGGGGCGTCGACGTCGGCCGCGGATACCTCGCGGACCTCGCCGTCGCCGTCGAGGATGCGTAACCGCCAGATCTTGTCGGCGAGTGCGGCCGCCTGCGGCGGGCCGTCGTCGTGGGTGACCCCGACGAGGACCACCAGGCCTTGCCGGCCGTCGGTGAGGTCGAGCTCGCCGACCGTCGTGTCGTCGACGATCACCCGGGCCGCGGTCACCCGCTGGATCACTGCTCGCATGAGCAGTCAGGGTAATCCGGGCGCGGTCGGTAGGCTGCTGTGGCCATGGGCAAGAAAACACGGCCGGGGAAACGCGGCGGCACCAAGAAGCAACGCCCACGGCACCTGCGTCCGGTGCCGTCCGCGCCGCGGGAGTCCTCGCGGGCGGAGGACCAGCCGCTGATCGCGTCGATCCGAGGAGCGTTGCGGTCCGAGGAACCGCTCGACCTGCTCATCGCCGTCAGTGGCCTCCTCGAGGTCACCGACGCGCGCAGGGACCTGCTGGGTCGCGGCGATGTGGCCGAACAGCGTGAGACCCTGATCGAGTCGTTCCTGGAGATCTCCTTCGCGGAGACGACGGCCGCGCTGATGGTCATTCGCGAGTTCCTGCCCGACGAGGTGCTCGGCGCCCGGATCACCCGGGAACTGGCCTCCCGCCGGCAACCGATGCCGGACTGGCTGCGTCATCTCGGCGACGTCCGGGTGACCTCCGGGGTGTCACTGGTGACCCACGAACTCGGCGACGGCGACGACTACATGTTCACCGTCGCCTTGTCGTCGGGACACGAGATATCGGTGGTGGCATTCCTCGACCACAACATGGGCTCGGCGCTCAAGGACGGCTTCGTGGTGCCCAGCGGGCACGAGGAACTGCTCGACCACATCCGCTCCAGTGCGCCGAGGACGCAGTCCGCGCCCACCATCGAGGCGGTTGACCCGGTCACCGCTCGCGCGATCATCGAGCGTGCCGGCGAGGACGGCAGAAGGGTGTTCCCGCCGCCGGAAAGTGACTCCTGGCCGATGTGCCGGCCGCTGGTGGAATGGCTGGTGCGTCTGCTGCCGCCCGGTGGTGTCGTACCCGAGGCGCGGGAGTGGTCGGCCGAGGACCTCGACGAACTCACCGAGGTCTTCTTCGCCTCCCCGTACGGCCGGGACATCGACACCCCCGAGGCGCGCGACGCGGTCGAGGCGTTCCTGTGGCTCGTCGAGGCCGATCCGCTGCGGTGGAGCCCGGTGGTCGTGGAGATCCTCCTGCTCGACCGCATCCCGCGCAAGGTCCGTTTCGATCCGCAGGAGATGGCGGGCTATCCCGACGTCATGCGCGCCTTCGTGCGATTCGCCCACGCCGAGCAGGAGGTCACCGCCGCCTCGACCGCCGAAACCCTGCGTGCCATCGATGAATACGAGCCGGACTACCTCCGCGAGATCCGCCGCAGCGATCGGCCGTCGAGTGCGGACATGCTGGCACACGCCCTGGGGTCGGCACTGACCGGCGCGGACGAACCGTCGGCGCTCGGTTCGGCCGAGATCGCCCTCTCGCGGCTCGACCGTATGGTCGGCGGCCGGCCGGCGTTGCTGGCACTTGACGATCGGCCGCTGCCCGACGAGGAGTTCGAGACCGCCGGTATCGCCCCCGACATCGTCGACGCCGTCGCGGACATCGGTGCGCTCTGCGACGCCGCGGCCGACGAGTTCTTCGATGTGGAGCACCGAACGGCCATGCGCCGCTTGCTGTCCCGTGTCGCACGAAACGATCCGGCGGTATTTCGACGCCGGGCATCGGTGGCGAGGTCGGCGGCCTCGGCCGGCTGGATCATCGGCCGGGCCAATCACACGTTGAACGGCGAGTTCGCCACCATGACCGTGGGCGACTTCGTCTCGTGGTTCGGCGTCTCGGGGAGCGTGTCGCAGCGGGCCGGTGCCCTGCTGGCGGCGATCGGTGTCCATCCGGCCGGCTCCGCGGCGATCGAACTCGGCACCGCGGACCTGCTGACCTCGCAGATGCGCCGAGACATCATCGAACGTCGCGATCGGGCGTTGTCGCAGGTGTGACGGCACGCCGCCGTGTCGCCCGCCACGTCATTGCGGTGGGGTGTAGCGCCACGCCAGCGCCTCGACGAGTCGCTCGATCAGAACCATGCCGCGGAGCCGGCCGGATCGATCGCAGCAGGCCAGCGGGTCGAAGCGGGACAGGTGAGGTCGGGTCATCGCCCGGGACACGGCCTGACGCAGGTCGGTGGTCTCCAGCATGCGCAGCACGTCGCGGCGATCGATGCCCGAGCAGCCGGTCCGGACCGCGTACAGGGCGGGCCGGTCGGTCGGGTCGAGCAGGATCACCCCGTGATGGCCCGGATCGTTGCCGAGCCGGGTATCGAGCGCCGCGTCGGTGCTGGCCACCGGCGCGGTCAGGGCGGCCTCGACGAAGTGACCGATCATGTCCGCGGACGGTGGTGGGTATTGGCCCGAGTCGGGGCACACCTGCGCCATCGGACCCATCTCTGCGGCGGGCCGGCCCAACAGGTTTCCCTGCCCGAGAGGCACCCCGAGCTGGATCAGCCGGCGCAGTTCGTCGAGGTTCTCGATCCCCTCGGCGACCAGCCAGGCGTCGGTGCGGCTGGTGAAGTGCCCGAACATCTCCACCAGCGCCCCCTTGGCCTCGTCGGCGTGAATGCCGACGATGAGGGTGCGGTCGAGCTTCACGAAGTCCGGGCGAATGACCAGGATGTGGTGCAGACTCGCGTAGCCGGCTCCGGCGTCGTCTACCGCGACGAACCCACCCGCGGCGCGGATGTCGGCGATCACCCGCAGGACGCCCTGGTAGTCCTCGACCTCGGAATGCTCGGTCAGCTCGAACACCACCCGCGACAGCGGGGCGTCCCGCAGCAGCCGCCCGACCTGCGGGGACACCAGCGCCTCCGGTGAGACATTCACCGACAGAAAGCAATTCGTCGGCAGCCGGGTGCGGGCGGACAGGGCCGCGGCGATCGCTGCCGACTCCAGCTCGATACCGCAACCGATGCGGTCGGCCGCGGCGAATGCCGCGTCGGGAGCGAGGTCGACCGGGCCGGGGAAGCGGCTCAACGCCTCGTATGCGACCACCACCATGCGTCGGATGTCGACCACCGGCTGGAACACCAGCCGCGGTGGGCGGCCGGTGCGGACGAGGGCGTCGACGATGAGTTCGGCGTCGGAGTTCGACGGTGCCCGTTGGTGTTCCGGCGTCACGTCGCCCGATCGGTGATCGCGTTCCTGATCTGTTCACGCGTCGTCGCCGACAGTCCGGTGATCCCGTGATCGGTGGCGGCGTGCTCGGTGACCTCCTCGAGGATGCGTTCCTCGCTGTCCTCCTCGAAACGCGCGTCGCAGTCGGGGACCACGGCTCCGCACCAGAAAACCTTCATGAGATGCCTCTTTCGAATACGTGGACGGGTATTCACATGCTTTCCTGCCGTGCCCCGCCCCGGCATCCGCTGCCCCGATGCTACGCGCGTGCCGCGCTGGACCGGTCCGGTCATGAATCAGGCTGGGCCGATCGCGGTGAGCCGGAATAGTGCACGTACCCCGGGTGTTGGCGCTCAACATGAGCGCCTCATCGACGTCGAAGTCAGAACACATCGAGCGTTTCGGCCGATACGGCATCTGGGGGTGGTTCGGTCAGTTCTCCCCCGAGGAGGCCGCCCAGATCGAACAACTCGGGGTCGGCACGATCTGGCTGGGCGGTTCACCGAAACATCTGAAGCCGATCCGAAAGATCCTCGAGGCCACCGACAACATCACCGTCGCCACCGGCATCGTCAACATCTGGAACACCGACCCGGATGCAATCGCCGGTGAGTTCCATCAACTCGAGCAGGACTTCCCGGGACGTTTCTATCTCGGGATCGGTGCCGGGCATCCGGAGGCCACTGCCGAATACACCTCGCCGTTCCGGGCGGTCGGGCACTATCTCGATGCCCTCGACGGCAAGAAGGTGCCGCCGGAGCGTCGGCTTCTCGCCGCTCTCGGTCCGCGGATGCTACGGATGTCGGCCGAACGGGCGTTGGGAGCGCACCCGTACCTGACCACTCCCGCGCACACCGCTCAGGCCCGCGAGATCCTGGGGGAGGGGGTGCTGCTCGCCCCCGAGCACAAGGTGGTCCTCGACACCGATCCGGTGGCCGCGCGTGCCGTCGGCCGCCCGCCCGTCGACCAGCCGTATCTGCACCTGCGCAACTACACCGCCAACCTCAAGCGGCTCGGGTACACCGACGCCGACATCGACAACGGCGGCAGCGACGCCCTGATCGACGCGCTCGTCGCCCACGGTGACGCCGCGGCGGTCCGCAGCCAGATCGACGAGCACCTCGCCGCGGGCGCCGACCACGTGGCCATTCAGGTGCTCGGTTCGGCCGCACCGGTACCCCAGCTGGCCGCGATCCTGGGTCGACAGGTTCCTTAGTCGACAGGTTCCTTGAGGATCATCGAGATCAACCAGCTCACCACCGAGATCACCAGCGCACCGAAGATCGCGGACCAGAAGAAGCCGTCGACCTCCAGACCCCAGTGCGTGGTGTTGTGGGTGATCCACGAGGTGATCTCCAGCATGAACGCGTTGATCGCGATGTGGATCAGACCCAACGTCAGGATGTAGAGCGGGATCGCCAGGATCTGGACGATGGGCTTCACGAACGCGTTGATGACACCGAAGATCAGTGCCACCAGCACGACGATGCCGAGTTTGAGGCCGAAGCCCGCGTCGGCGGGGTAGACGAAGTCCAGTCCCGGCACGATCAGGGTGGCGATCCACAGGGCGAGGCCGGACAGGGCGCTCTGGATCAGAAAGGCACGCATGGTCAATAGTGTGCCAAACGCTCGTCGTCGTGCATCTCAGCCGATCTGCAGGGGGAAGAACACGGTGTAGATCAGCGTGATGATGAAGTTCACGCCGATGATGCCGACGGTCGAGACCACCACGGTGGCGTTCACGCCGTCGGCGACACCGCGGGGGCCGCCCTTGGCCTCCAGTCCGCGCTGACATCCGATCACCGAGATGATCACCCCGAAAATCGAGGCCTTGATCATGCCCAGCAGCAGATCTCGTTGGGATGCGAACGATCCGAAGGACTGCCAGTAGCTGCCGGGGCCGGCGCCCTGGATGATGACCGCGAGGTAGAACGCGGCGATCACGCCGACCAGGATGATGAACAACGCGAGCAGCGGGGCGACGACCGCCGCGGCGATCGCAGGGCGGCCGATGGCGACGGTTTGGACTGTTCCCGCAGTTCGCGTAACATAGAACGTCGGGTGTGCGCCGCACGCCGTCCTCGCCGTGTCGGCTGACGCGGCGGCTCGGCAGATGTTGTCCACACCCTAACGGATAAACACGGTTTCAACCGGGCTTCTCGCCCGCGGTCACGCAGATCGCGGGACCGGAGCCAGGATCGCGGAGGACATGGCGAAAAAAGACGGGGCCATCGAGGTCGAGGGACGAGTCATCGAACCCCTGCCCAATGCGATGTTTCGTATTGAGCTGGAGAACGGTCACAAGGTTCTCGCCCACATCAGCGGCAAGATGCGGCAGCACTACATCCGCATCCTGCCCGAGGACCGGGTCGTCGTGGAACTCTCGCCCTATGACCTCGGTCGTGGGCGCATCGTTTATCGGTACAAGTAGGACTTCCTTCCCCGAACACGGGTGAGGACGGCACGGGTGCGGCTTCGTCGTGCCCGGACATTCAAGGAGAAGCGGACGTGAAGGTTCAGCCGAGCGTCAAGCCGATCTGCGAGAAGTGCAAGGTGATCCGCCGTAACGGGCGGGTCATGGTGATCTGCGAGAACCTGCGTCACAAGCAGCGTCAGGGCTGATCACTCGCAACCCTCCGGGTCGCTTGAGAAATCACCACAACTGAATACGAAGACCAGAGCTGAACAAAGACTTGTGAAGCCCTCCTGGCACCAGCACCGACATACGGGTCGGCGCCCACCTCCGGTTCAGAGGCCGGAGCCCCGCGGCATTTCGCAGTAGAAGAGACGGGGACGGACCAGGAGCAGACCTCTGAGAAGTAAAGGAAATCACGCCACATGGCACGTGTTGCTGGTGTGGATCTCCCCCGCGAGAAGCGGCTGGAGATCGCACTGACCTACATCTACGGAGTTGGGCGTACCACCTCCAAGGAGATCCTCGACGCCACCGGCCTCTCGGCCGACCTGCGCGCCAAGGACCTCACCGACGCAGACGTCGCAAAGCTGCGCGAGTACATCGAAGCCTCGGTGAAGGTCGAGGGTGACCTGCGCCGCGAGGTGCAGGCCGATATCCGTCGCAAGATCGAGATCGGCTGCTACCAGGGTCTGCGCCACCGTCGTGGCCTGCCCGTCCGTGGACAGCGCACCAAGACCAATGCCCGCACTCGTAAGGGCCCGAAGAAGACCATCGCCGGGAAGAAGAAGTAATGCCTCCGAAGTCACGTAGCGCAGGCCCGAAGAAGGGCGCACGCCGTCGCGATAAGAAGAACGTCCCGCACGGCAACGCACACATCAAGTCGACGTTCAACAACACCATCGTTTCGATCACCGACCCCAACGGCAACGTCATCAGCTGGGCGTCGTCGGGTCACGTCGGATTCAAGGGCTCGCGCAAGAGCACCCCGTTCGCGGCTCAGCTCGCGGCGGAGAACGCTGCGCGCAAGGCCGCCGAGCACGGCGTGAAGAAGGTCGATGTGTTCGTCAAGGGACCGGGCTCGGGTCGTGAGACCGCCATCCGTTCCCTGCAGGCCGCCGGCCTCGAGGTCGGCACCATTTCCGATGTCACCCCGCAGCCGCACAACGGTTGCCGTCCGCCCAAGCGGCGTCGGGTCTAGCGGGAAAGGAAGAGGTAAAGAAAAATGGCTCGTTATACCGGCCCCGCAACAAAGAAGTCCCGTCGTCTGCGTGTCGACCTCATCGGAGGCGACCAGGCGTTCGAGCGTCGCCCCTACCCGCCCGGCCAGCACGGTCGCGCGCGGATCAAGGAGAGCGAATACCTGCTGCAGCTGCAGGAGAAGCAGAAGGCCCGCTTCACCTACGGCGTGCTCGAGAAGCAGTTCCGTCGCTACTACGAGGAAGCCAACCGCCGCACCGGCAAGACCGGTGACGAGCTGCTGAAGCTCCTCGAGTCGCGTCTGGACAACGTCGTCTACCGTGCCGGCATCGCCCGCACCCGTCGTCAGGCCCGCCAGATGGTCAGCCACGGCCACTTCACCGTCAACGGTGTCAAGGTGGACGTGCCCAGCTACCGGGTGAGCCAGTACGACATCATCGACGTCCGCCCGAAGTCGCTGGCCACCACTCCGTTCCAGATCGCCAAGGAGCTCGTCGGCGATCGTCCGGTCCCGGGTTGGCTGCAGGTGGTTCCGTCGACGCTGCGCATCCTCGTGCACAACGTGCCCGAGCGCGCCCAGATCGACGTTCCGCTGCAGGAACAGCTCATCGTCGAGTTCTACAGCAAGTAAACGCACGGGGGCCCAAGCCCCCGTGTACCCCCGAAAAGCCCGCGTGGTTGCGTTGGGTGATCGGGGGACTTGGGAACTTAAGAATCCAAGCAGCACAAGCTGTTCGGTCAACCTTCTACGAAGTCATATAGCGGGCTTCACAAGGAGAAATCCAAGAATGCTCATCTCACAGCGACCCACTCTGACCGAGGAGATCATCGCCGAGGATCGGTCGAAGTTCGTCATCGAGCCGCTCGAACCCGGCTTCGGTTACACCTTGGGCAACTCGCTGCGTCGTACCCTGCTCAGCTCAATCCCGGGTGCTGCCATCACCAGCATCCGCATCGACGGTGTGCTCCACGAGTTCACCACCGTGCCCGGCGTGAAGGAAGACGTCACCGACATCATCCTGAACCTCAAGGGCCTCGTGGTCAGCTCCGAAGAGGACGAGCCGGTCACCATGTACGTGCGTAAGCAGGGGCCGGGTACCGTCACCGGCGCCGACATCGTGCCGCCGGCCGGTGTCACCGTGCACAACCCCGATCTGCACATCGCCACCCTGAACGACAAGGGCAAGCTCGAGATCGAGCTCGTCGTCGAGCGGGGCCGCGGCTACGTCCCGGCCGTGCAGAACAAGGCGTCGGGTGCC
Organism: Gordonia sp. NPDC003950; assembly: GCF_053605205.1. Lineage (NCBI taxonomy): Bacteria > Bacillati > Actinomycetota > Actinomycetes > Mycobacteriales > Gordoniaceae > Gordonia > Gordonia sp. NPDC003950. The sequence continues at coordinate 120,380 of NZ_JBSGIT010000011.1, read as the reverse complement.
GAGATCGGCCGGATTCCGGTCGACTCGATCTACTCGCCGGTGCTCAAGGTCACCTACAAGGTCGAGGCCACCCGTGTCGAGCAGCGCACCGACTTCGATCGGCTCGTGCTCGATGTGGAGACCAAGAATTCGATCAGTGCGCGTGACGCGCTGGCGTCGGCGGGCAAGACCCTGGTGGAGCTGTTCGGGCTCGCCCGGGAACTGAACGTCGAGGCCGAGGGCATCGAGATCGGGCCCAGCCCGGCCGAGGCCGATCACATCGCGTCGTTCAGCCTGCCGATCGAGGATCTCGATCTCACGGTGCGGTCCTACAACTGCCTCAAGCGCGAGGGTGTGCACACCGTCGGCGAGCTGGTGGCCCGGACCGAGTCGGATCTGCTCGACATCCGCAACTTCGGGCAGAAGTCGATCGACGAGGTGAAGGTCAAGCTGCACGCACTGGGACTGGCCCTCAAGGACAGCCCGGCGAGCTTTGACCCGTCGCAGGTGGCCGGTTACGACCCGGCGACCGGAACGTGGTCGGACGACGTGTCGTTCGACAGCGACTCCGGTGAGGATTTCGCAGAGACCGAGCAGCTGTAAGGCTGTCGCCAACCCCTGACCTCTCCGTCTCGTGATGGGGAAGTCCCTTCTAGGAGAAGACAATGCCCAAGCCCACCAAGGGTGCCCGCCTCGGCGGGTCGGCGAGCCACCAGAAGGCGATCCTGGCGAACCTCGCCACCTCGCTCTTCGAGCACGGCCGCATCACCACCACTGAGGCCAAGGCCAAGCGCCTGCGCCCGTACGCGGAGAAGATCATCACCCACGCCAAGGCCGGCAAGCTGGCCAACCGTCGTGAGGTGTTGAAGGTCATCCGCGACAAGGACATCGTGCATGTCCTGTTCGACGAGATCGGCCCGAGCTTCGCCGATCGCAACGGCGGTTACACCCGCATCATCAAGACGCTGCCGCGCAAGGGCGACAATGCCCCGATGGCCGTGATCGAGCTGGTGACCGGTGAGACCGTGGCCACCGAGGCCAACCGCGCGAACCGCGTGGCCGCCTCGAAGAAGGCCGCTCCGGCTGCCGAGGCCGAGAACGTCGTCGAGGCCGTTGAGGCCGACGCGTCCGACTCCGCTGTCGAGAACGCCGAGGCCGTGGCCGAGGCCGTCGACGACGAGTCGACCGCTGCGACCGCAGTCGAGGCCGCCGACGAAGGTGCCGATGTCGACGGTGACGCCGAAGACAAGAAGTAGTCGCTGAGCGACAACGCAACGACACGACCCGCCGTCACCGATTCCGGTGACGGCGGGTTCTGTCGTCTCCGACTCGACATCGGTTATGACGGAACTGATTTCGCCGGCTGGGCCCGGCAGGTCGGGCAACGCACTGTATGCGAGGTGCTCGAGGACCGGCTCTCGACGGTGCTGCGGGTACCGGTGCGTCTGACCGTGGCCGGGCGCACCGACGCCGGTGTGCATGCCACCGGGCAGGTCTGCCACGCCGACGTGCCCGAGTCCGCGTTGGACACGCGATCGATCGCCGGTGATCCGTCGAGCCTGGTGGGGCGTCTGGCGAAGATGTTGCCCGATGATGTACGCATCAAGGCGGTCTCGAAGGTGAGTGGGGATTTCGATGCCCGATTCTCGGCACTACGCCGGCATTACCGGTACCGGCTCACCGATACGCGGTGGGGTGCCGAACCCGTCGTCGCCCGGACCACCGCCACCTGGCGACAACCCCTTGACGTCGACGCGATGAACGCGGCGTCGCAGACATTGGTGGGGCTCAATGACTTTGCCGCATTCTGTCGGCGCCGTGAGGGTGCGACGACGATCCGTGACCTGCAACGCTTTTCGTGGGAGCGCGACGACCTCGGCGTCCTCGTCGGTCAGGTGAGCGCGGATGCGTTCTGCTGGTCGATGGTGCGGTCGCTGGTGGGCGCCGTCGCTTCGGTCGGTGATGGTCGGCGTGACATCGACTGGTGCCGCGCACTCTTGACCGAGCGCGAACGCAGCCCGAAGGTACCCGTCGCGCAGGCCCGCGGGCTGTGCCTGGTCGGCGTCGACTATCCCGCCGACGATGAACTGGCGCAACGTAATGCGGTTACGCGGGATGTGCGGTCGGAGTCGTCTCGCGGGATCTCCGGCGACGTGGCGGCCGGTGATGGCTGCTGCGGCGGCTGAGTCTCACCAGGTTTCGGTCACCTGTCCCGCGTCGACATCCCAGCTCCTGTTGAGCCGCACGTGCTCGAGCATCCGCCGATCATGAGTGACCAACAGCAGTGCGCCGTCATAGGATTCGAGCGCCTGCTCGAGTTGTTCGATGGCCGGCAGGTCGAGGTGATTGGTCGGTTCGTCGAGGACCAGCACGTTGGTGCCCCGGGCCTGCAGCAGCGCCAGTCCCGCACGGGTACGTTCGCCGGGGGAGAGGTCGTCGACGGGTCGCGTGACGTGGTCGGCGCGCAGCCCGAATTTGGCCAGGAGGGTGCGGATGTCGGCGGTGGTCCAGTCCGGTAGCAACTCCTCGAACCGATCGGTCACGGCCAGTGTGCCCGCGACGAGGGCGCGCGCCTGATCGATCTCGCCGATCGCGATCGAGGTTCCGAGCGCGGCGCTGCCCTCGTCGGGTTCGATCCGGCCGAGCAGCAGCCGCAGCAGCGTTGTCTTACCTGCGCCATTCGGGCCGGTGATCCCGATCCGGTCGCCGGCATCGACCTGCAGCGACACCGGTCCGAGGGTGAAATCCCCTTGTCGCACAACGGCGTTGTTGAGAGTGGCGACGACCGAACTCGCCCGGGGTGCGGTGCCGATGGTGAATTCGAGGACCCATTCCTTGCGGGGCTCGGCGACCTCGTCGAGACGTGCGATACGGCTCTCCATCTGCCGGACCTTCTGGGCCTGCTTCTCGCTCGATTCGGTGGCGGCCTTGCGGCGGATCTTGTCGTCGTCGGGGGCCTTCCGGATCGCATTGCGCACGCCCTGACTGGACCACTCGCGCTGGGTACGTGCCCGCGACTCGAGATCGGCCTTCTTACGTGCGAATTCGTCGTACTCCGCACGCGCGTGTGCCCGTGCGATTGCGCGTTCTTCGAGGTAACTCTCGTATCCACCGCCGTAGATGGCGGTCGTGTGTTGTGCCAGATCGAGTTCCAGGACGCGGGTGACGCTGCGGGACAGGAACTCTCGATCGTGACTGACGAGCACGACGCCGCCGCGCATGGAGGTGATCACGGACTCCAATCGGGCCAGCCCGTCGAGATCGAGATCGTTGGTCGGCTCGTCGAGCAGTGCGATGTCGAATCGCGAGCAGAGCAGCGCGGCCAGCCCGACCCGGGCCGCCTGCCCACCGGACAGCGCCGTCATCGGCGTCGCCTCCGGGTTCACCGTGTCGACGCCGAGGCCGAGGTCGGAGAGCACCGCGGGTAGGCGCTCGTCGAGATCGGCGGCGCCGGTGACCAGCCAATGATCCAGTGCGGCAGCGTAGGTCGCCGCCGGATCGGTGACGCCGTCGGCCGGTGACGGCTCGGCGAGCGCGGCTGCCGCGGCATCCATCGCGACGGTGGCACGAGTGCATCCGGTGCGGCGCGCGACGTACTCGCCGACGGTCTCACCGGCGACTCGCTCATGTTCCTGGGGAAGCCAGCCCACGAAGGCGTCGGCGGGCGCGAGCGACACCGAACCCTCCAGCGGGGCGAGGTCGCCGGCCAGAATGCGCAGCAGGGTGGTCTTGCCGGCGCCGTTGGCCCCGACCACACCGAGGACATCGCCCGGTGCGACGGTGAGGTCGAGGTGATCGAAGAGTGTGCGGTGCCCGTGGCCGCCGGCGATCCCGGTCGCGACCAGTGTTGCCGTCATCGGTCGGTGCCGGTGCCGGTGCCGGTGTGGGTGTCGGTGAGGTAGGCGACGATCATGTCCCCGAGCATCTTTCGTTGACGGTCGCGTTGATCGGTGGCCGCGAGATCGCGGGCGAACAGGGTCTTCCAGCTGTAGCGGTCGTCGACCCGGAAGAAGCAGAAGCTGTTGATGGCCAGGTGGACGTCGAGGGCGTCGTCGTCGGTGCGGAAGATATCGAGGACCGCGCGGTAGAGCCCGTCCTTGTCGCCGTAGTATCGGCGAACTCCTTGGTGGCGACCTTGACGATGTTGGCTCTGGTGCGTTCGGCGTCGCGGCGTCGGGCTGAGGGAGCGGTCACACATGAACTCTATCGTTCGTGCACTCGCGAATGTCCCGCAGCGACGGGGATGCGCGGTCCCGGCACGCTCACGAGGACGTTGACAGCGCTCGCGAAAGCGCTGTCAGCGGTGCCCGGGTCAGGCACTGCGGCGGTCGGCGAGCCGTCGGCGCCACCCCGACCGTCGCGCAGATCGGTCTGCGGACCGACGATCCGGCGGCGTGGGCCGCGCGCGCGGCCGAGTTCGTCCGCCCCCACGTGACCGACGCCTTGTCGATCGACCTGCGTCCGGCACCGTCGGCGGCGCTCTGGCAAGCGCCACTTCGACCTCGTTCCGCGTGCCGCGACCAAGCCGCCATCGCTCTACGCCGGCGTCGATCACATGGGGATCGGCATGAGCCGGCCGACTGGGAGGGCGCGATGCTGTTGCTGCGCTCGGTGTTCGGGATGGCCATCGAGGACGGGCTCGACGGTCCCGATGCCGTCGGCACCACGCGCAGCCAGGCACTGACCTCCGGCGACGGCGAGGCAGCAGCGGTGCGATTCGTCGCATCCATGGTGCCGTCACGACTCGACGGAGCTGGCCGCCTCGTCGGCGTGGCGGGCTCACGCATGTGGCCTTCGCCTGCGACGACATCCTCGCGACCGCCCGGGCGTGCGGCGAGCGGGGATTGAGCGCACCACCGATCCCCGAGAACCACCACGACGACCTGCAGGCGAGGTGCGATCTGGCACCGGAGGTCGTCGACGACCTCCGGCGTCATCACGTCCTGTACGACGCCGACGACACCGGTGGGGAGTTCTTCCACTTCTTCACCCCGACCATCGACGACGAATTGTTCTTCGAGGTCGTCTGCCGTCGCGGTGGCTACCGCAGATACGGGGAGGTCAACTCCCCGGTTCGGGTAGCGGCGGCTGGCCGCCGGCGGTTGAGGTCGCTCAGCTACGAAGCTTGCGACCCTGCGGATCGCGCACACTGCCGACGAACATCATGATGGCGTCGACGAAGACCCAGATGCCGATACCGGCGAGGATGAGCCAGCCGATGAGTAACAAGAAGCCGCCGAAGGCCGCTCCTCCTCCACCGGTGGACGCGGCTGCTGCGATCGCACCGACGATGATCAGGAACCAGCCGAAGACGTTGCCGCCGAGCTGGAAGCAGGCGATCTTCATGTCACCGATGTAGAAGCGTCCGGCGGCGAAACCGCCGAGGAACAGCTGCAGGAGCCCGGCGGTCAGCTTGCTCTTGTCCGACAGCGGCTCGCCGGTCAGCGGGTCGACGTTGTAAGCGCCATAGCCCGGTTGGGCGCCGTAGGCGCCGTAACCCGGCTGGGCCCCGTAACCCGGCTGGGCCCCGTAGGCGGGCTGGGCGCCATAGGGTTGCGCACCGTATCCCGGCTGGGAACCATAACCGGGCTGGGAGCCGTAACCGGGCTGGGCACCATAGCCGGGCTGGGAACCGTACGGGGACTGGCCCTGATCACCCGGCTGTCCGGGGTACTGCGGATAACTCATGCGCCCATACTCTCATGGCTTCCCGGGATCGGGTGTCGCGGCGTCATCCTTCTGACAGACCCGGCGAGGGTATCGCCGGCGCCGATTCAGGTGGCGCTGCGTTCGTCCTCGATGGCGTCGAGGACCGCCTCGACAGTCTCTTCGTCGCCGACGAACTCCTGGGGACGGACCCCGCCGGTCGACATCAGTTCACGCCAGTTCTGCGGATCGAAAACCACCGGATCGGTCCGTTCCAGGAACCCGGTGACCACCTGCACGAACCGCTCGGGGTCGTCGTGGAAGGGGAAATGTCCCGCGTTCGGGAATGGCACGAGCTCGGAATGCGGTATCGCGGCATGGCCGATCAGTGCGTGCTCGTAGGGGATGACGGTGTCCTTCTCGCCCCAGATGAACAGCACCGGCAGTCGTTCGGTGAGGTAACACCGGTCGAGCATGGTGACGGCCTGCCCGCGCCAGTCGACGACGGCCCGCAGGGTCCGCAGGAACGCCGCGGAGGCGTGGGGATCGGCGAGATCGCCGAGAACCCGGACGAGGTCCTCGTGGTCGTTGAGTGCGTTCTTCGGAGAGATGGACCGGGGGACGAAGGGAACGTGCGGCAGCGACACCAGGGCCGAGGTCGCGGTACGCACGGCGGGCATCACGCCGGGAATCCGCAGCAGGGTGAGGATCTCGTTGACCACCGGCAGCGTCGCCAATCGCAGGGCCGGGTTCACCTCCCGGGTGACACCGCCGGCCGCGACGAGCACGAGCCGTTCGGCGAATCGCGGGAACTGATAGCAGAACTGCATGGCGACACCACCGCCGAGCGAATGTCCGACGACGGTGACCTTGCTGATGCCCAGGACGACGAGCAGATCGCGCATGCCGTTGGCGAAGGCCGGCACGGAGTAGTCGGCGCGCGGTTTGTCCGAGCGGCCGTGCCCGAGGAGGTCCGGTGCGATCACCGTGTAGTGCTGGGCGAGCATCGGGATGACCTCGTTCCAGGTCGACGAGTTGTCGCCGATGCCGTGGATGAGCAGCAACGCCGGACCGCTCCCGGCGATCCGGTAGGCGCGTCGATATCCGTGGATCGTGTGGTACTCCACGCGGACCTCGGTGTCGGAGACCGGCCGCAGGTTGGGGGCGGCCGATGCCTTGGGGCGGGTGACTGTGGGACCCGGGGGCTGTGGTCCGGACACGGTGAACTCCTCGACTTCACGGCGTTGTGAAAACGCTTGTCGGCGGTTTCGTTCCGCCGGATTCTTACTGTCGAGTTAACACCAGGCTGGGACTTCTCGCCCGCCGTGTTGCATCGAGTTAACGTGCCGGCGAAACCCTCGGCGGGCCCCGGCCGTGGCGGCGTCGCGCTCCCCGCACGACCTAGGGTGGATGGTGATGAATCCCTTCGACATCGACTCGTTTCTCGCGACCGGCGGCGTGATCGGCCTGTGCGTGCTGATGTTTGTCGAGACCGGCATCTTGATCGGGTTCCTGTTTCCCGGTGACTCGGTGCTCTTCACCGCCGGAGTCCTTGCCGCCCAGCCGAATCCGTTCGCCTCGGTGTGGTGGCTGTGCATCGTGGTGCCGATCTCGGCCGCGCTCGGCGATCAATGTGGCTACTTCATCGGTCGGCGCGTCGGTCGGTCGGTGATCGAGGGACGGATGTTGGCGGCGGTCGGACCCGACTACATCGACCGCACGCACCGCTACTTCGAGCGCTATGGGCCGCTGACCGTCTTCTTCGGCCGTTTCATCGGTGTCGTGCGGACGCTGACCCCGCTGGTCGCCGGGTTCAGCGGCATGCCGCATCGGGTGTTCACCCTGTTCTCGATCCTCGGCAGTGTCTGCTGGGCCGCCGGGATCATCCTCCTCGGATACTTCCTCGGCCAGGTACCGCTGATCCGCGATCACCTCGAGGTGTTCATCATCGCGTCGGTCCTGACGGTGGCCGTTCCGATGGCGGTCGGGGTGACGCGCCGATATCTGCAGCGGCGACGGGGAGCGGCCCGGAACGAGGTGGGTGATCGCGAGGTGGGCGGTCAGCCGTAGAACGGCTCCTCGTGACGCATCGGGGCGAAATCGTCGGCCACCGTCGCCGCGAGGTCGACGAAGGCGTGGCGGGTGGCCTTGCTGACCAGTTCGAGGTCCACGTCGGCGCCCTCGGAGAGATGATCGTCGAACGGGATGATGTGCACCGCCCGGCAGCGGGTCAGAAAATGCTGCGCGAGTTGATCGGTGTCGATCGTCGACGCCCCGGGACGCGACGCGCTGAGCACGACGATCGCTCGGGACACCAGATGCCCATGCCCGTGGGCTTGCAACCAGTCCAGCGTCGCGCCGGCGCTGCGGGCCCCGTCGAGTGCCGGTGAGGACACCAGGATGATCGTGTTCGCGAGGTCGAGCACGCCACGCATCGCCGAGTGGGACAGTCCGGTGCCGCAGTCGGTGATGATCAGGTTGTAGAACCGCTGCAGGATGGTGATGACGCCGCGGTACTCCTCTTCGCTGAACGCCTCGGCCATCGCCGGATCCCGCTCGGAGGCGAGAACCTCCAGTCGGCTGGGTGCCTGCGACGTGTGGGCCCGGACGTCGCTGTAGCGGTAGACGTTGTCGTCGGCGAGCAGGTTGCGCACCGTCGACGCGGTCTGCTGCGGGACGCGCTGGGCGAGTGTCCCGAGATCCGGGTTGGCGTCGACGGCGATCACCCGATCACCACGTAGCGACGCGAACGTCGAGCCCAAACCGACTGTGGTGGTGGTCTTTCCGACGCCACCCTTGAGGGAGAGCACCGCGATGCGGTAGTCGCCGCGGACCGGCCGGCGCAGGCGCTCGAGGAGTTGCTGATGGCGCAGATCCTCCGCGGAGTCGCCCGGGTTGATGGTCCCCGCAGAGAGGGTGTGGACCGCACGTCGCCAGCCGCGGCTCGGCGCCCGCCGGGCCTTGCGCAGCAGCGCGACCTCGTCGAGGGTGGGCCCGGGCGAATGGAATCCGTTCGGCGCCGGTGCAGGGGTCGGTGGTGGTGAGGATGGGTGTACGGGTGCGAGGTTCTGCGACGGGCCGAATGCCGGTGGGGGCGGGCCGAAGCCGGTCCCGGGTTGCGGGTGATAGGTCGCGGGCATCGGCTCGGGTGGGGGAGCCGACGGAGGAGTGGCCGGCGGGAACGCTCCCGTTTCCGGTGCGACGGTCGGGTGCGGCATCGGGTACCCGGGGGCCACTGCGACCGGTGCGCCCGGTCCCGGGGCGGCGTCGGGCGGAGCGATATCGGGGCGTGCGGCATCGGGCGGGGTTGGGTGCATGGGTGGGGTCGGGTCGACGGGCGGCACCGGAGCGAACTGCAACCAGGGCGGCGGCAGCGGTGCCGGGAGATCCGGTTGGGTCGGTTCCTGTTGCGCCGTGTGGTCGTGAGTCATCGTTCCCCCTGCCCTCGATGGGACCTTGGTCATTGCTCCTGGGTCCATTGCTGCTGGTGATCGCAGTTTGGCGAGTTTATACACGGCGCCGCCGTCGACGAACGGTCTCGGGTGAGATTCGCCGATCCGGGGACCTGTGGATTGTTGCGCTGCGCGGCCTGTGATCTGTGGCATCATCTCATCTCACTGTGATCGGCGCCCGATTCATCCCAGTCGACCGAGATGCCGGTGAAGAGAAAATCTCGGTCGAGATGGAACCGATGAGGCGGCACGCGCGTCCAACGTGAGGAATCAAGAGGGGGACATGATGATTGATCACGCCGACCCGCCGCTGCACGGCGGTGACCGTCCGACGTCGAGTGCGCGATCCCGAGATGGCGGTGTCTCGGTGGTGACCACCGCCGAGGGACTCCCACTGACGGTGCGCATCGCCGACGCGCGACTGTCGACCCCGCCGCAGGCGCTGGCCGACGAGATCCTCCGGCTGTGCCGCCAATCGTCGATGGCGGCCGGGATCGCGCTGCGCCTGCAGTTGGCACAGTCGGGCACCTCGGCCGACGTCCTGGACTCGCTGGGCCTGCCCACGCCGGACGATCTGGCCGGGCAGGAACTTCGCGATGATCACGATCACGACGCCCCGGCGTCCTGGCTGCGGTCGGTGTAGGCGAGATGACCTGGGCGATGGACGAATTGGAGGCCCGAGCGGCGTCGCAGTTGGGACGCCTGCAGGATTTCTCGGAGGCGCTGGCCGCGATTAGCGTCCGGGAGACCTCGGCCGACGATCTGGTGACCGTCGAGGTGGACGGGTCAGGGGCACTGACCGGACTGTGGCTTGCCGACATCCCCGCCGGATTCGGTGGGACGCGCCTCGGCGAATCGATCGCGGCGACCGCGATGCGCGCGGCGCACCGCGCCTTCGCTCGGCGGGCCGAACTGACCGAGGATTTCGCGGCCGCGTTCACCGGGTGAACCGACAACCACAACAGCACGCAATCACATCAACCACGCATTCACATCAACCACGCCGGCGACGTCGGTGTGATGGATCAACGAAGTCGATCAACCAGCCGATCAACAAGGGGGAGAACGTGGACGACGTCACAGTCACTCCGGGAACGCTCGAAGGTTTTGCGGCCACCCATGCCGCGATCGGGACCGCGGTGGCCACCGCCGGGTCGGTGAACGCTGCGGCCACGACAGCGGCCATGATCGGCGTCTTCGGCGTCATCGGGCAAGAGTTCTTGGCCGCCTTCATCGGCGCACAAGCCAATCACCTTCTGTCCGTGGGTAATCTGGCGGCGGTTCACGCCGCCACGGCGGCCGGGGCCGTGGCCGGTCTCGCCGAGTTCGAGGCCGTCGACGCCGCCAGTGCCGCCACGCTCCGGGCGGGGCGGTGACCGGCGGGCACCCCGGCGCCACGGGGCCGACGCCGGAGATCCCCGCCGCATCGGAGATGTCCATCAACGACATGATCGCCGCGACACCGCTGGGACCCATCCTCGACCGGCCGGTCGGCGAGGTGATCGCCGGCCTGGGACTGCCGCCACTGCCCCAGCTGCCGTCGCTTCCGCCGATGCCCGGCCTACCACCACTGCCCGTCATCGACGTGGGTCAGCTGGTCAAACCCATCGTCGATCTGCTCGGGGGCTTCGGTACCGGCGACCTGTCGACGGCCGAGTTCGACCCCACCACGATCTTCGACGGATTGTCGACGGTCCTCGAGACCTCGATGTCGATGGCCCAGGCGGCGATGAAGATCGGAGACCAACTCTGGAGCGGTCAGGCGTCGATGTCGGCGATCGCGAAGACGGAGGAGGCCGGAGTCGACGGTGGGCGCCTGGCCACCCAGGGCACCGGGATGTCGATCGACATCCAGGCCGCCGCGGGCATCGTCGCGGCCGGTGTCGCGGCGCTGCAGGCGGTCCTGGTCGCCACCATCGGCCGGATCACCGCCGCGGTGGCGTTATCGGGTCCCGCCGCGCTGCCGGTGGCGGTGTCGCTGGCCGGGGCCGGGCTCGCCGAGGCGTCCGCGGTGGTGGCCGCCACGCGCGCCCAATTGCTGGCACCCACAACGCATATGACGGTCAACGGTGCACCCGTCCCGGTGACCGGGGCACCCGCGGTGACCGCGGGATCATCGCCGTCTCCGTTCGCGATGGCGGGCACGGTTCTCGATGCCCTGTCGCCGCTGGTGTCCACCGCGGGGCAGGTCCCGTCCATGGTGGCCGCACCGCTTCGGCAGGCGATGACCGCGGCCGGTCCCGCGATGCGGCCCGCGGCGTATGAGACCACGACCACGACGGCCGGCGGCCCCGCCGGCGGACGAGGCGCCGAGACCGGCCGCACGATGACGGCGGGCGGCGGAACCGCGCCGACCGGCGGTGGGTCGGGCGGCGGTGGTGTCGGTGTCCCGGCGGTGCCGTTGGGCGCGGCCCGGCCGTCGGTACCGACGATGGTCGGCGCCACCGAGCCGGCCGCCTTCTCCCCGGGATCGGGCGTGCGAACCGCGGCGGTGGCGAGTGCACCGATGCCCGCCTCGATGGCGCCGCTGGCGGCGGCCGGCGCGGCCCGCGGAGCGGGCGTGTCCGGCGATCCGCACGACATCCCCGACTACCTGGTCACCGAGGACAACGGGGTACGGGTGGTCGGCATGGTGCCCGACGTGGCACCGCCGGTGCTCGGCGCCGACGCGGAGGCCGAGACCGAACCCGGCCCCGACATCCGTCTGCAACTCGGTCCGGACCTCCCACGGTCGTGATGGCCGTCATCCCTCGTTCCCTCGAACCCGCCCCGATCCCCTGGAGTCCTCATGTCACATCGGTTCCTCGCCATCGATCCCTCCGAAGTGTCCTCCGCTGCAGCCGATCTCGACCGGATCGCACAGCGACTGACCGATGCGCTAGGGATGGCGCGACAAGTCACCGCGGTGACCGCGCCGGCGCGTGACGAGGTGTCGGTGGGCACTGCTGAGGCGGCTTCGGAACTCGGGACGCGGTTCGGCGTCGACGCCGCCTCGGGAATCCACGAGTTACGCAAGATCGCCGCGGTGCTGCGCGCTGCGGCCTCCGGCATGGACGCCGCCGACGACGCGAGTGCGGCCGGGTTCCGATGACCGGATTCACCGGAGTCATCTGGGATGCGCGGACACCTCGACGACTCGCCGACGATCTCGGTGCCGGACCGGGCGCCGCGCCACTCCACGAGACCGCCGCGTCCTGGCTGCGGCTTGCCGACGAATTCGCCGGGGCGGCAGCGGAATACGCATCCATCGTCTCCCGGCTGCGTGAGCACTGGGAGTCGGGGGTGGCGCAGCCTGCGCTGGATCACCTCGCGACATTCACCGGGTGGCTGGTCGTGGCCGCAGCACGTGCCACGGCCACTGCGGTGACGCTCGGTGCCCAGGCCGCCGCGGTGGACGCCGCCCGCCTGGCGATGCCCGACCTCGGTGAGATCGACCTCCTCGCCTCGATCGCCGACGCCGCGCTGTCGGTGACGGCACTGACGCCCCTGGCGACCGGCGCCGCCGCTCATGCCGAGCGGGCGGTCCACGACCAACGGATGCGCGCCGCCCGGGTGATGGAGGCTTATGAGGCGGCCGGTACGCCGCTGTGCACCCGACCACCGGTGGCCGCACCGGCGCCGATCGTGGTGTCCGATACCGCCCTCATCGCCGAGCGGCACCCGGCGCCGCGGCCCCCGGTTCAGGAGCATCACCACCCGAATACCGCGAGCGCCTCCGGAGCCGGAGCGCTTGCCGCAGCCATGGTTCCGGCCGTCGCGGTGCCACGCGGCAACTACCACCCGGTGTCGCCGACGTCGTCACCGGTGGCACCGGTGGCACCGGTGACGACGGCGCCGAAGGTCTCCGGCGACGCGCTCGCCCCCTCCGCCGGTCTGCCGCCACCGGTGTCGCCGGCAGCGCCGACCCTCGGTGAGCGGGCCACCGTGCGTACGGTTGTCGACGCCGAGACCGTGCCGGTGGCCGGGGACTCCGCGGAGGTGCCGCAGACGTGGGCCGAGGTGGCGGCGGGGCCAGCGCCCGCGTCCGGCGCGCCGGATTCCCGACACATGACCCAGACGGTGACGCTGGCCGAGGGGAGCGGTCGATGATCGCCACCTCGATCCGACTCGACAGCGGTGCCGCGGTCAGGCTCGCCCAGCGGTGTGGGATGACCGACTGGCCGGTGGCGATGGCGGTGTACCCGAGGGCGGACCGGATCGACGAGGCGGCGGCGGCCGGAGCTCACGCCGATCGCATCCTCGAATCCTCCGGGCTGCTGGCCGCGGGTCGGCCGGCCGCGTGGGTGAGCGACGCTGTGGAGGTCCTCGCGGACTCGGAGCGTGAGCTCGAGATCCGCACCGTCGCAACCGATACGGTACAACGCGCCTGCCTTGTCCGGCGCGGCACCCTGCACACGCTCGTCATCGACGATGGTACGCATATGGTGCTGCGGCTCGTCGAGGCCGCCGACACCGCGCGACTCGGCGAACTGGTGAGCCGCGAGGTGATACCGGCACTGCACGGGGTGTGCCCACCGCTGCGCATCGGCGATATCAGCGCTCCGGCAGACGAACTCGCGCAAGTGCTGGGGCATGCCGGCGACCGGGCGGCGCTGAGTTCGGCACTGGCCGGTATCGGTGCCGATTCGACCGACACCGCCCAGTTGTGTGCTGCCCTCGTATCGTGCCGGCGGAGAACCGAGATCGTGGCGGTCGGCAGGGTCGAGGGCCGCGCGGTGCAGTGTCGTGGGACCGTCGGCATCGCCGACACGGAATGTGGACGAATCCTGTTCAGTCCCAACGAATCTCCTGACGGGATCGTGTGGACCACCCTCACCTCCGGGATCGATTCTCGCATCGGCCGGGCCATCGCCGGGCTGCTCGAGACCATCCCGGGAGGTGGGTGGTTTCCGTGACCTCGTCAGGTCCCGACGGGGTCATCGCCCGTGAGGGAATCATTCAGTGGCACCCGCCCGGGTTGTCGCTTCGGGGGCATCGCAATGCCGGTGCCGACATCTATGAGGAGGAGCACCGATGAATCTCAATGGAGCTGTTGATCTCGACGTCGCGTCGGGAATGTCCACCGCGCAATCGGTTTCGCAGATCGTCGACGAGATGCAGGGAATCATCCGGCAGATCGCCGGCACCGCGTCGACCGGCATGGCCAGTTGGAACGGCCGGGCGTCCACCGCCTTCGACTCCACCCACTCGGACTGGAACTCGTCGGCGACGGCACTGAACCAGGCCCTCGACGACATCCGGACGCAGTTGACCGCCGGTTTCACCGGTTACGAGGACCACGACGGGGCCGCGGCGGCAGGGTTCGGCGGTCAGGGTCCGCTCAACCTGTAGACCAGCCCCGACCCCGCCACACCCATTCACCCACATCGCATCACGACAGAAGGAGATCGACATGTCCGGAAGAATCCGATACGACTTCGGCGCCCTCGGTGACCTCGAAGGGGGTCTCGGCGCCCAGTTCAACCGCCTCGAAGACCTCGCATCGCAGCTCAAGACCCAGGTGGCCGCGCTCGACGGCAACTGGCATTCGCCGGCGGCGAAGCAGGCCTACGACCAGGCGCAACAGACCTGGGACCGGGTCTTCAGCGGGTCCCGGGAGCAGTTGCTGGGCATCCAGCGCGGCGTCACCAATGCCCGCACCGTCATGGCCGACACCGACAGCACCATCGCCCGGGGCTTCGGCGGACTCGCCTGAGGTCTGAGGTAGAAGTCTCTCGATCCCGTCGCCCCCGTCGCCCGGCCGGGTGACGGGATCGAGAGCAGTCGACGGCGGCCGGGTCGGAGGAGGACCGCGCGCCCACCCCGGTCGCGCTCATCCCGGCTAGAGTCGGTGTGTTCATCGCCATCTGGGCATGTCCGGCAATTGGGAGGAAGTCGTGTCCGCCGAGGGTTCCAAGAAGGCCATCATCGCGGCGCTGTCGGCCAACGCCGGCATCGCCGTTGCCAAGTTCGCCGGATTCGCGATCACCGGTTCGTCGTCGATGCTCGCCGAGGGCGTGCACTCGGTGGCCGACACCGCCAACCAGGGATTGCTGCTCGTCGGCCAGAACCGGGCGGGCAAACGTGCCGACAAACTGCACCCGTTCGGCTACGGCCGCAGCCGCTACTTCTACTCCTTCATCGTCGCACTGGTGATCTTCGCCCTCGGATCCCTGTTCGCGCTGTACGAGGGTGTCGAGAAGATCACCCACGCACACGATCACGGCCTGGAATCGCCACTGGTCGCCGTGATCATCCTGCTGGTCGCGATCTGCCTGGAGTCCTACAGCTTCGCCACCGCCGCGCGCGAATCCCGTCCGCTGAAGGGATCGTCGAGCTGGTGGCGATTCATCCGCAACTCCCGCAATCCCGAACTGCCGGTGGTGCTGCTCGAGGACACCGGGGCACTGATCGGTCTGGTCCTGGCCCTCGGTGGCGTCGGGTTGACCATGATCACCGGCGACGCGATCTGGGACGGCATCGGCACCGTCTGCATCGGTGTGCTGCTCGGCGTCATCGCGATCGTGCTGATCGTCGAGATGAAGAGCCTGCTGATCGGTGAGGGTGCCACCGACGAGGAGGAACGCCAGATCCTCGACGCCCTCGCCGCCGACGGCGTGGACCGGGTGATCCACATGAAGACCCAGTACCTCGGACCCGACGAACTGCTCGTGGCGGCCAAGATCGCCATGCCACGGTCGGCAGACCTGGCTACGGTGGCCACCGCGATCGACGATGCCGAGGGGCGGATTCGTGCGGCGGTACCGCAGGCGCGGATCATCTACCTCGAACCCGACATCGACCGCAGCGGTCTCGGCCAGGGGTGAGACGGGTGAGCGCCCCGAAGACATGTCCTTGGGCCGAAGGCGATTTGCGCGCGGGTGAGCGGCCGGTCCGATAGCGTCGGGGAGATCACGTCCACACCGGCGCTCACGCGCGCCGCGGAGATGAGGAGGTCGAGCGCATGGCGAACCCGTTGACACGCATCAAATCGGTGGAACAGTCGATGGCCGACACCGACGAGCCCGGCCACCAACTCCGAAAGAACCTCACCGCCTTCGACCTGATGGTCTTCGGCGTCTCGGTGGTGATCGGTGCCGGTATCTTCACCATCACCGCGACGACGGCGGGCAACAAGGCCGGACCCGCGATCTCGTTGTCGTTCATCATGGCCGCCATCGCGTGCGCGCTCGCCGCGCTCTGCTACGCGGAGTTCGCCTCGACGGTGCCGGTGGCCGGCTCCGCCTACACCTTCGGTTACGCCACCTTCGGGGAGTTCCTCGCCTGGATCCTCGGATGGGATCTCATCCTCGAATTCGCGGTCGGCGCATCCGTGGTGGCCAAGGGCTGGTCGTCGTATCTGGGTAGCGTCTTCGGATTCTCCGGCGGCACAGTCGATGTCGGATCGGTGACGATCGACTGGGGAGCGGTGATCATCGTCGCGGTGGTGACGACGCTGCTGGTCCTGGGCACCAAACTGTCATCCCGGTTCAGCGCGGTCATCACCGCCATCAAGGTCGCCGTCGTCCTGCTGGTGATCGTGGTCGGATTCTTCTACGTCAAGACCGAGAACTACAGTCCCTTCGTGCCGCCGGCCGAAACCGCCGGGGACGCACACAAATCCGTCGACTCCTCGCTGTTCTCCCTCATCACCGGCGGCGGTGAGAGTTCCTACGGCTGGTACGGCGTCCTCGCGGCGGCCTCGATCGTCTTCTTCGCCTTCATCGGATTCGACGTGGTGGCCACCACCGCCGAGGAGACGCGCAACCCGCGCAAGGACGTGCCGCGCGGCATCCTCGGGTCGCTGGCGATCGTCACCGTCCTCTACGTGCTGGTCACGATCGTGGTGACCGGCATGGTCAGTTACAAGGAGCTGGCCACCTCCGCCGGCGACGGGGAACCCAAGAATCTGGCCACCGCCTTTGCACTGAACGGGGTGACCTGGGCGGAGAAGACCATCGCCGTCGGCGCCCTCGCCGGTCTGACCACGGTGGTGATGGTGCTGATGCTGGGGCAGTCGCGGGTGTTGTTCGCGATGTGCCGCGACGGTCTGCTGCCGCGTGGGCTGGCCCGGACCAGCCCGCGATTCGGGACCCCGGCCCGGCTGACCATCCTGATCGGTGTCGTCGTGGCCGTCGTCGCCGGCTTCTTCCCGATCGACAAGCTCGAGGAGATGGTGAACGTCGGCACGCTCTTCGCGTTCATCGTGGTCGCGGCCGGGGTGATGATCCTGCGCGCCAAGCGCCCCGATCTCGATCGCGGTTTCACCGTCCCCGGCGGACCGATCATCCCGGTGCTCGCGATCATCTCCTGCGTGTGGCTGATGCTGAACCTGACTGCGCTGACCTGGATCCGGTTCGTCGTCTGGATGGTGATCGGGGTGGCGATCTACTTCCTGTACGGCATGCGGCACTCGATGGTCGGCAAGCGGGAACGCGGCGAGGTCGACGACGAGGTCAGCCTCGACAAATCCTGACCGACGGCGCCGGTGGCGGTGCAGTCTGTGTCCGATAGCCTGATGCTCGGACAGCGCGGTGGTGCGCCGATGCGCGCGAGGGGACCACTGCACCGACAGATCTGACCATCACCGACAGATACGCCGATACGCAAGGGGACCAGATGACCGCACTCCAGGCAGAGCACAGCAACGGAATCGACTTCAAGGTCGCCGACCTCGCGCTCGCCGACTTCGGCCGCAAGGAGATCGAACTCGCCGAGCACGAGATGCCCGGACTGATGTCGCTGCGCCGGGAGTACGCCGACGTCGCACCGCTCAAGGGAGCCCGGGTCTCCGGGTCGCTGCACATGACCATCCAGACCGCGGTCCTCATCGAAACCCTGGTCTCGCTGGGCGCCGAGGTCCGATGGGCGTCGTGCAACATCTTCTCCACCCAGGACCACGCCGCCGCCGCCGTCGTGGTCGGACCGCACGGCACCCCGGATGCGCCCGCGGGCGTTCCGGTCTTCGCGTGGAAGGGCGAGACCCTCGAGGAGTACTGGTGGGCCGCCGAGCAGATGCTCACCTGGCCCGATGAGCCGGCCAACATGATCCTCGACGACGGTGGCGACGCCACCATGCTGGTGCTGCGGGGCGCCGAGTTCGAGAAGGCCGGTGTGGTGCCGTCCGCCGACGAGAACGATTCCGCCGAGTACAAGGTGTTCCTCGACCTGCTGAGCGCGAGCTTCGAGAAGGACGCCACCAAGTGGAGCACCATCGCCGAATCGGTCAAGGGTGTCACCGAGGAGACCACCACCGGTGTGCTGAGGCTCTACCAGTTCGCCGCGGCCGGTGACCTCGCCTTCCCGGCGATCAACGTCAACGACTCGGTCACCAAGTCGAAGTTCGACAACAAGTACGGCACCCGCCACTCGCTGATCGACGGCATTAACCGCGGCACCGACGTCCTCATCGGTGGCAAGAAGGTGCTGATCTGCGGTTACGGTGACGTCGGCAAGGGCTGTGCGGAATCTCTCGCCGGCCAGGGCGCCCGCGTGCAGGTCACCGAGATCGACCCGATCAACGCCCTGCAGGCGCTGATGGACGGATTCGACGTCGTGACGGTCGAGGGTGCGATCGGTGACGCCGACATCGTCATCACCTCCACCGGCAACAAGGACATCATCCTGCTCGATCACATGAAGCAGATGAAGCATCAGGCGATCCTGGGCAACATCGGCCACTTCGACAACGAGATCGACATGGCCGGACTCGAGCGGTCCGGCGCCAAGCGGATCGTCATCAAGCCGCAGGTCGACCAGTGGATCTTCGACGACGGTCACTCGATCATCGTGCTCAGCGAAGGACGCCTGCTGAACCTGGGCAATGCGACCGGCCATCCGTCGTTCGTGATGAGCAACAGCTTCTCCAACCAGGTGATCGCGCAGATCGAACTGTGGACCAAGAACGACGAGTACGACAACGAGGTGTACCGGCTGCCCAAGCACCTCGATGAGAAGGTCGCGCGCATCCACGTCGAGGCACTCGGCGGGGAGCTGACCAAGCTCACCAAGGAGCAGGCCGAATACATCAACGTCGACGTCGAGGGCCCGTACAAGCCGGAGCACTACCGCTACTGATCGGCGGCTTCACCTTTCGAGCGAGATGACAACAGCCCGGCGGATGACCGCCGGGCTGTTGTCGTCGGTAGGTCTCAGGCGGTGATGCCGGGTTCGGCGCCCGGGCAGTAGTACCAGGTGGCGTCCTCACGACGGAACGTCGCCGCGTTCTGCTCCGGGCTCGTCTGCTGTGAACCGAGTTCCAGGTGGGTGGTCACCGTCGACTCGGCGATATCCCCGTTGACCGAGCGCAGGGCGAGTCGTTCCAGCACCAGCGTGCCCTGCTCGGTGGGCACCTCGACCGCGCTGCGGGCCTCCGAGCAGACGGTGCCGGCGATCCGGTTGCGGTCCCGGGTGTTGAGGGCGTCGACGTAACGTTGCATCGCGTCGCCGATCGCGTACAGCGTGGACTGATCCGGACTGCCCGACTGCTCCGACGTCGTCGGGGGTTCGGTCCCGTCCGTCGGATATGACCCGCCACCACCCTGCGGCAGGGTGGTCGTCGAGGTGGTCGGGTCGTCGGCGACGGTGGTCGAGGAGTCGCCGGTGTTCACCACGATCAGCGTCACCGCGAGCACGACGATCACCACCACGGCGAGCGCACCTCCGATGATCGCGACGAGTGCGCCGGTGTTGCGCGGCGGCGGTGGGGTGCCGGGTGTGATCCCGGGACCCGGGCCCGGCCCATACTGCGGTGGCGGGCCCTGCGGCGGAGCGCCGAAGGGCTGGGGTGGAGGGCCCTGCGGAGCAGCGCCATGGGGTTGTGCGGGAAACCCCTGCGAGGGTGGCCCCGGCGGGACGAACGCCGGGCCCGGTGGTGCCGCCTGCGGAGGAACCGGAGCCGCCGAACCGCCTTGGTGAGGTGCCATCGGGACCCGATGTGTCGTGGTCGGGCCGTAACCACCCGTCGGACCGGTGGGGCCGGGGGTGCCACCCTGAGATGGCGGATAGGTCATGAATCATCCTCGCGACGTGGGGTCGGCACCAGGCTATCCGACGTCGCCGCCGACCGGCCGTGACCCGTCATTCGGTGAGCAGATCACCGAGCACGGCCGGGTCGTTGTCGCTCACCAGCGTCCACGGCGACACCCACGATTCGACCGCCAGCCGACGGTAGAGCTCGTCCACCCGCACCTGCAGATCGGCATCCTTCTCGTAGTGATCCCGTGGCCGGCCGGGGTCGGCGGCGGCACGGGAGGCCGCGCGATCCATGGCCACCTCGGCGGCGACACCGAGGAGCAGGGTGTGGTCGGGCCGGGGGATCGCGAACCGTTCGAACTCGAGGTCGTGCACCCAGCCGACGACCGCGCCGTCGGCGGGTTCGCGCAGCCGCGCGGCGCTGTAGGCGGCATTGGACGCGACATACCGGTCGGCGACGACGACGTCGTGGGTGTCCAGCGCCTCACGGAGATCGGCGGCGGCATCGCGGCGATCGAGGGCGAACAGCAACGCCATCGCATACACGCTGTCCCGCAGGTCTCCGTGATCACCGTGCAGCGCCTCGGCGGCGATGTCGGCATGCACCGATCGGTGATAGCGCGGAAAGGTCACCGTGGCGACCCGCGCACCCAGGCCGTTCCAATGGTCGAGAAGTCCGGTCACGAGTGTGTTCTTGCCGGCGCCGTCGAGGCCCTCCACAGCGATCAGACGACCCAACGTGTTCTCCTCCGCGATTCTCGCTCGACGATGCACGCCCGGCGCGTCGATCATGGCCGGACGGTCACAACAGTGTCACCATTGTCACCATGAAGCCACGGATCCTCGTCGTCGATGATGATGCCGCGCTCGCGGAGATGCTCACAATCGTGTTGCGGGGTGAGGGTTTCGAACCGTTCGTCGTCGGCGACGGGACGCAGGCGCTCACCGCGGTGCGCGAGATCCGGCCCGATCTGGTGCTGCTCGACCTCATGCTGCCGGGGATGAACGGTATTGACGTGTGCCGCGTCCTGCGCGCCGACTCCGGTGTACCGATCGTGATGCTCACCGCCAAATCCGACACCGTCGACGTGGTGCTCGGCCTCGAATCGGGCGCCGACGACTACATGGTCAAACCGTTCAAGCCGAAGGAACTCGTCGCGCGCGTACGCGCCCGGCTGCGCCGGACCGACGAGGAGCCGGCCGAACTGCTGTCCATCGGGCCCGTCGAGATCGACGTCCCCGCCCACAAGGTCACCCGCGACGGCGTGCCGATCTCGTTGACGCCGCTCGAGTTCGACCTGCTGGTGGCGCTGGCCCGCAAGCCGCGTCAGGTGTTCACCCGCGATGTCCTGCTCGAGCAGGTGTGGGGTTACCGGCATCCGGCCGACACCAGACTCGTCAACGTGCATGTCCAGCGGTTGCGGGCAAAGGTCGAGACCGATCCGGAGAACCCGGAGGTCGTGTTGACGGTGAGGGGGGTCGGCTACAAGGCCGGCCCGCCGTGATCGGCCGCAACAGACGACGCGTCAACAGCACCTTCGGGCGACTCACCCGCTCGGCGAGTTCGCTGGCCTCGGTGTTCGGCCGGATCTGGCGTCGATCCCTGCAGTTGCGGGTCGTGGTGTCGACGTTGGTGCTGTCCGTGGTGGTGCTGCTGATCCTCGGGTTCGTCCTGATGAGTCAGATCACCGACCGGCTCCTCGACGTGAAACTCAGTGCCGCGACCGAGGAGGTCGAGCGTGCCCGCATCGCGGTGGAACGCGACCTGGCCGGCGGCGACGCCAACATGTCGGTGCAGAACCGGCTACGGCAGACGCGGTCGCTGCTGACCGACCGAGACACCGACAGCCCGCAGACGATGGGGAATGTCGGCACCTTCGACACCGTCCTGATCGTGCCCGGGGCCGACGGCGCGGTCACCGGAGTCGGTCCGATCACCGAGATCCCGAGCAATCTGCGTGACATGGTGGCCGGCGGGCAGATCGCCTATCAGTACTCGTCGGTGCCGGCCGCCGGTGGCGGGACACAGCCCGCGCTGATCATCGGGACGCCGACCAACGCGTCGGTGCCGGGACTCGAGTTGTATCTGGTCTTCCCCCTCACCACCGAGGGCAACACCGTCGACCTGGTGCGCGGCACCCTGCTCACCGGCGGGCTGGTGTTGTTGGGGCTGCTCGCCGCCATCGCGTGGCTGGTGTCGCGGCAGGTCGTCATCCCGGTGCGGTCGGCGTCACGGATCGCGGTGCGGTTTGCCGACGGCCGGCTCAAGGAACGCATGCCGGTCCGCGGTGAGGACGACATGGCACGACTGGCCATGTCGTTCAACGACATGGCCGAGAGCCTGTCCAAGCAGATCACCCACCTCGAGGAATTCGGCGGCCTGCAACGCCAGTTCACCTCCGACGTCAGCCACGAACTGCGCACGCCGCTGACGACGGTGCGGATGGCCAGCGATGTGCTCTACGAGGGCCGCGACGAACTCGACCCGGTGCGCCGGCGGTCGGTGGAACTGCTCGACAAGGAACTCGACCGGTTCGAGACGTTGCTGAACGAACTGCTCGAGATCTCGCGTCACGACGCGGGCATGGCCGAACTCGCCGCCGAACGCATGGACATGGCGATCCCCATCGATGCGGCGCTGGCGACCGTCGGTCACCTCGCCGACGAGACCGGCACCGAGCTGGTCCTCGATCTTCCGGCCGAACCGGTCCTCGCCGAGATCGATCCCCGTCGCGTCGAACGGATCCTGCGCAATCTGCTGGCCAACGCCATCGACCACGGCGAACGCCGCCCGGTGACGCTGACCATGCGCTCCGACGGCGACGCGGTGGCGATCACCGTCCGTGATCAGGGCATCGGCCTGCGTCCGGGAGAGGAGAAGCTCGTCTTCAACAGGTTCTGGCGGTCGGATCCGTCCCGGTTCCGACGATCCGGCGGTACCGGTCTCGGATTGGCGATCAGCATCGAGGACGCCCGACTGCATCAGGGACGACTCGAGGCGTGGGGTGAACCGGGGCAGGGCTCCTGCTTCCGTCTCACGCTGCCGCTGGTCCGGGGGCACAAGGTGCTGGGCAGCCCGCTGCCACTCAAGCCGGTGGGGTCGGGCAAGGCCCCCCGCACCGCGGCCACCACGACCGCCGGGCGTGAGGATGCCGATGACTGAGCCGATGCGCGCATCGTCCACTCCCCGTCGGGCTCGGTCCCGTCGGGTTCGTCGTCGGCTGATGGTGGCGGTGTGCGGCGTGGTGGCCGCGCTGACGCTCGCCGGGTGCGGGGGAGTGCCCGACGATTCCGCACCCCAACCGATCAGTTCGTTCGCACGTGAGGGCCCGACCAACTCGGTGCCCGAACCGGAGTCGGACATGGACCCGGAGGCGTTGGTCCGGGCCTTCCTCAAGGCGTCCGCGTCACCGACCGACGCGCACGCGGCCGCGCGCAAATTCCTCAGCCGTGCCTCGGCGTCACAGTGGGACGACCGCGGCGATTCGATCGTCGTCGAGAAGATCAACACCTACGTCGATCAGCGCAGCGAGACCGCCGTGCGGATGCGGCTCGTCGGCGACACCGTCGGTGTGCTGCGTCCCGACGGGCAGCTGCTGCCGTCGAGCGGGCAGGTGGAGGCCACCATCACCATGATCCGCGTCAACAATCAATGGCGCATCGACGGCACGCTGCCCGACCAGACACTCATCGACCGGGATCAGTTCGAGGTCAGCTATCGGCAGGTGTCGGTGTACTTCACCGACCGCACCCGCACCCATCTCGTCACCGACCCGCGCTGGATGTATTCCGGACAGGACTCCGACCCGACGGCGTTGATCACCACACTGATCAACGGTCCGGCCACCGACCTCGCGCCCGCGGTGGATTCGGCGTTGCCCGCCGGTGCGGCGTTGCGCGGTCCGGTCACCCCGGTCCCCGGTGGTGGCGTACGAATCGATCTCACCGGCATCGGCAACCCCGACGTCCGGGATCGGACCGTGCTGGCGGCCCAGCTGGTCTGGACGCTCAGCGGCGCCGAGGTCGGCGGACCGTATGTGATCAACGCCGACGGTGCACCGCTGGTCGCCGACCGCTCCGGGGGATGGCAGACCGCCGATGTCCGGTCGTTCGATCCGAACGCGATACCGAACACCGACGTCGGACTCAACATCGTCCGCGACGGCGCACTGCTCGACGTGATCGACAACGGAACGACACCGGTCACCGGCGAACTCGGGACTTCCCGCCTGGTGCGTGCGGCCTCGATCGCCCCCGACGGCTCCCGGGTGGCCGCGGTCCTCGCGGTCGCCGGGGATCCGGCCCGGCGGGACCTCGCCATCGGCGACTACGGCGGCGACGTCGTCACCGTCACCTCCGGGACCTCGATGACCCGCCCGTCGTTCGGGTCCGGGGACAACACGGTGTGGTCGGTCGTCGACGGTCGGCCGATCGAGTGGATGCGCGACGACGGCGGTGCCACCCGCATCGTCGATGTCAACGCAGATCAGGTGACCGGTCTGGTCCGTGGCGCGATCACCGAACTGCAGATCGCCCCCGACGGTGTGCGCGTGGCGATGATCGTCGACGGACAGGTTCTGTTCGCGGTGATCGCCACCAACGACGACGGCCAGCTGTCCCTCGAGCAGCCGCGGATCGCCGCGTACAACATCGGCAATCGCGCGGTGTCGCTCGACTGGGCGTCGCCGACCACTCTGGTCATCGCGCGGGATGCGACCGATTCGCCGGTGGCGCAACTGTCCATCAACGGCACCCCGGCGGTGGGATTGCTCAGCGGGAACGTGTCACCGCCGGTCACCGCGGTGGTGGCGAATTCGTCGACGGTCTACCTCGCCGATCAGCGTGGCGTGCTGCGCCTGGGCAGCACCAACGGCCAGGCCGACGAGTACTGGACCGAGGTTGAGCCGGCGATGACGCCGGGCACGATCCCGGTGATCCCCTGACAACTCAGGCGCCGGCGAGCACCAGCACCGCCGCGATGTCGATGCCGTGCGCACGCAGGACCCGGACGGATTCCGCGGCGGTCGCCCCGGTGGTGAGCACGTCGTCGACGAGGACGGTCGTACCCACCGGCAGTGGATCGATCCGACGCAGCCGGATACGGCCGCGCAGGTTGTCCCGGCGGTCCCGCGCATCAAGTCCGGCCGAGTCGCGGGTGGTCGGCGCGGTGACCAGGGCGCTGATCACCCCGGCGCGCGGGCCGATCCGCCGCGCCGCGACCCGCGTCATCGCGGTGACCGGGTCGCCGCCGCGTCGACGGGCGGCCAGGGTGCGGGTGGGCGCCGGGATCAGATGCAGCCGTGGGGCGTCGGGGAGCTCACCCCAGCGGGCCAGGGTGATCAGCGCCGAGCCCAGCAGCGCTCCGAGAGGCTCGGCGAGACCTCGACGTTGATGCTCCTTCAGGTCGAGGATCCCCCGTCGCAGCGGACCCCGGTAGCGGCCCGCCGCCCACACCGGGATGTCGATCGGTACCCGGGGACGCAGCTCCACCGGGGCGTCGTAAGTTGCTTTCGCGCATTGCTCACACCAGTCGTGGCCCTGCGCGCCGCAGCCGGCGCAGCGTCGGGGCAATGCCAGATCGACGCCGTCGACGACGATCTGGCGCAGCGCCGCATACAGGTCCGAGGTCGCCGACACGGGCGCCAGTGTGACAGTCGGTCGGCGGTGACGCGTCGGTCCGCACCGGCCCATCGGCGCGGGTGGGGACGGCGGGTGATCTGGGGATCGCGGCGCGTCGGCCCGACGGTTCGACGGGCCCGACCGACCCCGTCGAGGACCTTCGTCCCCTCTTCAAGAGGGAGATTGTGACGCACTGATCGGAAACATGGCCGCGGAGCGAACATCCGACTACGGTCGAAGGTACAAGAGGTTGACAGGTCATCGCGGACCGCGGGGATGTGGTTCGCGCGGGAGGTGAGGCCATCTGCGTCATGGGTGCCGACCGTCGGTCGGTACTGACTCGGTTCCTGCTCCTTCACTGCCGGGCGAACACCAGAATCGTCGAATACGCAGGGCGCCAACAATTTTCACATCCTCTTGGGCGTCCGAGGTTCGATCCGCCGGGTTCGCGGCATCGTGGGGGCGCACTTTCCAGGAGGTAGTTGAATGTCATCTGTCATCCACCGCAAGGGCCAGCGCGAATCCAAGGTCGCCGCGGTCGACGACTACGACAACGATTCCGCATTTGTCGTTCCCCCCGGGACCGTCGAGTCGGAAGAACCCGCCGAACCCACCGCGACAGTGGTGTTCAGTGGTCGCAACGTCGACATCCCTGACCATTACCGGATTTACGTCGGCGACAAGCTCGCGCGACTCGAACGGTATGACCCCAGCATCATTCGCTTCGACGTCGAGCTGAACCACGAACGCAACCGTCGGCAGTCCAAGGTCTGTCAGCAGGTGGAGATCACCGCGGCAGGCAAGGGCCCGGTGGTCCGCGCCCAGGCGCACGGCGAGAACTTCTACTCCGCTCTCGAGTCGGCACTCGACAAGATCGAGTCCCGGTTGCGTCGGGTGAAGGACCGCCGCAAGGTGCACTACGGTAATCGGCGTCCCATCTCGGTGGCCGAGGCGACCGAGGTCGGCGCCCCACCGCTGAAGGACAACCAGCTGTCGGTGGACGGGCCGCTCCCGGATTCCGCGGAACCGCAGTGGGATGACGGGGTCGCCGAGCGCACGCCAGGGCAGATCGTTCGTGTCAAGGAGCATCAAGCGGTGCCGATGACCGTCGACGACGCGCTGTACGAGATGGAACTCGTCGGACACGACTTCTTCCTGTTCCATGACAAGGAGACCGACAAGCCCTCGGTGGTCTACCGGCGGCATGCATTCGATTACGGCCTGATCCGTCTGGCCTGACCCGATCGAGCCGAGGACTCGCTGGTCGGCACACCGGCCGATCAGTTGGTCCTCAGGCGACCTCGGTACCATGAGAACCGGTCTGTGCGCTGCGCAGGCCGGTTCTCCACGTTTGTCGACATGAGTTAGGGACTCGATCCACGGTGCTGAACAAGCTGCTGCGCGTCGGTGAAGGCCGCATGGTCAAGCGACTCGATGCCATCGCATCGCACGTCGAATCACTCTCCGACGAGGTCGAGGCGCTCAGCGACGACGAATTGCAGGCGAAGACAGCCGAATTCAAGGAACGCCACGCCGACGGCGAGTCGCTCGACGAACTGTTGCCGGAGGCCTTCGCGGTCGCCCGGGAGGCGGCCTGGCGCGTGCTCGACCAGAAGCACTTCCACGTGCAGATCATGGGTGGCGCGGCCCTGCACTACGGCAACATCGCCGAGATGAAGACCGGTGAGGGCAAGACCCTCACCTGTGTGCTGCCCGCCTACCTCAACGCCATCTCCGGCGACGGCGTGCACGTCGTCACCGTCAACGACTACCTGGCCAAGCGCGACTCGGAGTGGATGGGCCGCGTCCACCGCTTCCTGGGCCTGGACACCGCGG
This sequence comes from Gordonia sp. NPDC003950, assembly GCF_053605205.1. Lineage (NCBI taxonomy): Bacteria > Bacillati > Actinomycetota > Actinomycetes > Mycobacteriales > Gordoniaceae > Gordonia > Gordonia sp. NPDC003950. The sequence goes on along the minus strand of NZ_JBSGIT010000011.1, from coordinate 92,895 downwards.
TGATCCTCACCGGGATGACCCCGGACCAGCGTCGCGAGGCCTACGCCGCCGACATCACCTACGGCACCAACAACGAGTTCGGCTTCGACTACCTGCGCGACAACATGGCGCATTCCCTCGACGATCTCGTCCAGCGCGGCCACACCTTCGCCATCGTCGACGAGGTCGACTCGATCCTCATCGACGAGGCCCGCACCCCGCTGATCATCTCCGGCCCGACCGAGGGATCGAGCAAGTGGTACGTCGAGTTCGCCCGCATCGCGCCGCTGCTCGAGCGTGACGTGCACTACGAGGTCGACATCAAGAAGAAGACCATCGGTGTCCACGAGGCGGGCGTGGAGTTCGTCGAGGATCAACTCGGCATCGACAATCTCTACGACACCGCGAACTCGACGCTGGTCAGCTACCTGAACAACGCCATCAAGGTCAAGGAACTGTTCCACCGCGACAAGGACTACATCGTCCGCAACGGTGAGGTCCTCATCGTCGACGAGTTCACCGGTCGTGTGCTCGACGGCCGGCGCTTCAACGAGGGCCTGCACCAGGCCATCGAGGCGAAGGAACGCGTCGAGATCAAGGCCGAGAACCAGACCCTGGCGACGATCACCCTGCAGAACTACTTCCGCATGTACGACAAGCTCGCCGGCATGACGGGTACCGCCGAGACCGAGGCCGCCGAGTTCGACCAGATCTACAAGCTCGGGGTGCTGCCGATCCCGACCAACAAGCCGATGATCCGCAAGGACCAGGGCGACCTCATCTACAAGACCGAAGAGGCCAAGTTCGCCGCGGTCGTCGACGACATCACCGAGCGGCACGAGCTGGGTCAGCCGGTGCTCATCGGTACCACCAGCGTCGAGCGGTCGGAATACTTGTCACGCCAACTCAAGAAGCGCGACATCCCGCACAACGTGCTCAACGCCAAGTTCCACGAGCAAGAAGCCCAGATCGTCGCCGAGGCCGGACGCACCGGCGCGGTCACCGTCGCCACCAACATGGCCGGTCGCGGCACCGACGTCGTGCTCGGTGGCAACCCCGACATCATCGCCGACATCCGGCTGCGCAAGGCCGGACTCGACCCGGTCTCCACCCCGGATCAGTACGAGGAGGCGTGGGAAGAGGCCATCGAGACCGCGCGTACCGACGCCGCCGAGGAGGCCGAGAAGGTCCGCGACGCCGGCGGTCTCTACGTGCTCGGCACCGAACGGCACGAATCCCGCCGCATCGACAACCAGCTGCGTGGCCGGTCCGGCCGTCAGGGTGACCCCGGCGAGTCGCGGTTCTACCTCTCCCTCGGCGATGAACTCATGCGCCGATTCAACGGTGCCGCCCTCGAATCCATCATGAACCGGGTCAATCTGCCCGACGACGTGCCGATCGAGGCCAAGATGGTCACCAAGGCCATCCGCAGTGCCCAGACGCAGGTCGAGCAGCAGAACTTCGAGGTCCGCAAGAACGTCCTCAAGTACGACGAGGTGATGAACGAGCAGCGCAAGGTGATCTACGCCGAGCGCCGCACCATCCTCGAGGGCACCGATCACCGGGAACAGATCCTGGAGATGATCGCCGAGGTCGTCGGCGCCTACGTCGACGGCGCGACCGAGGTCGGGTACGCCGAGGACTGGGATCTCGACGAATTGTGGTCGGCACTGAAGACCCTCTACCCGGTCGACCTCGATCCGAAGGAGGTCGTCGGCGAGAACGAGTACGGCGAGCGTGACGACATCTCCGCCGAGGAACTCAAGACCATCCTCATCGCCGACGCGCAGGCCGCCTACGAGGGCCGCGAAGAGCAGATCACCGAGGTCGCCGGCGAGGGCGCGATGCGTCAACTCGAACGCACCATCCTGCTCAGCGTCCTCGACCGCAAGTGGCGCGATCACCTCTACGAAATGGACTACCTGCGGGAGGGCATCCACCTGCGGTCGATGGCCCAGCGTGACCCCGTCGTGGAGTATCAGCGCGAGGGCTACGACATGTTCAGCGGCATGCTCGAGGGCCTGAAAGAGGAGACGCTGCAGTTCCTGTTCAACGTGCAGGTGCAGACCGAGGCCCCGCCGGTACCCGCACCGGCCGCCGCGACCCGCCGCGAGCCGGCCCCGGCACTGGCCGGTGCCGCCGCCGGGAACGGGTCCGCGAATACCGCCGCGCGTCAGGCACCACCGGCACTACGGGCGGTCGGGGTGTCCGACTCGGCCCCGGATGAGTCGGAAATCAGCTACTCCGGTCCCGACGAGGACGGATCGACCGTCGTGCACAGCGAGGCCGACGAACTCGAGGATCCGGCACTGGTGTCGGCGACGCGGCGTGAGCGTCGCGCCGCGGCCCGCGCCCAGGGCAAGACCACGGGTGGCAAGCCGCCGAAATCCAAGAAGAAGCGCCGCTGAGGGACGCCCGCGAAAAAAACTTCGCAACGGATGGAACCGAAAGGGCGTGCGCTGCGTCCGATCTTGCATGACGCGCACTTTCATCCGGACCCAGCAACCCCCGGCACCGCACGCCGCCGCCGACCCAAGGCCTGATCGCGACAGACCTGATCCCGACGGCCCGCCCGTACGACTGGAGATCGTCCCGGCGCCGGCGTGTGAACCCGTCGGCGTGCCCAGCAGCGCCGGCGACACCACCGCGGTGCTCGCGTCGGCGCCACCGCCCCCGGTTGCGCCGGCGCGGCGGGCGCCCGTCGGCGTACCGGCGGCGACGATCGAGGCGCGTCGCTTCGCCATCGCGATCATCACCGCCGTGTTCGAGGTGATCGACCGGCGACGCCCCGCCCATCACCTCGAACCGGTGATGTCGGCGCACCTCGTCGAACACGTCGACACGTTGGTGCGGGCCGATCTCGCGCATACCGATCCGGCGGGCGTCGGTGTGGCGGCACATGTCCGGCGCGTCCACATCCAGATGCGCGATGCCACCACCGCGGAGATCTTCGGCAGCTACGAGCGGGGACGCCGGGTGCGGGCCTTTGCCGGCCGGATCGAACGGGTGCCGTGCCGGGTTCGCCAGGCGCCCACACGCAATCGCCCCACGATCCCGGTGCGCGTCGCATACCGTTGGCGGCTGGTGGAATTCGCGCTCACGTGAGCGTGGTCTAGAGGCCCGCCCCGGACGGGGAGACGAGGATCTTCACGGCGGTCTCGTTGTGATGGAGCAACGTGTCGAATCCGTCGTCGACGAGGTTGTCGAGGCCGATGCGTCCGGTGATGAACGGTGCCAGGTCGATTCGGCCCTCCTCGACCAGTCGGATCGTCGCCGGATGACTATTGACGTAGGCGATGGTGCCGCGCACGTCGAGTTCCTTGAGCACCAGTCTCTGCATGTCGATCGATCCGGGATGGCTCCAGATCGACACCACCACCGCCACGCCCCGGGGTGCCAGGGCATCGACGAGGGCGTCCAGACCGGGCTGGACCGACGTGCATTCGAAGCCGACATCGGCGCCCCGACCGTCGGTGATCGCACGCACGCGCGCGGCGACGTCCTCGGCGGACGGGTCGATCACATGGTCGGCGACCTTGGCGTCGAGTGCCTTCTGACGGCGCAGCGAACTCGGTTCGCTGATGATGGTCCTCACCCCTTCGGCCTTGCACACCGCCGCGGTGAGCAACCCGATCGGTCCGGCCCCGGTGATGAACGCGGTGTCGCCGCTGCGCGCACCGCTGCGTTCCACGGCGTGGAAACCCACCGAGAGCGGTTCGATCAGGGCCGCCTGATCGAGCGGGATCGTCGGCGAGATCGGATGTACCCAGCGACGTTTCACCACGATCTTCTCGCCCAGCCCGCCGCCGCATCCGCCGAGGCCGATGAAGTTCATGTCCGCCGACAGGTGATAGTCGTGACTGTCGGGTCCGGTGTCGACTCCCTCGCCGATGATGTAGGGCTCGACCACCACGTGATCGCCGACCGCGACGTCGTCGACGCCGTCGCCCACGGCGTACACCACCCCCGACATCTCGTGGCCGAGCGTCACCGGCGCGCTTTCCCCACTGATCGGCTGCGGATGCCCGGCCGGTGGGATGAAGATCGGGCCGTCGGCATACTCGTGCAGGTCGGTTCCGCAGATGCCGCACCAGGCCACGTCGATGCCGACGGTGCCCGGTGTCACCACGGGTTCGTCGATGTCCTCGATCCGGATGTCGCCGCGATCGTAGTAGCGGGCTGCACGCATGGAGATCTCCTTTGATCGGGTGCGGCGCTCGGCGATGACCACCGCATCCCCGGAGTCAAACCGCCGTCGCGGCGGAGAGTCAAGCGTTGCCGGGAGTTGCAGCGGGGGCTGCGACGGCAACCGCTCGCGAAGGGAAGTGTTAGACATGTCCTAGGATCGGCGACGTGGTCAATCGGCTGTCCCCGCGTGAGGCGATGTACTACTTCATGGATCCGACGGGGGCCACGAGTCATCTGGGCGCACTGCTCGTCGTCGACGAGGCGTCGTCGGAGCAGGCCGATCAGACACCCCCCGTCGATTACCCGTCGCTGGTGTCGCTGGTGGAGAACCGACTGCAGATCGCGCCGCGCTACCGGCAGGTCGTGTGCCCGGTGACGCTGGGTCTGGCCCGGCCGGTGTGGGCCGACGACCCCGATTTCGACATCAACTTCCACATCCGGCGATCCGGTCTGCCGCGTCCCGGTTCGATGGGCGATCTCGCCGATCTGATCGCCCGGGTGATGTCGCGGCCGCTCGACCGCTCGCGGCCACTGTGGGAGATGTATCTGATCGAAGGTCTCGGCGACGGCGGCCATGCCCTCCTCACCAAGACCCATCGATGCCTCGTCGACACGTACGGGCCGGAGATGTCGGAGGTGATCACCGACGAATCGGCGCAGGTCCGCCACCTCGATCCCGACGTGTGGATGCCCGGCCATCCCCCGGGCGCCGCCGCGCTGGCGATCGGGGCGGTCGCCGAGGCGGTGTCGCGTCCCGGTGAGTTGTTCGAGTCGGTCGTCGCCGGCAACGGTGTCATCGGCGGGGTCCGCTCGCTGGTCGGTTTCACCGTCGACCGGGTGGGAGACCTGCTGGCCCAGGTGACCGACTCGACGCCGTCGAGCCCGCTGGACGCACCGGGAACCTCGTCGCAGATGTTCGCGGTGGCCTCGGTGCCCCGGCGGGACTGCGCGAAGATCGCCGAGCGGCACGGCTGCACGGTCAACGACGTGGTGCTGGCGATCATCGGCGGCGTCCTGCGGCGGTGGCTGCTGTCCTACGACGTGGCCGCCCCCATCACCGGCACCGTGCGGGTGGAGATCCCGTTGACCACCCGCGATCCCGGGGTGATCACCTCCGCCGAAGCCGGTGATCGGTGGGTCGACGTCGGCGCGCCGGGTTTCGTCACCGATCTGCCGATCGGGGAGGACAACCCGACCGTGCGACTCGCGCAGGTGGCCGGGCTGGCCGATCGGTACTCGCAGTCGTCGCGGCGGGTCACCCAGGGGCCTCGCCCGATCCTGTCGGAGCTGGGCGTGGTGCCCTTCCCCGAGCTGGGTTCGTGGGCGTTCCGGTCGTGGGGAAAGCGCGGTTACAACGTCCCGATCGCCATCGGGGCCGCACCCGTCGCCGATCGGTATGTGTTGGGGCGCAAGGTATCCGGCATCTACTCGATTCCCGGGCTGGTGGCCGGGCATTCGCTGTCGATCGGCGTCGTGGAGTATGCCGGAGCGTTGCGGTTCGCCTTCACCGCCGACCGGGGCGTCATCGCCGACCTGCCGGCGCTGGCCGACTACGTCACCGAGTCGTTCGAGGAACTCGTCGGTGCCGACTGACCCGGACCGGCGGCCGGTCGGGGCGTCTCCTACGCTGATCGGCGTGTGGCGCAGCGGCGGCGAGTGTGACGAGGTGTGGCGATGAGGGTCTATTTTCCGGCGACGTTGACGATGCTGACGGCGCTGCAGTCGACGGGGGAGTTCACGCCGGTCAGTGGCACCGGGTTCGCACTCACCCCGGCGCTGCGGGAGTCGTTCCTCGCCGGCGACGACGAGGAACTCGCCGAGGTCGCCATGCGGGAGGCCGCGCGGGCGTCGCTGCGGTTGCTCGCCGACGATTCCTCGGAGCTGCCGATCCGGCGGGTGGTGGTGGCCGCCGACGTCTCCGATGCCACGCTGCGGCCCGATCTCGACGTCGCGGTGGTGCGGGTGGCGGGCCCGATCCCGCGGACCTCGATCGCCTCGGTGCACGTCGACGGCACCGACGCCGAGCCGGCGGTGCGGACGGCCGTCGAGGTGATCGATGCCGCCGATCTCGGTGACGAGGACGCCGAACTCGCCGTCGGCGACGTCGAGGACTTCGATCTCGCCTGGTATGCCACGCAGGAGCTGCCGTTCCTGCTCGAGTTGCTCTGAGTCCTGCTCCCCGGACCGCCATCGCGGATCAGGTTTCGGTGGCGTAACCTACGGGTGCGTAGGTTACGCCTCGATCGTCGGTCGGGGCGCACGGATCGAGAACTAGAGGACGGTGATCGATGGGCATCCGGGATCGCTTCGAGGCGCCGGTATCGGGAATCGCGGCACGCAGCCGGGCCGGCCAGTGGGTGCGCGCCGCCGTGGCGCGGATGACCACTCCGCTGCTGCCCGACGACTATCTGCATCTGGCGAATCCGCTGTGGTCGGCGCGTGAACTGCGCGGCCGGATCGAGTCGGTCACCCGGGAGACCGATGACACGGCGACCATCCGCATCCGGCCGGGCTGGGGATTCACCTTCGACTACGCCCCGGGCCAGTACATCGGCATCGGCGTCCTCGTCGACGGCCGCTGGACCTGGCGGTCGTACTCGCTCACCTCGGTGCCCGACACCACCCGGACCAACGGCCTCGTCGCCATCACGGTGAAGGCGATGCCCGAGGGATTCCTGTCCTCGCATCTGGTCAACGGACTGACACCGGGCACGATCGTCCGGCTGGCCGCCCCGCAGGGGGAGTTCGTCCTGCCGGATCCGCTGCCACCGAAGATCCTCTTCGCCACCGCGGGCAGTGGCCTCACGCCGATCATCTCGATGCTGCGGACCATGACCCATCGTCATCAGCGCACCGACATCACGCTGATCCACTCCACCCCGACGCCGGAGAGTCTGCTGTTCGCCACCGAACTCGACGACCTCGCCGCGTCCGGGATGATCGACCTGCACGTCCGCCACACCCGGGTCGACGGGAAACTCACCCCCGCCGATCTGACCACCCTGTGTCCGGACTGGACCGGGCGGGCCACCTGGGCGTGCGGGCCGTCGGGCTTCCTGGAGATGCTGACCGGGGCCTTCGATTCCGCCGGGGTCGCCGGGAACCTGCACATCGAGCGGTTCGCCCTCGAACGCGGGGCCGTGGGGGCACAGGGCGGCACGGTGACCTTCGGACGGGCCGGCCGCAGCGTAGAGGTCGACGGGGCGACGACCCTGCTCGAGGCCGGCGAGTCGGCCGCGGTCATCATGCCGTTCGGCTGCCGGATGGGGATCTGCCAGAGTTGCGTGGTGATGCTCGACAAGGGCTGCGTGCGTGACCTGCGGTCCGGCGCCGAACACGTCGAGGGGGAACGCATCCAGACCTGCGTGAGCGCCGCGGCCGGGGACTGCACGATCGACGTCTGACACGCATCGCGACCGGGGGTCGATACCGGTGTTCGCGCCGCCGTCCCCGCCGACGGGTTAGGCTCGATGGGCGACGCTGTCGACCACGGAGGAGATCCGCGTGCGAGCCGAACTGATCGAACTGACGACGACGAGCGATGTGCCGGTCCTGTCCGACGGCGTCATCACGCTGCGGGCACATCAGACCGACGACGTCGAGAGAGTGGTCGGGTACGCCACCGACCCGCTGACGATGCGCTGGGCGAAGATGCCCTCACCCTATGGCCGATCCGACGCCGAGCGTTTCATCATCGGTGCGCTGCAGGGCTGGCGGGACGGCAAGTCCATGATCTGGGCGATCGAACACGAGGGCCGATTCATCGGCAGCATGGATCTGCGGGGTTCCGGCCGGATCGTCGACATGGGTTTCGGTCTGCACCCCGATGCGCGTGGTCTCGGCCTGGTCCGTCGGGCGATGGTGCTCGCCATGGAGTACGCGGTCGCCGAGCGTGACGTCGAGGTGGTGCGCTGGGAGGCGGCCGAGGGCAACCTGTCGAGCCTGAAGGCCGCCCACGCCGCAGGCTTCACCCTGGTGGGGCGGCTGCCGGACTGGCTGGAGATGAACAGCGGCGTCGTCGACGCGTGGTGCGGCAAGTGGCATGCCGGCGACAGCTTCGACCCCAAAACTACCTGGCATGCAACGACTTTCGAGACCGAACGGTTCCGGTTGCGGCCCCTGGAGGTCAAGGACGACGAGCGGATCCGGGAGACCCTCGACGACCCGATCTCACGCAAATACCTGTTCGGCCGTCCCGATCCGCTGACCGTCGAGCATGCCGCCGCCGAACGCACCCGCAAGTGGTGGACCGCCGCGTGCGGGCAGACCTGCACCTGGGCGGTCGCCGACCGCGAGACCGACAAGTACATGGCCGACATCTCGCTGTTCAAGATCGATCCCGTCGTCGGTGCCGAGGCCGGCTTCTACACCCATCCCGAATCCCGCGGTCTCGGCGTGCTGGGGGAGACGTTCCCGGCGGCGGTCCGGCACAGCTTCGATGTGCTCGGGCTGCGCCGGCTGACGATGTTCGCCGCCGACTCCAACGAGGGCAGCAAGAAGCTCGCGTTGCGCGCCGGATTCCACGAGTTCGGGACCCAGCCCCTCGCGGCCAGCTCCGACGGGCGCATCGAGGACCTCGTCGGATACGAGCTGCTGCGGGACTGATCCGCCCCCGGCGCGGACCGCCCGGTGGTCCGCGCCACACCTCACCATCGTTCATTGCCATCGCTGGACACCACGCCCGACGACAACCTACGCTGTCGTAAGTTACGGAAACGTAGCCGTAGGCATGAGGGGGTTCTGCCCGCGGCGTGAGTCGAGAGGGAGCGCATGGCGATCACCGACATTCCCGAATACGCCCACCTGTCCGAATCCGACATCGAGGCCCTCGGGGCCGAGCTCGACGCCATCCGCGCCGACATCGAGGCGGCGCGCGGCGAGCGGGATGCCCGCTACATCCGCAACACCATCCGCTTCCAGCGAGGCCTCGAACTGGCCGGGCGGACGATGATCGCCGGATCGCGCAACCGGACCCTGTGGTGGGCCGGCGCGGCCACCCTCGGCGTCGCGAAGATCGTCGAGAACATGGAACTCGGCCACAACGTGATGCACGGGCAGTGGGACTGGATGAACGATCCCGAGGTGCATTCGACCACCTGGGAGTGGGACAACACCGACCCGTCGGCGCACTGGAAGCACACCCACAACTACATCCATCACAAGTACACCAACGTGCTGGGCATGGACGACGACGTGGGCTACGGTCTGCTGCGCGTGACCCGCGATCAGCGCTGGCGGCCGTTCAACTACGGCAACCTGGTGTACAACACGCTGCTAGCCCTGCTGTTCGAATACGGTGTCGCCGCACAGCATCTCGAGCTCGGCAAGAAGCGCAAGACGCCCGAGGCCAAGGAGCAGTTCCGCCGTGACCTGAATGATGTCGGCCGCAAGGTCGGCAAACAGGTCGCCAAGGACTACCTCATCCACCCGTCACTCGTGGCCGCGGCCGCGGTGGCCGTCGGTGGCGACAAGCGCTCGGCGGCAACGGCTTTCCGTAAGGCGGTGACCGCCGATGCGATGGCCAGCGCCATCCGCAACGTGTGGAGCAACGCGGTCATCTTCTGCGGTCACTTCCCCGACGGTGCCGAGAAGTTCACCAAGCAGGATGTCGACAGCGAGACGCAGGCGCAGTGGTATCTGCGACAGATGTTGGGCAGCGCCAACTTCCGGTGCGGTCCGATCCTGGCCTTCATGAGCGGCAACCTGTCGTATCAGATCGAGCACCACATCTTCCCGGATCTGCCGAGCAACCGGCTCGCCGAGATCGCGGTGCGGGTGCAGGCGCTGTGTGAGAAGTACGACCTGCCCTACACCACCGGCTCGTTCCCGCTGCAGTACGCGAAGTCGTGGCGCACCATCGCCAAACTGTCGCTGCCGAACAAGTACCTGAAGGCGACCGCCGACGACGCGCCGGAGACCGCATCCGAGCGCCGGTTCAAGCAGGACCTGCCGGCCGGGGCCCGGTTGGCGTCGACCACCGATCCGATGACCGGGCGTCGCCGGGGACTGCGGTCGGCCATCAGGGCGCTGCGTGACCGCCGAAACGGGGATCGTCGCAACCGACTTGGACGGTCGTCCCAGGTCATCGGGTCGCGGGCGGCCTGAGGGCAGGTGGCCCCGGTGGGTGTGGTGAGGGCATAATCGACGGCGATGGCAATCACCGACATCAATGAGTACGCGCACCTGACCGACGCCGACGTGGAAGCGCTCGGCGCCGAACTCGACGCCCTTCGACGGGAGGTCGAGGCCGACCGCGGTCTCCGCGATGTCCGGTACCTCCGCCGCACGATCCTCGCCCAGCGGGCCCTCGAGGTCACCGGCCGGGCGTTGCTGCTCGGCAGTCACAAGCGTCCGTTGTGGCTGCTCGGGACGGGTTCCCTCGCGCTGGCCAAGATCATCGAGAACATGGAGCTCGGGCACAACGTGATGCACGGGCAGTGGGACTGGATGAATGATCCCGAGGTGCATTCGACCACCTGGGAATGGGACATGGTGTGCGCGTCGCCGCACTGGAAGCACTCCCACAACTACATCCATCACAAGTACACCAACGTCGTCGGCATGGATCACGACGTGGGCTACAAGATCCTGCGCGTGACCCGCGACGAGGAGTGGGAACCGCGCCGGCTCTTCCAGCCGCTGTTCAACGTGATGCTCGCGGCCACCTTCGAATGGGGGATCGGCCTGCACGATCTCGCGCTCAAGGACGTCCTCGAGGGCAAGAAGCCGATGTCGGAGGCGCGGCCGCAGATCCAGGAGTTCGGCCGCAAGATCGGCAAGCAGGTCGCCAAGGACTACGTGCTGTTCCCGGCCCTGACCGGCCCCAACTTCCGGCACACGCTGACCGCGAACCTCACGGCCAACCTGATCCGCAACCTGTGGGCGTACGTGGTCATCTTCTGCGGTCACTTCCCCGACGGGGCCGAGAAGTTCACCGTCGACACCCTGGACAACGAGACCCAGGGCCAGTGGTATCTCCGACAGATGTTGGGCAGCGCCAACTTTCGGGCCGGACCGGCGATGGCGTTCATGTCCGGGAACCTCTGCTATCAGATCGAACACCACCTCTACCCGGATCTGCCGAGCAACCGGCTCGCCGAGATCGCGGTCCGGGTGCGGGCGCTGTGCGACAAGTACGACCTGCCCTACACCACCGGCTCGCTGTGGTTCCAGTACCTCAAGACACTGCGGACCATCAACAAGCTGGCCCTGCCGGATCGGTTCCTGCGTGACACCGCCGACGACGCCCCGGAAACCGCCTCCGAGCGCCGCTTCGTCGGCACCGACCGGGCTCTCGGCCTCAAGACGGCCATCGCCGAGGTGCGTCGGCGTCGGCGTTTACGCCGTCGCGCGAGCGCGTAAGCGCCCCTGGGCCGCGACACCCTGGACCTCGTGCCCGCGTTCGGTGATCGCGAACCACCCCCACAGCGCCAGTCCGGCCGCTGCCGCGCCGGCCCCCGCGGCACAGACCAGTGACCACCCGCCGGTCTGATAGGCCCAGCCGCCGAACGCGGAGCCGATGACGCCCCCGGTGAAGTAGGCGACCATGTACGCCGTCGTCAGGCGGGAGCGGGCCTCGCCGTCGAGTGAGTACACCGCCGCCTGGTTGGCGATCTGCACACCCTGCACCCCGAAGTCGAAGACCAGCAGGGCGATGATCAGCACGATCACCTGATGCGCACCCACCCACAGCAGGCCCCAGCTCACCAGCTGAACCAGCCAGACGCCGTACTGCGTGTGCCGCAGGAAACCGCGGTCGGCGAGCCTGCCGACCCGGGGTGCGGCCATCGCGCCGGCCACGCCGGCGAGACCGAACAGCCCGATCGCGGCGTCGGAGAAGTGATACGACGAGCCGTGCGCTCCGGCGAGCAGGAACGCGATCGCCGTCCACATGGCGCTGAACGTCGCCATGTTGAGTCCACCCAGCAGCATGCGATGCCGGAGGACGTTCTCGGTGCGGATCAGGGTGAAGATGGACCCCAGCACCCGCAGATAGCTGTTTCCGCCCGTCGACGTGGCCGTCTGCGGGGCCCGGAACCAGACAGCAAGGGCCATCACGACCTGGACGACGGCGGCCACGACGAGAACGGTGCGCCAGCCGCCGGCCTCGGCGATCAGCCCGGAGATGACGCGGGAGAACAGGATGCCGATGAGCAGACCGCTCATCACGGTGCCGACCACCGCGCCACGCTCGCCCGGTCCGGCGATCGCGGCCGCCCACGGGACGACCACCTGCGCCGCCGACGCGGAGATCCCGACGGCGAACACCATCACCATCAGGACCGCGTAGGCGGGGGCCGCGGCGGCGATGGCCAGGCCGACACACGAGACGATCAACAGGCCGCTGACCAGGCGACGCCGATTGACGAAGTCGCCGAGCGGGACGACGAGCGCGAGGCCGATCAGATAGCCGGCCTGGGTGACGGAGATGATCAGCCCGGCGGCGGTGGTGGACACCCCGAAATCGGAACCCACCTCATGCAGCAGTGGCTGCAGATAGTAGAGGCACCCGGCCGACGATCCGGCGGTCAGGGCGAACAGCAGGACGACGACGCGACTCAGTCGGGTACTCGCCGATGAGGCCGGCGTATCGGTGGACGTGTGCATGTCACCATCGTGACGCACATCGGCCATGATGAAAAGCGATAGATTTCGATATAGACATCTCTTCTCGAGATGGGTAGCAGGTTCGGCGGGAGGAAGACCATGGAACTCCGACAGCTCGAGTACTTTCTCGCGTGCTGCGATACCGGCACGTTCACCGCGGCCGCGAAGTCACTGCACGTGGTGCAGTCGGCGGTGTCGTCGTCGGTGGCCAAACTGGAGAAGGAGGTCGGTGCGCGACTGTTCGACCGCACCACCACGGCGCTGGTCCTGACCGAGGCCGGACAGGCGATCGTCGAACCCGCCCGGGCCGCGCTACGCGCGCGGTCGGAGATCGTGGAGGCGATCGGGGCATTGCGGGGTGACATCTCCGGGCATGTGTCGGTGGGTGCCCTGATCAACATCGCCACCATCGATCTGGCCGAGGCCTTCGGCGAGGTGCACCGGCGGCATCCGGGGATCACGATCGCGATGCGCCAGAATCAGCAGGGCAGTGCCGGCAACGTGCGCGGAATCCGGGACGGGACACTCGATCTGGCTCTTCTCGGTGGATTGCCGGACCAGGTCCCCGGCGTGGTCGCGCACCGATTGGCCGCGGAACCGCTGGTGCTCGTCGGCTCCCCGGATCATCCTCTGATGCAGGCGGGTTCGTTCTCGGTGGCCGATCTCGCCGACGAACGCACCATCGATTTCCCGCCGGGATGGGGGACGCGGGCCATCACGGATCGTTATGTGCCGAATCGGCGGTCGGTCATCGAGGTGGCAGATCAGGACTTTGGAATCCAGTTGGCGCTCAACGGTTTCGGACTGAGTCTGGTGCCCACCAGTGTGGTGGCCGGACATCCACGGGCGCGTCCGGCGCACTGCCGGGATGCGGATCTGACCTGGGTTATCTCCATCGCGCATTCGGCCACCCGGACGCCGTCCACGGTGGCGCGGGCGGTGCTCGACATCGTGCGCGAGGTGACGACGGAACGGGCTATCGAGAACGGTTCCCGCCACGGCTAGGATCGGTGGGTATGACCGGGCCGAGCCTCACTGATGTCTTCAATTCCACGAGCGCGGATTTCGATGCCGTGACACCCGAGGTGTGGGGTCCCGCGGGGACCGCGCTGGCCGCCGCCGCAGGCCTGCGCGCCGGTGATCGTGTGCTCGACATCTGTTGCGGCACCGGCGCCAGTGCGCTGGCCGCCGCCCGCCTCGTCGGCCCCGAGGGTGCGGTCACCGCAGTCGATTTCGCCGCCGAGCTGATCGAGCGGGCCCGGCGAACGCGGATGCGGCGGGACTGCGAACCATCGACTTCCGGGTGGGCGACGTCACAGCCCTGCCGCAGCGATACCGGTCCGACTTCGACGCCCTGACCTGTGGCTTCGGCGTCTTCTTCCTCCCCGACATGGACGATACGGTGCGCAGCCTCCTGACGCTGCTGCGCGCAGGTGGTCGAGTCGCCTTTGCCGTCTGGCATGAGGACGCACTGCACGATTTCACCGCCGCATACTTCGCCGAGGTGTCCCGGGTGACCGGTGCACCGCCACCGCCGTCGTTGCGCGCACCGTCGGACGGCCCGCGGCATCCGATCACCCGCATCGACACGGTGGACAAGATCACCGCCTGGCTCGAATCCCTCGGCACAGTTCACGCATCGGCGACGGTGTTGCCGTTGCGGGTACCCCCGCACCGACAACTTCTCGTGGGCGATGGTGCTCGGCAGCGGAATGCGAGGGGCGCTCCTCGATCTGGATGCCGAGCAGGTGACCGACATCCGAACGGGCTTTTTGCGGCGTCTCGCCGACGACGGCATGTCCGAGGTCAACTGCGACACCATCATCGCGACCGCTGCCCGCCCCGGGAGCGATTGAGCGGGAAGGGGAGTGGCCGACAGGCCTCAGGCGCCGACCACGCCGTGGTCGGCCATCTCGCCGACCATCGCGCAGTGCAGGTCGCAGGCGAGTTGCAGGGCTGCCTCGTCGATGTCGAATCGAGGCGAGTGATGGGAGACGGTCACACCGCGGTCGGCGTTGCTGCTACCCACCAGGGCGAAGCATCCGGGAACCTCGGTGAGTATCTCGCCGAAATCCTCTCCGGCCATGGTGCGATAGTCGGTGAGAACGGTGTCGAAGCCCTGCATGCGTTGGGTGGCTGCGGCCTCGGTGAGCTCGGCGACGTGGCGATCGTTGACGGTCGGCGGCGGCGCCACGTGCCACGTGAGCTCCATTCGCGTGCCGGTCGCCATGGCGAGGCCGGCGGTGATCTCGCGCACCCGGGCCTCGGTGTCGGCCAGTACCTGCGGTGCGAATGCGCGACAGGTCCCTCTCAGGTTCACCTCGTCCGGGATGACGTTGAAGGCATCGCCGCCGTGAATGCTGCCCACCGTCAGCACGACGGGATCCACCGGCGCGATGGTGCGGGAGGCCACCGTCTGCAGCGCGGTGATCAGTTGTGCGGCCGCGACCACGGGGTCGTGTGCGCGGTGCGGCATCGCTCCGTGCCCGCCCTGTCCGATGACGCGGATGCCGAAGTCGACGACGCCCGCCATGACCGCGCCCCGGGTCACGGCCACGGTCCCCACCGGCAGTTCATTCCAGACATGAATACCGAATGCGACGTCGACGCCGTCGAGCGCACCCTCGTCGATGCACGCTCGGGCACCACCCTGACCTTCTTCCGCCGGCTGAAACAGCAGGCGTACGCGGAGATCATCCGGAGGGTCGGCGGCCACCAGTGCGCCCGCGACCGCGAGGGCCGCCATGTGCGCGTCGTGCCCGCACGCGTGCATGCGACCGTCGTGTTGCGACGCGAACGTCAACCCCGTCTCCTCGGTGACGGGGAGTCCGTCCATATCGGCGCGCAGTAGCAGCGTCCGCGCCGCGGTCGCGGGCCCGATGTCGGCGATGAAGCCAGTGGTGGCAATCGGCCGGCACTGCGCGTAGGTGCTCACGTAACTCATCACCGTGCGGCGCGTCTCGTGTTCGCAGAAGCCGATCTCGGGGATGCGGTGCAGTGCGCGACGTAACCGGACGAGATCGGTTGCGGCGTCGATCGTCACGTCGCCTCCTCGGTCGATTCGCACGGGCCGTATGCCGATCCCATCGTAGTGGTGCCCGGTTGTGGGCCGACCGGAGGATGCGTGGCTCGACCCGGCGAACGGGAGCTGCAGCCGACGCCGGCGGGCATCGGCACCACCGTCTGCTTCTGGCTCACCTTCTCCGCCACCGCGAACCGGGTCGGCACCTCGAACTCGGCGTCCTTGTCGACGTAGTGGTCACCCAGCAGGATCGGCGATGCCTCACTTCCGGCCTGGTGCCGGTGGCGGCGGCGCCCAGTCGGGGCGTACGACTGCACCGAGCCGGGAATGTCGGATACGCGGGTGTGGTGACGTCACGAAGTCAAGGCACCTGTGATCCGAGAAGCGTTCGACCGCAACATGTTCAGATAGGTATCGGCCTCGGTTCCCGGACGATCCAGGGATTCGGAGTACAGCGCGACGATCTCGATGTCGGACCCGGTCTCCTTGGCAAGTGCCTGTGCGAGGCGGTCGGGCTGTGAGGTGTCGACGAAGATCGCGGGGACCGATGATTCGTTGATCGCGCCGACCAGCGAGGCGAGATCGGAACTACTGGGTGAGGCCAGCGTGGTTCCGCTCGGGATGATGGCGCCGACGACCTCGAAGTCGTATCGGTCGGCGAGATAGCCGAAGACGTGGTGATTGGTCACGAGTTTGCGCCGGTCGGCCGGAACCGTGGCGAATTGGTCGGTCATCTCCTGATCGAGTCGGGTGAGCTCGGCGAGGTAGTCGTCGGTGGCCTGCCGCAGCCGGTCCGTGTCGATCCCGTCCACCTCGGCCAACGCCCGCGAGATGGCTTGTGCGGCATCCTTCATGCGGGTGGGATCGGTCCAGAAATGAGGATCCTGGGTGCCGGCCGCGTCCCCGGTGGTGTAGGCCAGCGGCCGGGCCGCCGCGGCCGCCTCGACGGTGGGCACCCCGTCGTCGTCGGCGGCACTGACGTGTTGTTCGATGCCTTCCTCGAGTCCGAGGCCGTTGTAGACGATCAGACCGGCGGTGCGCATGGTGTTCGCCTCGCGCGCGGAGATGCCGAAGGAATGGGGGTCGGCATTGGGTTTCATCAATGTGGTCACGGTGGCCTGGTCGCCGACGAGCTCGGTGACGACGTCGCCGAGGATGTTGGTGGTGACCACCACCTGCGGGCGGTCGTCGGCGCCGGTGCCACACCCGACCGCGGCGATGGCCGCGACGAGAATCACGAACATGGCCACAAGGCGAGCCGGCGGGTGCGTGATCGCGTGTCGTGGGGTGGTTGTCACCGACCGACCTCCACCATCAGCTCCGGTGCGCCGTCGGTGGGAAACGTCCGGGCGATCCGCAAGGCGTCGGCGTGGTCGACCTCGACGATCTGATGGGTGGCCGGGGCCGAGAGGTAGGCACGATCGGAGTCGACGGTCAGCGCGGATTCCACTCTGGCGCCGGGTATCTCGGCCGCCGCGATCCGCCGTCCGTCGCCGATGGTCACACTGCGTAACGTTGCGGCCTCGGTGAGTTCGACGACGTTCGCGTCCCGGCCCGGCGCCACGGCGGTCGCGATCGGGTCTGCCGACGCCGTCCACTCGAGGGTTCGCGTGGCGGAATTGATCGCCCACACCCCGGCCGGGGTGGGTGCCGCCGCGTAGTTGCTCCGGGGCCGGAAGGTGAGGCCGGTGGCCCGTGGTCCGCGGGATCCGTACTCGAGGAGTTGACTGCTGACCCGTCCGGCGGTGGTGGTGAACAGGGCGATGCCCTGTTCACACGAGACGGCCACCACGTTGCGCAGCATCGCGGCTCCGCGGGGATCCAGGCACTGTTGCTCGGTACCGAGTGATGTGCCCTGCGTGTCGGTGTGGACGAGGGTGTCCGCGGGCTTGTCGGGATCGGTTCCCCGAGCCATCACCAGACCGTCGCGGTAAGGGATCGCGAACCCGGACGTGCTGCCGGTGGACAGGGTGCGTAGCTCTGTGACATCGCCGTCCTCCAATGCTTTTCGGTCGAGGAGCATGACGCTGCCGTCTTCGGAACCGAGTGCGGTGAGCGGGCCCGCCCCGGCGATCGAGGTGACCGCCGCCGATGCCGTCACCGTGCCCAGCGCGGCCGAGGGGGCCCGGTAGTAGTGGACGTGGTCGCTGTGATCGACCGTCCAGCCGCCACTGTCGACCACCTCGACCGTGGTGCCGTCGGTGGCGTAGACGAACCGCCCGTCCTCGTCGAGGCGCCGGATGGGGATGCTCAGGTCGACCGTCGAGGTCGCTTCCGTTGCCACGTCGACCAGCCGAATCCGCCTGTCGCCGGCGGCGGCATAGGCCAGCGAGATCTGGGGCTCGGGCTTCTCTTGTGCGCCTTGGACATACCCGTGCGGCGTCGCCTCATCGGAAGCGTCCGAACGGGTCTGATCATCCGCGCCGCACGCCGACAGTGCGACGGCGGCGCCGGTGATCATCGCGATCGCGGCTGGTCGGATTCGATTGCGCACCTGCGCAGGTCCTTTCGTGTGTGAGTGCCCACGTTCCCGTTGGTGACGCGGCGTAACGCCCGGGCGGCGGTCCGGGCGACGAGGGTGAGGAAGAACAGGATCACCGCGGTGGTCGCGATGGTGGCGCCGGCCGCGGTGGCGGCGTGCCACGAGACCAGCAGGCCGATCACCGTCGACGCCGAACCGAATGCGAACGCCACCCCCATCGCGGCCGGTACCCGACGCACGATCAGCAGCGCACTGGCCGACGGTGCGACGAGCATCCCGAAGGCCAGCAGGGTGCCGACGACGCTGAAGGCGCCGGCCATGGCAACGGCGAGCGTGAGCACCATCATCAGATTGGTCGTGACCGGTCGCAGTCCGAGGGTGCGCGCCTTGCGTTCGTCGAACGTCACCGCCAGAAACGCCCGGTAGAACGCCGTGGTGACGAGTCCAACGATGGCGACGAGAGCCAGGAGCCGGCCGATGTCGCCGGTGGTGATGGCGAGGACGTCGCCGAACAGGAATGCGGTGAGATCCGTTGCGAACGACGAGGAATAGGACACGATGATGACACCGATCCCCAGCAGTCCGACGAACAAGAGGCCGATCGAGGTGTCTCTGCCGAAATCCTGATGGGTTCGCATGGCCTCGACCCCGAGGACCATGACCACCGCGCTCACCGCGGCGCCGACGACGAGGTCGATGCCGAACAGGGAGGCGATCGCGACGCCGGGGAGCATGGCGTGTCCCATGGCCTCGCCCAGGAATGTCAGCCCGCGGGCGATCACCCAGACACCGACCAGTGCGCACAGTGCCGACAGGGCGATGCCGCCCCAGAGTGCTCGTTGGACGAAGGCGACACCCAGTGGTTCGAATAGTCCGACAAGCACGGCATAATGCTATCGGTTGTCATTTGCGGTAAGGAATGGGGGTGTGCGGTGTCGGGCTTCGACGTTCGTGGATTGGGTTTCGGCTATGGCGCCACGGTGATCTTCGACGGCTTCGATGCCGACCTCCCTGCGGGCCGCGTGACCGCCCTCGTGGGTGGGAACGGCTCGGGAAAGAGCACGCTGCTCAACATCTTTGCCGGTATTCTGCGGCCGGACGCCGGGGGGATTCGGCCACATCCGCAGTGTCCGGCCATACTGGCCCAGCGCACCGAGCATATCGACGGGCTTCCGTTGACGGTCCGGGATTGCGTGCGGATCGGTCGCTACGCGCAGGTCCCGTTCTGGCGTCCGCTCGGTGCGCGTCACCGTCGGGCCGCCGACGAGATGATCGAACGAGTCGGCATGGTCGAGCATCGCAACGCGCGGTTGCGCGACCTCTCCGGCGGGCAGCGGCAACGGACGATGATCGCGCAGACCATGGTGCAGCAGGCCGACCTCTATCTCCTCGACGAACCGTCGGCTGCCCTCGACGCGGCAGGAAAACAGGTCCTGTTCACACTGCTGCGCGAAAAGGCCGAACTGGGGAAGGCGATCCTGATCGCCACGCACGATGACGACGAGGTGGCCTTCTGTGATCGGGTGATCGACCTGGGTCGGCCGACGGGCGGGTAACAGAACAGACTTCTCTGAATACATGATCAGATGTACCGTCGCGGGCGTGGAGAATGTGGCGCGCCCGGGACGCCCCTGACGCGTTCGGTTACGCCCTGTCGGATTCGACGCGCACCCAGGTCTTGCTGCGTTTACGCAGCGGCGGTGCCTACCCGTCCGACCTGGCCGAGTCGATCGGCGTCACCTGGCAACCACTGTCCAAATCACCTGAGCTGCCTGCGGGGATGCGGGCATCGTCGGGCGCACTGATCGGGTTCGGGCCGGATTCGGTGATCGAGGTGTCCTCGGGGGCCGCGGTACAGACCCTGCTGTGCACCTAACTCTCCGCGGTACTGCTGGTCGGGCTGGTCCTCAATGCGAGGCCGGGCTGGTCGTGGGCCGATCCGATCGCGGCCCTGGTGATCGCGGCGATCGCCCTGCGTGAAGGTGTCAACGCGTGGAAGGGGGATGCATGCTGCGCGCCATCGGTCGAGGCACATGCCTCCGCCACCGCCCACGATGCGACTGCTGCGATGACTGAGTGGTCAACGCGGGCATGAATGCGGTTGTCGCAGATCAGCTTGTCGGTGCTGACTTCGTGACCGAAACCGCGGCGTGCGCCTGCTGACCGTGCCCGACGATCCCCCTGTCGTCCAGCGCCGCGGCCGTCGCGCGCACCCGATTGTTGCTCAGCCACACGATCAGCCAGACGGCGCACACGATGCTGACGATCAGGAAGCTCGGGGGAGCGTTGAACATCGCCGCGAGCATCAGACCCGCCCAGACCGACGCGACGGACAGGACGGTCGAGCCGATCATCGCGCGCAACGGGCGGGGCGTGAGCATGATCGCCGTCGCCGCCGGCGTGACGACGAGGGCGAACAGCAACAGCGTGCCCACCGCCTGGACGGCCATGGTCACCGTCAGGCCCAGCAGGGCCATGAAGACGATGGACAGTGCACGGATCGGGACGCCCTTGGCCTCGGCGACACCGGGATTGACCGATGTGTAGAGCAGCGGCCGGTAAATGAATCCCATGCACAAGGCCAGGAACACCAAGAGGCCGGCGAACACGAGGAGTTGACCGTGGGTGATGGCCAGCAGGTTGCCGAACAGGACGTTGGTCATCGTCGAAGAGTTCTTGGTGGCCAGTGAATTGAAGAACAATCCCAGGCCCGTCGCGAACGACAACACGGTGCCGGTCACCACCTCGCGTTCCCCGGCCTTCTTGCCGAGGAGTCCGATGACCAGTGCGCCACCCACGCAGAAGACCCCGAGGCCGAGGGTGACCGGAACCCCGATCAGTACCGCCCCCGTCGCGCCGGGGAGGCCGATGTGCGCCAGCGCGTGTGCGGCGAAGGCGGTGTTACGGACCACCACGAAGTAGCCGATCAGGCCGGCGGCCAGAGCCGCCAGCGTGCCACCGATGAGGGCATTCTGCATGAACGACGTGGTGAAGATGGTCCACCAGTCGGATTGATAACCGATCGCGTACGCCGTCATGGGATCACGCGCTCCTGGTGTAGAGCTCGCCCTGCGGCGTGCGGAGAACCTGAATCCGGGTGCCGTACAGGTGGGTCAACAATGCCTCGTCGATCACCTCGCCGGTCGCCGCATAGTGCGCGTGGCCGTCCAGGAGATAGATGGCACCGGTGAGGAACGGCAGGAACGGATTGAGGTCGTGTGCCACCACCACGATGGTCATCGAGTACTCGACCTGCAGTCGATGGAGCAGGTCGACGATTTCGTGCTGGCTGCGCAGATCCAACGAGGCGAGTGGCTCGTCGAGAATGAGCATCGTGGGCCGGCCGACCAGTGCTTCGGCGATGGCCACCCGCTGTCGCTGACCGCCGGAAAGGGTCGCCAGGCGACGGTCGGCGAACTCCTCGGCGTTGACTGCCGCCAGCGCCTCCGACACGCGGCGTCGATCCGCCGCAGACGTACGACTGAACGCCCACCGGGTGCCGTTGAGGCCGAGGAGAACCGCATCCCGGGCCCGGATCGCGCCGCCGGATTCCTCGGCGTAGTGCTGGGGGACGTATCCGATCTGATCTCGGTCCTCACCGGGAGGTCGACCGAACACCCTGATCGTGCCGCGCGCGGGAATCAGCCCCAGTATCATGTTCAAGAGGGTGGTCTTGCCGGAGCCGTTGGTTCCGATTACCGCGAAGATCCCATCGGCGGGTACCGAGAAGGTGCCCTGGGACCAGATCACCCGGCCCCCACGAACCGCACTGACGCCGTCAAACGTCAGTGCGGGTGGAGTCGTCGGGTCAGGACTGGACACCGAGGGCCTTGGCCAGCGACGTCAGTTGGTCGACCTGCCACGACTCGAACGAGTTCTGGCCCGGCGGCACCGTCTCGGTCACCTCGACCACCGGAACCCCGGCGCTCTCGGCGGCGGTTCGGATCTGCTCGGGGGTCGATCCCTCGGTCTGGGTGTTGTAGATCAGCACGTCGACCTGACGATCGGACAGGGTCTTGATGAACGCCGCGAGGTCGGCCGGGGACGGATCACTCTCATTGGCCGCGGCGGCGGCGAACCCGGCCGGGGTCTTGTCCACCAGCCCCACTGCCTGCGCCACGTAGTCGAACACGCCCTCGGTGGCGGCGAAGGCCTTGCCCGATGCGCCGGCCTTGATCTTGGCGATCAGATCGTCGTACTCCGACAGCGAGTCGGTGAACGTCGCACGCTGCGTGGCGAAGTAGGCTTGTGCGTCCGGGCTGATCTTGGACAGTCCTTCCGTGACGGCGTCGGCGACCTTGGTGACCGCGGTCGGGCTGTACCAGAGGTGCGGGTTGGCGCCGTCTGCGGTGTCGGTGATCTGCGCGGCGTTCACCACCGGTGCATCGGGTGCCGATGCCGCGGCCAGCTTCGATGCCCACGCGTCGTAGTCGGCGCCGTTGACGACGACCATCTGCGCGTCGGTGAAGGCGGCGCTGTCGGCCGGACTGGGCTCGAAGTCGTGGGGATCGACCGAGCTGCTGGCCACGATCGTCTTCACGTTGGCGCACTTGCCACCGAGTTCGGAAACGATGTCACCCCACTGGTCGACGCTGACCACCACGTTCACCGGGGTGGTCGGGCATGCGGGGGCGTTGGCGGCGGGTCCGGAACTGCTCGACGACGCGGTGCCGGAGTCCGAACTGCATCCGGCCAGTCCGAGTGGGATCAGGAGGGCCGCGGCCGCGACGAGTCCCAGCCGCCTGGAGAAGAAGGTCATAGCCGGTAATGATAACCGATGCCAGCAAGGGGTGTGTGGTCACCCGGGCGGTTCGTCGTCCGGATGGCGATCACGGCCCCGTCATGGCGCCCGGCCGATCAAATGAGCGCCTCGACGAAGGGATTGATGGCCGTGTCGGGATCGTGCTTGGCCCATCCCTCGGGACCGATCACGCCGCGGTAGCCCGCGTCGCGAAGCCGCTGCCGCGATGGCCGCGTACGCGATCTCCCCGGTGCCCGGCTCGCAGCGTCCCGGAACATCGGCGACCGAATAGTCGCCAACGAAAGACGATGCTGTGCAGGGTAATTCGATTGTGTTCTCCTGGTCGATCTGCGCGTGGTATGGATCCGGGTTCATCCGGAGGCGGGGCGAATCCACCTCGCGCACCAGCGCCAGGGTGTCCGCGGCGCGCGCGAATGGCCCGGCCGACGCGGCGCGACACACCAGGTCGGCATGGCTGTGCGCGGGAGCGCTGATCAGCACGGCGTCGACTGCGCGGGTGGTTCGCGGCGGGCTCACCGAGGTCGACGGTGCTCGCGCGATGCGTCAGATCCTGGCCGAACCGGTGCCACCCACCGCGGTTCTGGCATTCAACGACGAATGTGCCCATGGCGTGATGGATGTCCTCATTGGAGCGGGATATGCAGCCCCCGAGGATGTTTCGGTAGTGGGTTACGACGATTTGCGACGTGCCTCGCTCGCGCCGGTTGGCCGGCGGCGGTGCAGCGGTGAAGATCGTCACCGCGCCCCATATGGTCGTCCGACAGACGGCGATACCGCCCGGAGGGCATTATTTGTGATAATGTCCGGACAATTAATCGGGAGAGGTGAGCAGATGCGTTTGGGTCTTGTTGGTTACGGAGCGGGTGGTCGGATCTTCCACGCCCCCTACATCTCTGCGGTGCCGGACATCGAGCTGGTCGGAGTCGTCACCCGCAATGCCGACCGTCGCGCCGAGGTCGCCCGTGACCTCCCGGGCACGCCGGTGTTCGATTCATTGTCGGATCTGATCGACGCCGGCGTCGACGCGGTGACCCTCACGACACCGCCCCAGACGCGACGTGAGCTGGTGCTCGAGGCGGTGGCGCGTGGTGTGCACGTCGTCGCCGACAAGCCATTCGCGCCGGATGCCGCGGGTGGGCGGGAGCTGGCGGAGGCCGCGTCGAAAGCCGGTGTGCTGCTGAGTGTTTTCCACAATCGACGGTTCGACGCGGACTTCGCGACCGTCTCCGGCATCCGCGGCGAGCTCGGTGAGTTGTGGCGGGTCGAATCACGCTACGACCTCGACGAGCCGGGTGGTCTCGACGCCGGTCCCACCGGTGGGTTGCTACGCGATCTCGGAGCGCATCTCGTCGATCAGATGCTGGTCCTGCTCGGTCCGGTGTCGGCGGTGTCGGCGCACCTGGACTGGATCGACCTCGAGGTCGGGCGCACCGACGTCGGATTCAGCGTCTCGATGCTACACAGCAACGGGGTCTTCTCGACGGTCACCGCGAGCAAGCTCAATCACATCGCCACGCGGCAATGGCGGCTCTACGGTTCGCGCGGTTCCTACGTCAGCGACGGCACCGATGCGCAGACCGAGCAGGTCCTGGCCGGTCGACGCCCGGCCGATGACCTGGCGGGTTGGGGATACGAGCGCCCGGATCGCCTCGGCGTGCTGCGTACCGATGCCGGCACCGTCACCGTCCCGTCCGCGCAGGGCCGGGCCGACGAGTTCTACCGGCGCTTCGCTGCGGCCGTCGATCATGATGGGTCGCAACCGGTCCCGGCCACCGAGGGGATCGCGGTGCTCGAGGTGCTCGACGCTGCGCGTCGAAGCAACACCGAGGGCACCACGATCCACCTCTGACCTCAGGCCAGGGACGCGATGTTGACGAGGACGAACAGTCCGAAGGTTCCGGTCGATCCCAGCGCCGAGTTGAGCACCGAGGCCGAACTCGTCGCCGACATCAACCCGGCAGCCGAGGTTCTCGGCCATGACGGATTGCTCCCGGCGAGCCTCCCGGGGCGCGCCGAGGACGTGGCCGGCGCCGCCCGTCGGATAGTCCGCGCATCGATCTCACCAGCATCCACCAGGATGCACCTGCGCCGGCCCGAGAAGCGGTTCGGCCGGCCACGAGCATGGTGGAGGGCGCGGCCATCGACGTCCACGACGTCGCGCTGCAGCCGTCGCTGACGGTGCCCGGTACCACCACCCGCCCGCGATGAGACACGGTCGACATGGCGGACGAACTCATCGAGCGGTTGGATCACCTGGTGCTCACGGTTGCCGACATCGACGCGTCGATCCGTTTCTACACCGAAGTGCTCGGTATGCGGGAGGAGACCTTCGGCGAGAACCGGAAGGCCTTGCGATTCGGCGAGAGCAAGATCAATCTGCACCTCTCCGGCCATGAACTGCAGCCGGCTGCCCGGACACCCACGCCCGGCAGCGCGGATCTGTGTTTCGTGATCCGCCGGGATCTCGACGATGTGCTGCGCGCGTTGACCGACAAGGACGTCGCGATCGAGGAGGGGCCGGTGTCACGCACGGGGGCGCTTGGGCCCATCCGCAGCATCTACATTCGGGACCCGGACGGCAACCTGATCGAACTGTCCACCTACGGATGAGCGACAGCCCGGGTGCGCGAACCTCTCGGTTGCGCACCCGGGCTGTCGTCGTCGAGAGTTGCCGGATCAGGTAGCCGCCGTACCGGCGCGTCTCACGTCACTTCCCAGATACCTCAGCCGTTCTGTGGGAAGCCCAGATTCAGACCACCGTGACTCGGGTCGAGCCACCGGCTGGTGATGGCCTTGGCGCGGGTGAAGAAGTTGACTCCTTCGGTGCCGTGGGCGTGGGTGTCGCCGAACAGCGAGGCCTTCCAGCCGCCGAAGCTGTAGTAGGCCATGGGAACCGGGATCGGCACGTTGATTCCGACCATACCGACCTCGACCTCATTCTGGAACCGCCGTGCCGCGCCACCGTCGTTGGTGAAGATCGCGGTGCCGTTGCCGTAGGGATTGGAGTTGATGAGTTCGAGTGCCTCGTCGTAGCTTTCGACGCGCACGACCGACAGGACGGGGCCGAAGATCTCGTCGGTGTAGATGGACATGTCGGTGGTGACGTTGTCGAACAGGGTCGGGCCGAGCCAGAAACCGTCCTTGCCGCCATCGGCCTGGACTCCACGCCCGTCGAGAATGACGGTGGCCCCGGACTTCTCGCCGGCGTCGACGTAGGAGGCGACCTTGTCGCGGTGCGCGGCGGTGACCAGCGGTCCCATGTCGGAGTTCTTGGTGCCGTCACCGGTGCGGATGGTCTGTGCGCGTTCGGTGATCTTGGCGACGAGATCGTCGGCGACATCGCCGACGGCCACGGCCACGCTGATGGCCATGCATCGCTCACCGGCCGAACCGAATCCGGCGTTGACCATGGCGTCGGCGGCCAGGTCGAGGTCGGCGTCGGGCAGGATGATGGCGTGGTTCTTGGCCCCGCCGAGCGCCTGCACGCGCTTGCCGGCGGCGGTGCCGGTGGCGTAGACGTACTGCGCGATCGGGGTGGATCCGACAAAGCTGATCGACTTGATGCTCGGGTTGGTCAGCAGCTCGTCGACGGCGGTCTTGTCGCCCTGCAGGACATTGAAGACGCCGGCAGGCAGGCCGGCCTCCTTCCACAGTTCGGCCAGCCAGATCGCGGCGGTCGGGTCCTTCTCCGACGGCTTGAGGACGACAGAGTTGCCGGCCGCAATCGCGATGGGGAAGAACCACATCGGCACCATGGCGGGGAAGTTGAAGGGTGAGATGATGCCGACCGGGCCGAGTGGCTGACGGATGTTGAAGACGTCGACCTTGGTGGAGGCGTTCTCGGTGAACCCGCCCTTGAGAAGATGCGGAATGCCGCAGGCGAATTCGGCGACCTCCTGGCCACGGGAGATCTCGCCGAGGGCGTCGGAGAGTACCTTGCCGTGTTCGGCGGTGATGATCTCGGCCAGCTCGCCCTTGCGCTCGTTGAGCAGCTCGCGGAACCGGAAGAGGATCGCGGTGCGCTTGGTCAGGCTGGTGTCGCGCCACGCGGGGAATGCCGCTGCGGCAGCATCGATCACGGCGCGGGCGTCCTCGACGTTGGCCAGGGCGACCTCGCCGGTGACGGCACCGGTCGCGGGGTTGGTGACCGGCGCGGTGTTGCTCGACGTGCCGGGGAAGGCCTTGTTGTTGACCCAGTGGGAGATGGTGGTGGGCATGGTAGGTGCTCCTGTGATGTGTTGTCGCTGGGTTGGT
Organism: Gordonia sp. NPDC003950; assembly: GCF_053605205.1. Lineage (NCBI taxonomy): Bacteria > Bacillati > Actinomycetota > Actinomycetes > Mycobacteriales > Gordoniaceae > Gordonia > Gordonia sp. NPDC003950. Next base: position 65,601 of record NZ_JBSGIT010000011.1, on the reverse strand, counting down.
CTCGATATGCCTCGGGCTCGCTGCGCTCGCTCGTGGCCACTCGACCAGCGGGGAAGGGAAGGAGTGGGGTGGGCGGGGTGGTGACTCAGCTGCTGAACTTGGCGACGTAATCGGTCATGGTCTTGAGCTGGAAGCGCGAGACCTCGTCGGCGTTCTCGTTCTCGGCGAACACGCTCGACACCATGACGGTGTCGTCGCGGTCGTAGAAGCCGATCTCGCCGAGTGTGCCGAAGAACTCGTCCCAATTGACGTCACCGTCACCGATCTTCAGGTGCTGGTGGACGCGGACTGCGTTGCCCGGCGGGTTGGTGATGTACCGAAGACCATGGGACGCATGGTGATCCATGGTGTCGGCGACGTGCACCAGACGCAGCATGTCGCCGGCGGTCGTCATGATCTCACGCATGTTGCCGCCCATGTGGAACGAATGGCAGGCCACGTAGACCAGGCCGAAGTTCTTCGAATTGATCCCGCGGATCATCCGGATCGCGGCGAGACCGTCCTCGACGAAATCGTCTGGGTGCGGATCGATCCGGACGTCGATTCCCTCACGTTCGATGATGGGGACGAGTTCCTCCATCGACCGGTAGAAGGCCCGTTCGGATTCCTCCGGCTTCTCCGGGCGACCGGAGAATTCGGTGTTCATCACGTTCACACCGAGATCGACGGTGATCTGGATGGCGCGCTTCCAATAGCGCACCGCCGCCTCGCGGGCGTCCTCGTCGGGGCCCGACCACCGCAGCACCGGCAGCACCGAGGCGATACCGACGCCGGCATCCTTGCACGCCGTGCGGAACCTGGCAACGAGGTCGTCGTCGGCCTTGGGGTGATTGAAGAACGGGATCATGTCCACATGCGGGGTCAACTGCAGATACTCGTAGCCGAGATCGGCGACGACGCGGGGGAGTTCGAGCAACGAATAATCGTGATGATACGGGGTGGGATCGAGTGCGACCTTCATCGTCATGCTCCTTCGATCGAATTGCGCGACACCATGTCCACGGCGACGACCTCACCGGTCTCGAGGGCCTGCACACCGGCCGCACACACGGCGGCAGCGGCGTAGCCGTCCCACGCACCCGGGCCGTCGACGTTGGTCCCGGCCTTGACCGCGTTGACCCATCGCTGGATCTCCGTGTCATAGGCGGCACCGAAACGTTCGACGAACGACGGCGTGATGTCGCCTCCCCAGATCCCGGCCACCTTCCGGCCGTCCCCGGATACCGCGACACCGGGATTGCGTTGCTTGCGGATCACCCCGCCCTGGTCGAGACCGATGAAGGCCGAACCGAATTCGCCGACGACCTCGGTGCGCACCTCGTAGGCGACACCGGTCGTGACGAAGCACTCGACGTCGATGTGCCGACCCGATTCGGTGGTGAAGATCGCGATCTGCGGATCCTTGAGGCCCTGGGGTGCCGAGGGATTCGAGCCCGGGGCGTTGATCTGCACCGAGGCGATCTCCTCGTCGAAGAGGAAGCGGGTGACGTCCACCTCGTGCACGATCGAATCCTTGACGATCATCGCCGAGTCGAAGCTCGGCGGCACCGCGGGATTGCGGTGCACGCAGTGGGCGACGAGGAGCTGACCGAAGGTGCCGGCGTCGATGAGGTCCTTCAGTTGCGCGTACTCGGCGTCGAATCGGCGCATGAAGCCGACCTGGATCAGCTTGCGGCCCAGCTCTGCTTCGCGCTTGACGATCTCCAGCGAGGTCGCCACATCGGTGGTCAGCGGCTTCTCGCACATCACCGGTTTGCCTGCCTCGAGGCACGCCAGCAGCTGCTTCTCATGGGTGGGGCCGGGGGTGGCCAGGATGACAGCGTCGACATCCGCGTCGGCGATCGCATCGAGCGGGTCGTTGATCACCCGGCACCCGGGAATGGTGGCCGCGAGTTCCTCGGCCTTCTCCGGGAAGTAGTCGTTGAGGACGGTGACGGTGGCGCCCTTGATGCGGTCGGTGATGCGGGCGACATGATCGGCACCCATCATGCCAACGCCCAGGACTGCGATACGCAGGTCGGTCATGGTGTTCTCCGTGAAATGTGGTGTCGGACTGAATGACTATCGGAACGCGACGGCCGGCACCCCGCACGAACCCAGGTACTTCTGGGTGCGCTGGGCGATCGGCAGCGGAGCGTCGGGTGAGCACGGGTACATGTCCTGCTCGACGATGCCGAAGATGTCGATGTCGAGGTCGGCCACGGCCTCGAGCAGCGGCGGCATCTCCGGGATGCCCATCGGCGGTTCGGTCATGGCGCCGAGTTTGACGGCCTCACCGAAGGGCAGGTCGTCGGCGGAGACCTTCGCGCGGACCTCCTCGTTGACCTGCTTGAGGTGCAGATACCCGATGCGTTCGGGATGCTTGCGGATGATGGCGATGTTGTCGCCTCCGCAGTAGCTGACGTGGCCGGTGTCGAGGCACAGGTTCACGAACTCGCCGTCGGTGTTCTCCAGGAACCGGTAGATGTTCGCCTCGGTGTCCACGTGCGAGTCGGCATGCGGATGGTATTGCGCACGGACACCGTACTTCTCGAACATCGCCTTGCCGAGCTCATTCATGCCGTTGGTCTTCTTGCGCCACTGCTCGTCGGTGAGGTCACGGTCCTCGAGGACCGCGCCGGTGGCGGGATCACGCCACATCTCCGGGATCACCACGACGTGCTTACCGCCGACGGCCGCGGTCAGCTTGGCCACATCCTCGATCTGGCTCCACACCGCATCCCACGAGTCGTCCTGATGCAGATGTTCGAAAACCGTTCCGGCCGAGAGCTTCAGACCGCGCGCTCCGAGTTCGGTGAGCAGCTGATCCGGGTCGGTCGGCAGGTATCCGAAGGGGCCCAACTCGATCCACTCGTAGCCGGACGCGGCGACCTCGTCGAGGAATCGGGTGTAGGGGGTCTGCTGCGGATCGTCGGGAAACCAGACTCCCCACGAGTCGGGGGCTGAACCCACGAGAATCTTCGACATCACTGAGCTCCGTTGATCAGAGTGGGGGTGTTCTGGGTGTTGGTGGGGGACAGGTACGGTCGCTGGACTGCCTTCCACTGTTCGTAGACGACGTAGGCCTGCTGGGTGGAGTCCAGCGTGGAGACCTCCGATACCGTTACATCCCACCAGGATTCACTGTCGGGGGCGCCGATCAGCGGATCGGTCTCGACGTGGATGACGGTGGTGCGCTCGGCTGCCTTGGCCGCCTTGATGGCATCGGTGAACTCCGCGGCGGTGGTGGCACGGATGACGTCGGCGCCCAGCGATGCGGCATTGGCGGCAAGGTCGATCGGCAACGTCGAGCCGTCGAGTCGTCCGGAGTCGCCGCGGTAGCGGTAGTCGGTGCCGAATCGCTGGGACCCCAACGATTCCGACAGCGATCCGATGGAGGCGAAGCCGTGGTTCTGGACCAGCACGACGATGACCTTCAGATTCTCCTGGACCGCGGTGACCAACTCGGTTGCCATCATCAGATAGGAGCCGTCGCCGACCATCACGAAGACATCGCGGTCCGGGCTGGCCATCTTGACCCCGAGGCCGCCGGCCACCTCGTATCCCATGCAGGAGTATCCGTATTCGACGTGATAGCCCTTGGAATCGCGAGTGCGCCAGAGTTTATGCAGGTCGCCGGGCATGGAGCCGGCGGCGCACACCACCACGTCGCGGGGATCGGAGGTCTCGTTGACCAGCCCGATCACCGAACCCTGGGTGAGGGCCTCCTCGCCGGTGGCGATGTTCACACCGGTGGTCGTCGGCGAATATGCCTGCTCGACAATGCGATCCCACTCGGCGGCGAGCTCGGCGACCCGTGCACGATACGCCGGGTCGACGCTGTGGCCGTCGAGCAACGCATCGAGGGCCTCGATCGACTCACGGGCATCGGCGACGACGCTGTAGCCGGAGTGCTTCACCGCATCCAGGGAGGCAACGTTGATGTTGACGAACCGCACGCCCGCACCGGTGAATGCGGTACGCGACGCGGTGGTGAAATCGCTGTAGCGCGTGCCGATCCCGATCACGACGTCGGCGTCGGCGGCCAGGGCGTTGGCGGCGGTGGTGCCGGTGGAACCGATGGCACCCACCGACTGCGGGTGGTCATAAGGCAGTGAGCCCTTGCCTGCCTGACTCTGTCCGACGGGAATGCCGGTGCGCGTGCAGAATTCGGCCAGGACCTCGGTGGCTCCGGAGTAGATCACGCCACCGCCGGCGACGATCAGCGGTCGCTTCGCGGAGCGGATGATCTCGGCGGCCTCGGCGATGACGCGCTTCTCCGGGAGCGGGCGGGCGATGTGCCAGGTGCGTTCGGCGAATAGTGATTCCGGGAAGTCGAAGGCCTCGGCCTGCACATCCTGCGGGATGGCGACGGTCGCCGCCCCGGTCTCCACCGGGTCGGTGAGCACCCGCATCGCACCGAGTAGGGCGCCGGGCAGTTGTTCGGGACGCCAGACGCGGTCGAAGTAGCGCGACACCGGCTTGAAGGCGTCGTTGACGGTGACATCGCCCGACGACGGGAGCTCGAGTTCCTGCAGCACCGGGGAGGTGGCGCGGGTGGCGAAGGTGTCGGCGGGCAACAACAGCACCGGAATGCGGTTGATGGTCGCCAGCGCGGCACCGGTCAGCATGTTGGTGGCGCCGGGACCGACCGAGGCGGTCACGGCCCACGCCTGCAGCCGATCCTTCATCCGGCCATAACCCACCGCGGAATGCACCATGGCCTGCTCATTGCGGCCGAGCACATACTTCAGGGAGGGCTCCACGCCTGAGTTGACGTCGTCGACCTCCTGCTGCAACAGCGCCTGCCCCAGTCCGGCGACATTGCCGTGGCCGAAGATGCCGAAGCAGCCGGCGAAGAACTTCGACCGCTGCCCGTCACGTTCGACGTACTGGTTGGCCAGGAACCGCACGGTGGCCTGCGCGACGGTCAGGCGGATGGTCGGTTCACCGTGTGCGGTACGGACGCCGGTCACGCCGCCGGCGCGTCCCTGGTTGATCGGTGCCACGATGGGCCTTCCTTCTCGGTGGGTGATGGTCGGTGATCTCGATACGCCCTCGTTCCTCGGGCTACTCGATCAGCGGGTGGGTTGGGGTGCTACTCGATTGGCGGTGGGGTGGGTGCTACTCGACCAGCGGAAAGGGTAGACGCGGGTCGATCTCCTGGTGCTCCCAGCTGTCCCGCAGCCAGGTGTGTGCGGGATCGTCACAGATTTTCCAGGCGCGCTCCTCGCCCGGTCCGGCCATCACATTGAGGTAGTACATGTGATAGCCGGGCGCGGCGATCGACGGGCCGTGATAGCCGTGGGGCACGAGGACGACGTCACCGCTGCGCACCTCCTCGAGGACCTCGATCGGGCGTTCGGGGGTGCCGTACACGCGGTGATAGCCGAAACCCGCTGTGCCGCTGTTCTCCTGGATCTCGAAGTAGTAGATCTCCTCGAGCTGCGACTCGACCTCGGAGTTCTCGTCGTGCTTGTGTGCGGGATAGCTCGACCAGTTGCCGCCGGGGGTGATGACCTCGCAGGCGATCAGCGAATCGGCCTCGAAGGCGCCGGCGGTACCGAAGTTGTGGACCTGCCGGCTGCAGTTCCCCGCGCCACGGAGTTCCACGGGCACAGCGGCTTTCGGGCCGTATCGGAACGGGAGTGTCGTCGACGCCCGCGCTCCGCACAGGGCGAAGCGGCCACCGTCGGCGCTGGTCACGGAGAACTCGGAGTCGCGGCCGACGTAGGCGAAGTCGCTGGGACCGTCGAAAACGCTTGCCCGGCCCTCGAGTTCGAACTGCCGGCCGTCACACGCGACGACCGCCGATCCGGACAGCGGGATGACGATGATCTCGTCCGGTCCCGACCGCCGCGTCACCGATTCGCCGGCATCCAACTCGACCACCCAGAGCGAGGACTCGGTCCAGCCGGCCGACTCCGGGGTGACATCGACGGCCAGTGGGGCCGTCGCACTTCCCGCGGGGATGTAGTACTTGCTGTTCACGCCTGAGCCCCTCACTTCACCAGATTGACGGCGGTGTCGACGGCGATGGCCACGTCGTCGTCGGCGGGGTAGAGCAGGGTGCGGCCGACGATGAGCCCCCGGACCGACGGGATGGCCAGTGCGCGTTCCCAACTGGCGTATGTCTCCTCCGGCGCGGTCTGCGGGTCGCCGCCGAGCAGCAGGGTCGGCATGGTGGTGGCGTCCATGACGCGCTCCATCTCGTCGACCACCGGCAGCTTGAGCCAGGTGTAGGCCGAGGTGGAGCCGAGGCCCTGGATGATGTGCATCGACTTGATCACCGCGTCGGCGGTGAGGTCGTTGCGGACCTTGCCCTCGATCCGGTTGGACAGGAACGGTTCCAGCATCGCGATGACGTTGCCGGCGGCGAGCTCATCGACGGCCGCGGCACACGAGGTCATCATGTTCAGGGTGCCGGGGTCGTCGAGGTCGACGCGGCAGAGCATCTTGGCGCCGTTTAGTCCGGCCTCGACGGTCCAGCCCGCGGTGGCGGCGGTCATCCGGTCGTCGAGTTCGAACGAGGCGCCGGCGAGGCCGCCGCGGTTCATCGACGAGAACACCACCTTGCCCTCCAGCGCGCCGAGCAGCAGCAGGTCCTCGAGGATGTCGGACGTGGCCAGCACCCCGTCGACACCGGGATTGGCCAGCGCCGTCCGCAACCGGTCGAGCAGATCGGTGCGGCTGTTCATCGCGGTCTGATTCTTGCCGACCGACAGGGCACCGCGGGCGGGATGGTCGGCGGCGACGATCATCAGGCGGTCGTCGCCGATGACGGTGTCGCGGCGCCGGCGCCGGGCCCACGCCTCGGCGATGACGTGCGGGCGCTGCGCCCGGATCGCGGTGACGTCGGCGTAGTCGGCGCACAGGGGCGCGTCGGCGAGGTAGTCGGTGGGGGCGGGGGTGATCGCGGTGGCGAGTTCAGGCATGGATGTGCTCCTGGGCTGTGGCTGCGAGTGCGGCGACCTCGTCGGCCGTCGGCATGGCGGTGGAACATTCGAGGCGTCCGGCGACGATGGCGCCGGCGGCGTTGGCGTGCAGGAGGATCTTCTCCAGCGGCCAGTCGGCGAGCAGGCCGTGGCACAGCGATCCGCCGAAGCTGTCGCCGGCACCGAGTCCGTTGATCACATCGACGGGGATCGGTGCGACCTCGACCGTTTCATGGCGGGTCTTGCCGAGCACGCCGCGCGGGCCCTGCTTGACGATGGCGAGTTCGACTCCGAGGTCGAGCAGCGCGTCGGCGGCCTTGTGGGGATCGGTTTCACCGACGGCGATCTCGCACTCCTCGCGGTTGCCGACGGCGACGGTCACGTGTCCCAGCGCGCGCTGCACCTGCTCGGTGGCGGCGGCGGGGGTGTCCCAGAACATCGGCCGGTAGTCCAGATCGAGTACGGTGAGCGGCCGGCGGGCGCGACTTTCCCACGCGGCGAAATGTGCACTGCGCGAGGGTTCTTCGGATAGACCCGTCACCGTCGACCAGTAGAGACGGGTATCGGCCACGGCGGCGGTGTCGATGTCGGCGACCTCGACCTGCAGATCGGGGGCGGAGGGCTTGCGGTAGAAGTACAGCGGGAAGTCATCCGGCGGATAGATCTCGCAGAACGTCACCGGCGTGGCGTAGGTGTCGTCGATGCCGACGTAACGGTTGTCGACACCGAGGCGGGTCAGTTCGGCGCGCACGAACCGGCCGAACGGGTCGTCTCCGACGCCGGAGATCAGGGCCGAGCGATCACCGAGACGGGCGGCGGCGACGGTCACGTTGGCGGCGCTGCCGCCGAGGAACTTGCCGAAGCTGGTGACGTCCTCGAGGCCGACGCCGATCTGCTGCGGATAGATGTCGACGCCGCTGCGTCCGATCGCCAGCACGTCGAAGCGGGCTGATGGGCGGTCTGTGGTCACGAATCGCTCCTGGTCGAAGTTCATGTGCGGTGGGCGGGCCACTCGGGAGTGCCCCTCCACTGTGCGGCAGACCACAACCAAAAGTCAAGACTTTGTCAGGACATTCGAACCTGGCATGATCGGTGGTACGGATCACAACACCCCCATGTACGAAAGGATGCGTTCCCATGACAGCAAGCACGATTCCCGATGCGCAGCCGACGGCCGAGGGTTCGGCGGCCACCGCACTACCGGTCGGCATCATCGGATTCGGGTGGATGGGCCGGGCACATGCCCAAGCGTATGCGCGCCTGCGCCATCACTATCCGCACCTGACCCCGGCGCCCCGGCTGATGACCATCGCCGACGAGGTCGTCGACCGTGCGGCCACCGCCGCCACACAGTTCGACGCCGGCTTCGTCACCGACTGGCGAGATCTGGTCGCCGACAACTCGATCGCCGCGGTCAGCGTGACCGCGCCCAACTTCCTGCACCGCGAGATCGGTTGCGCCGTCGTCAGTGCCGGCAAGCACCTGTGGATCGAGAAGCCGGTGGGACTCTCGTCGGCGAATGCACGTGCCGTCGCCGAAGCGGCCCACGCCGCCGGTGTGGCCACCGCCGTCGGATTCAACTACCGCAACGCTCCAGCGGTCGCCGCGGCCCGCGAGATCATCGGCGCCGGTGAGATCGGCGAGATCACCCACGCCCGCTTCCGCCTGTTCAGCGACTACGCCGCCCATCCGGACGGCGCGCTGAGCTGGCGGTTCGCGCGTGAGCGCGGCGGCAACGGCGTGCTCGGAGATCTCGCGTCGCACGGCGCCGATCTCATCTGGTACCTCCTCGGTGACATCGACTCCCTGGTGGCCGACACCGCCATCTTCATCGATTCCCGCCCCAAACCCACCGGTGCCACCTCAGGTCATCAGTTGGCCACCGGTGGGGAACGCGGGCCGGTGGAGAACGAGGACTACCTGTCGGCGCAACTGCGCATGGCCTCCGGCGCCCGATGCGTCCTCGAGGCGAGCCGCGTCTCGGTCGGGGAGCAGAACTCCTACGGTTTCGAGGTCCACGGCACCACCGGTGTACTGAGGTGGGACTTCCGGAGGATGGGCGAACTCGAGATCGGCCGCAGCGGAACCCTCGGTGTCATCCAGGATCTGCCGACCTCGACGGTGTTCGTCGGGCCCGGCCACGGCCAGTACGCCGCGTTCCAGCCCGGTTCGGCCACCGCGATGGGCTACGACGACCTCAAGGTGATCGAGGCCGCGCGATTCTGCGCGTCGATTATCGGTCCCGACGCCGTCGCGGCCGTCGGTGCCGGTGCCACGATCGATGACGCCGTGCGGGCCGCCGAAGTTCTCGACGCGATGACCGCGTCGGTGGAACACGGCGCGTGGGTGTCACCGGCATCGGTGTCGTCGGTATCGGTGTCGCACGACGGGTGACCGGCGTGGGATCCGACGACGTGGCATCGGAGGCGACGGCCACGCCGCACGCGGATTTCCCTCGCGCACTTGCCCTTCTGGGTGCAGGCGCGATGTTCATGGAGATCCTCGACGCCACCATCGTGGTCACCGCGCTGCCGTCGATGGCCGCCGACCTCGGGGTCGACGCCATCGACGCCACCGGCGTGGTCACCGCCTACCTGATCACCCTCGCCGTGCTCATCCCGCTGAGCAGCTGGCTGGCCGACCGCTTCGGGATGCGGCGGGTGTTCCTGACCGCGATGGTCGTTTTCACCGTGGCATCGCTGGGATGCGCCCTGGCGCCGTCACTTCCGGTGCTCATCGGGATGCGGGTGGCGCAGGCCGCCGGCGGGGCCATGATGGTCCCCGTCGGGCGGCTCGCGGTGTTGCGGGCGGTACACGTCGGTGACGTGGCCCGCGCGATCGCCTACCTCACCTGGCCCGCACTGGTCGCGCCGGTGATCGCCCCGCTGCTCGGCGGGCTGATCGTCGAGCATGCCGACTGGCGGGTGATCTTCGCGATCAACATTCCCATCGGAGTTCTGGGAGTCGTTGCGGCCCTCAGGATTCTGTCGCCCGATGGGCCGCGCGGAGACACGCCGCTCGACGCGATCGGCGCCGTCGGTGCGATTCTCGCCATCGGTGCCGCGATGGCGGTCGCCGAAATGCTGACGGCCGCACCGATCCGGTGGTTGTTGGTCGTGATCGGCGTGATCGTCGCGGCAGTGGTCGGTGCGCTGACCATCCGGCACCTGCGACGCGCTGCTCATCCACTGCTCAATCTCGCTGTCCTGCGCGTGAAATCGTTCGGTTCGGCGATCGGGTACGGCACCGGTTACCGGCTGGCGATCAGTGCCGTGCCGTTCGTGGTGCCACTCATGCTGCAGCTGCGGCTGGGCTGGTCGCCGGTGACTGCGGGCGCGATGGTCGCGGCGCTGTTCGCCGGCAATGTCGTCATCAAACCGGCCACCACACCGCTGATGCGCCGGTGGGGGATTCGGCAGGTGCTGCTGGCGGTCGCGGTGGCCTCGACGATCACGTTCGTGGGATTGGCGTTGATCGGTGAGCAGACCCCGCCGGGGCTCATCGCCATCGGGCTGTTCGTCTCCGGCATGCTGCGTTCGATCGGATTCTCTGCCTACAACACCGTGGCCTTCGCCGATATCGACGCCACGCAACTCGGTGACGCCAATGCCCTGCACGCCGCCGTGCAGGAGTTGGGAAATGCCTTCGGCGTCGCACTGGCGTCGGTGGCCATCGCGATGGTGGGCAGTGGCGCGGCCGGGCTCCCGGCGGGCGCCTACTCGGTCGTATTCCTGGTGCTGGCTGTGGTGATGGTCGTCTGCGGTGTCGGTGCGGCCCGACTTCCGTCGCGGGTGGGCGCCCATGCCCTTGATGGCAAATGATCAGAATGTCCGGACAAAGTATTGACATTCGGTTGTGATCGGTATTACATCGGTGGCTAATCCCGACGGAAAGGATCGCGACATGACGCAGAGTGTGTCCCGGGAGTCGGTGCGATCGCCGCTCATCGGGCTGGTCTTCGACGCGTCGAATCCCTTTGAGGCCGACCTCGTCGACGCCGTCTACGCCGCCGCCGACGCGCGTGTCGATGCCGAATCCGCAGCGGGACAGTCACACCCGCGCTACCGTATCGCCTCGAGCATCCACGGCCGGGCACGCAACCGGGCCCGCGCGATCGCCGATCTCGTCGACGTCGACTGCGACGCGCTCATCGTCGTCGGCGCCACCCACGACGACGCCCTTGACCTGCCGCTGCCCACCGTCATCATCGGCGAACGGATCGCCGATCTGCCCGCATTGACCGTCGGCACCGACGAATGGCAGGGTGCCCACCTGGCCGTCCAGCATCTGATCGATCTGGGGCACACCGCCATCACCCACATCGGTGGCGGCGACCATCCGTGCGCGGCCGAACGGCAGCGCGGGTACATCGGGGCGATGACCGCCGCCGGATTGCAGCAGTACTGTCAGATCCTGCGGGGTGACTACACCGAGGAGGCCGGCGCGCGGGTCGCCCGCGAACTCCTCGATCGATTGCCGCGGCCGACCGCGGTGTTCCTCGCCAACGACCGGATGGCCTTCGGCTTCATCGATGTCATGCGAGCCCACGGGGTCTCGGTGCCCGCCGAGATGTCGGTGGTCGGTTACGACGACGGTCATCTGGCCGGCGTCGATGGCGTCGACCTCACCACGATCCGGCAGGACATCGGAGGTCTGGCGGCCGCGGCGATCGATGCGGTCGGTCGAGTGCTGACCGATGATTCCGTCGAACCCGGCGGATGCGGCTTTCTGGGTGACGTGGCACTCGAACCCGAGTTGATCGTTCGGGCGACCACCGCGGCGCCCAAGCGTCGTCGGCGGCCGCCGCGCGAACGCGACGAACCGCGCTTCCGGTGGGGCCTGATGGTCGAGCACCTCGACGACACCGTCATGAATGCCCTCGCCGACCCCGCTCTGGTCAGCGGCTCCATCGAGGTCGTCGCGAGTGCGTCGACCATGAACGCCTGGCAGATCGCCGACCGGCTCGGCATCCTCGCCAGCTACGGGCTGTACGGGGATCTGCTCGACGACCCCGACATCGATGCGGTGCTCATCGCACTTGATGACGACCTCGCCGACGAGTGGGCGCTCCGCTCCGCGACGGCCGGCAAGCAGGTACGTCGCATCATGTCATCCACCGACCGCCCGGCCGCTCTCCCGTAGCTGAAAGGTATTCCGTGACATACTCTCTGCCCGCCGCACGCACACCCGATGCGCGTTCGGCGCCGGTGATGCGCTGGGGGATCCTGGGCCCCGGCTGGATCGCATCCCGATTCGTCGCGGCACTGCACAAGCACACCGATCAGCGGGTGACGGCTGTCGGTTCCCGCTCGGCGGCGCGCGCCGAGGAGTTCGCGCGGCAGTTCGACATTCCCGCGTCGCACGGCGCCTACGCGGACCTGCTCGCCGACCCGAGCGTGGACATCGTCTACGTGTGTACGCCGCACACCGAACATCTGGCGGGTGCCCTGGCGGCGCTCGACGCCGGTAAGCATGTGCTGGTGGAGAAGCCGCTGGGTATCAACGCCGATCAGGCCCGCACCGTCGCCGCGCGATCCGCGGAGACCGGGCTCTTCGCCGGTGAGGCGATGTGGACTCGATTCCTGCCGAAATTCGATGTCCTGCAACAGGTCCTCGACGCCGGAATCCTCGGGGAGATCCGGACCGTGATGGCCGACCACGGCGAGTTCTTCACCACCGACCACCGCATCTACGATCCGAGCCTGGCCGGCGGGCCGATGCTCGACCTCGGGTCGTACCCGGTCGCCTTCGGACAGTGGGTGCTGGGTCGGCCATCGGAGATCACAGCGCTCGGTACACCCGCGAATGACGTTCTCAACGGTCAGGTCTCGGCGCTACTGCGGTCGACCACAGGCGGGCACACACTGCTCAACACGACCATCATGTCCGATACCCCGACGACGGCGGCGATCTGCGGCGTCGACGCCGAGGTGATCATCCCCGGACCCTTCTATCAACCGGGACCGTTCGAGATCCGCCTCCGCGACGGCGCGGTGCTCTCCTACGACGAGGAGCACGGCTCACATGAGGACGGGCTGCACTACTCGGCGGTCGACGCCGCGCGCCGAATCGGTCTCGGTGCCAACGAATCCGAGGTCCATCCACTGGCCGACGCGGTGGCTGCACTCGAGACGATGGATGCCATCCGCGCGCAGATCGGCATCGTGTTCCCCGGGGAGGCCGTCGCATGACGGTCCGGGTCGGGATCATCGGAACCGGCATCATGGGTGCCGACCACGCCGAGAACCTGCACCGTAACGTCAGCGGTGCCGCGGTGACCGCGGTCGCCGACGTGAACTCCGACGCCGCGCGCCGGGTGGCCGCCGCGGTCGGGGGAGCGCGGGTGTTCGGCGACGCCACCGCGCTCATCGTCGACGACGCCGTGGATGCCATCGTCATCGCCTCACATGACTCCACCCACGCGGAACTGACCCTGGCGGCTCTCGACGCCGGGAAACCGGTGCTGTGCGAGAAGCCGCTGGCGCCCACCTCGGTGGAATCCCGCGAGGTGTGCGAGGCCGAGATTCGAGGCGGGCAGCGGCTGATCAGCGTCGGATTCATGCGGCGCCACGATCCGTCCTACGTCGATCTTCGTCGGGTCGTGAGGTCCGGGGATCTCGGCGAGATCCTCGTCGCGCACTGCGTCAGCCGCACCGTGTCGGCCGATCCGCGCGGTGACTCGGCGTCGACCATCACGAACGCGGCCATCCACGAACTCGATGTGATGCCGTGGCTGCTCGGCTCCCCGATCGTCGAGGTGAGTTGGCATGCGGGACGGTCGAGCCGCAACGCCGGACGCCGAGTCGACCCGCAGATCATGCTGTTGCGCACCGCATCCGACGTGCTGATCACCGTGGAGGTCTTCGTCAACGCGGGCTACGGCTATGACACGCGCTGCGAGGTGGTCGGCGAGGACGGCGCCGCGGCACTGACCTTGCCCGCCGCGGTGGTGATCGATCGGGCCCGGACGCGATCAGTCGGCTACCCGGCCGACTGGCGCCCCCGCTACGCCGACGCCTACCGACATGAGTTGTCCGAGTGGATCAGTGCCATCGCGGACGGCCGACCGCCGACGCTGGCCACCGCCGCCGACGGGCTCCGCGCCGCGGTCGTGGCCGACGCACTCATCGAATCGATGAACAATGGTGGCAAGGCCGTCCGGGTCGGCCACGACGTCGCCGAGGTCCCCGCGTAACCCTGATTGCGTTGACAGCGCTCTCTCTGACGTTGACAGCGCTTTGCTTGTAGCCGACTGTGCTCGCTGGGCGCTGTCAACGGAATACGGAGCGCTGTCAACGTAATTCGGAGCGCTGTCAACGGCGCTCGGTTAGTCGTACGCGCCCGGGATGGTCTGATCCCAGTCGATCACCGAACCGGTGACCACGCCGCTGCGATCGGACAGCAGGAACACCACGAAATCGGCGATCTCGTCGGGCTGGCCTAGCTTGCCCATCGGCACCGATCCATTGGCCTCCTCGATCCACGAGTCATCCGCACCGTGAAAGCGCTTCTGCACCTGCGCCTCTCCCTCGGTCTCTGTCCAGCCGATGTTGAGCCCGTTGATGCGAATCCGATCCCAGCGGTGGGCGTGCGCGGCGTTGCGGGTCAGGCCGATGAGGCCGGCCTTCGACGCCACATAGGGTGCGAGGTACGGCTGACCACCGTGCGCGGACATCGTGATGATGTTGACGATCGTGCCCGGGGCGCCGCGGTCGGTCATGTCGCGGACCGCGGCCGCCATCGTGAAGAACCGGGCACGGAGATTGACCGCGACGTGTTGTTCGAAGAGCTCCGGCGTGGTGTCGAGAAGTGTTCCACGACTGGTGGTTCCCGCGGCATTGACCAGGCAGTCGATCCGGCCGAACTCGGCGACGGTGGCGGTGACGGAATCGGTGGCCCCCTGCGGGTCACTCAGATCGGACTCGATGAATCGGACGGGGCACTCGGTGAATTCGTCGGCGAGGCGCTTGCCCTTCTCGGCGTTGCGGCCGCTGAAGGCGACACGCGCGCCGGCTGCGGCGGCGGTGCGCACGATCTGCGCGCCGAGGCCCTGCGTTCCGCCGCTGACGAGCACCACCTTGTCGGTGAGGAGTTGGGCACGGGCAAGCGACAGATCGGCGGTCATGGCAGGGGTCCTCTCTGGTGAACCGGGTCACAGAAAGATAATCATGATGTCAGGACAAAGTCGAGTCCTGGGCAGGACCCGTCGTGGCTCGCACGACCAGTTCGGGTGTGAGCGTGGCGGTCGACCGCTCGGTGCGATCTCGGTCGAGACGTTCGATGACGGCGGCGATCGCACGGTCGGCCTGTTCGGCAGGGCGTTGCGAGACGGTGGTGAGCGCGACGTTGCCGAGTCGTGCCAGCGGACTGTCGTCGTAGCCGGTGATCGAGACCTGCTCCGGCACCGCGACTCCCGCGGAGCGGAGCACGTCGAGGGCCCCGACCGCCAGTAGGTCGTTGGCACACACGACGGCCGTCGGCAGGTCTCCGGCGAGCAGCGAGTGTCCGGCCGTCATGCCCGCGGCCTCGGTGAAGCCGTCGGATTCGATGACCGACCCGGAGTGTGCGAGATCGTAGGACCGTAGCGCGCGCAGAAAGCCGGCGCGACGGTCGGCGGCGATCGCGCCCGACCCGCCCGACACGTGGACGATCCGGCGATGCCCCAGTCGGTAGAGATGGTCGACCACCTGCGCGATGCCCTGCGCATCATCGGTGCGCACGGCATCGACGTCCGGACCGCCGACGCGACGGCCCACCGCGACGGTCGGTACGCGTGTGGCCAACTCGCCGATCTGGGCGTCGGGCAGTTCGGTGCCGATGAGCAGCATTGCCTCGCAACGGAAATCGAGAAGTGTGTCGACGACGCGATTCTCGCCGTGCGTCGGGGTGACCGCACCGAGCACGATCTCGTATCCGGCGGCATCGGCCGCGCGGACCAACTGCTCGACGAGTTCGGCGTGAAAGCTGTTGCGGATCTGGGCGACCGCGCCGATCAGGTGCGTGCGCCGCGCGGTCATCAGTGCCGCGGTGCGATTGACCCGGTACCCGAGTTCGTCGGCGGCGGCCATGACCGCGGCCCGGGTGTCGTCGCCGACCCCGGGCGCCTGCCGGAACACCAATGAGACGGTCGCCTTGGAGACGCCGACGTGATCGGCGACATCGGCCATCGTGACGCGCCCGCGAGTGGCCATCGGCGGTCGTTCTCCTTCTTCGGTGCGGCGTGGGTGTTGACAGCGGCGGGTGACCGCCGTCATAGTATCGTACTATACCGGTCTACTAAACCGGTCTAGCGCGCTCGACGTGCGCATTCACATCGCCTCTTGCACTTCAAGGAGAAACCATGAGCCAGGATCCCGTTGGCGTCGCCGTCATCGGCGGCGGCATGGCCGGCCGCGCGCACGCGGCCGGCTACCGGATGGCGTCGACGCTGTTCGACGTCGATCGCCCCGACGTGCGTCTGGTGGCCATCGCCGACGCCAACCCCGCCGTCGCCGACGAAACCGCCCGACGCTACGGCTATGAACGCGCCGAATACGACTGGCGGGCGCTCGCGGATGCGCCGGACGTCCACGCGGTGAGCGTCGTCGTCGCCAATCACCTGCACCGGGAGATGGTGGAGGGCCTACTTGCCGCGGGTAAGCATGTCCTGTGCGAGAAGCCGCTCGCCGCGTCACTCGCCGACGCCGAGGCCATGGTGACCGCAGCCGAGGATGCGCCGGATTCGGTTGCCGCCGTGGGCTACACGTACCGTCGCTCACCGGCGGTGGAACAGATCCGCCGCGAAGTGGCCGCACAGACCATCGGCGCGCCGATCCATTTCAACGGCCACTACTGGTGCGACTACGGACTCGACCCGACCTCGCCGATCACCTGGCGCCACCGTGGCGGACCGGGGACCGGTGCGCTCGCCGACGTGGGTAGCCACCTGCTCGATCTCTCGGAATTCATCTTCGGGCCGATCGTGGAGGTGTCCGGAGCGGTTTTCCACACCGTGATCACCGAGCGACCGATCCCGCTGGGCACCACCTACGGTCACACCAAGGGCGCCGTAAGCGACGAGAACGCACCGGTCGAGAACGACGACATCGCCACCTTCACGGCCACTTTCGCCAATGGCGCCGTCGGCACCTTCTCGGCTTCGCGGGTCGCGCACAACCTGCCCGACGGCCTGGGCTTCGAGGCCTTCGGCACCGAGGGATCGGTGTCCTGGGACCTCTCCCGGCCGGCCGAGTTCCAGATCTCCCTGGCCGGCGACAACCCGGCGCTCGGCGGCTCCCGGCGCGTCATCATCGGACCCGACCATCCCTACATCCGAGGTGGGCTGCCGATGGACGCCGGCGGCGTCGGCCACGGCAAGGCGGAGTTCTTCGCCTACCAGGCGCGCGCCTTCCTCGACCAGATCGCCGGGATCGATGCCCTCGGCCCGCTGCCCGGCTTCGACACCGGGGTCCACAGCATGCGGGTCGCCGCCGCCATCGCCGGCTCCGCCGCCGCGGCCGGCGCCACCGTCAAGATCGTCTGACCCGTATTCACCTGCACCACAATCCATCCGAAAGAGGCATCATCATGAAACTCGGTGTGTACACCGCCATCCTGCATGACCGTTCCCTGCCCGAGACGCTGGAGGTCATCGGCTCACTCGGCCTGACCGGCGCGGAGATCAACGCCGGCGGTTTCCTGGGTACCCCGCACCTCCCGGTGGCCGAACTGCTGTCCGGGGAGGTGAGTGTCCGTGACTACCTCTCGACCTTCGACGGCACCGGCGTGTCCCTGGCCGGCCTGAACTGCAACGGCAATCCGCTGCATCCGGACCCGGAGGTGGGCCCCGAGGACGCCGACGACCTGCGTAACGCGATCCGGGTGGCCGGGCTGCTCGGCGTCGACCGCGTGGTCACCATGTCCGGACTGCCTCATGCGCATCCGGGTGGCCAGTGGCCGGCCTGGCACGTCAATACCTGGGATTCGGGCTACCTCGATTCGCTCGACTACCAGTGGGATGAGGTGGCCCTGCCGTTCTGGGCCGAGATCGATGCGCTCGCCCGCGAGAACGGCGTCACCGTCGCCATCGAGATGCATCCGCAGAATCTGGTGTTCAATCCGCCGACGATGAAGCGGCTCGTCGACCGGCTCGGCGCCACCAACATCGGTGCCGAGATGGATCCGTCGCATCTGTTCTGGCAGGGCATCGATCCGGTGGCCGCCATCGAATGGCTCGGCCCGCTGGTCGTCCATGCCGCAGCCAAGGACACCCGGATCAACGACAACTGCTCGATCTACGGCGTCCTCGACGAGCGGTTCACCCGAATCCCGCTGTCGGAGAACCCGACCGGACTCGGCGGCAAGCATGTGGTCAACAAGTGGCCGGAGGACTCCGCCTGGGACTTCGTCGCCGTCGGCCGCGGTCACGACATCGGATTCTGGACGCGATTCCTCGCGGCACTGGCGGCCGTCGACCCGAACATGGCCGTCAACATCGAGCACGAGGACGTCTCCCTCGGCCAGATCGACGGACTGCGTGAGGCCGCCCAGACCCTGCGTGCCGCCGACTCGGCGTTGGTGAGCTGACAATCTGACACACGGACAACTGCAGCGCGGCCTGAATTCTCGGGTCGCGCTGCAGTTCTCTGTCGGTGCCCACCCAACACTCGACCCGCGGCGGATACGAACGCGGTGTGACGAGCGGCTGGTGTCGATATACGGCGCGAGTGACCTGTGTGGCCGCATCTATATCTGCTGTGATGGCCGGCGGCGTTCAACTCCGGGTTCGGTTGTGGGAATCCGGTTGGAGAGTGAAGGCGTACTCGTCACGCAATCCGAAAAGCGCGATTCCCGCACCGGTATCCGGTGCGGGAATCGCGCGTGTTCGGGTGATGTCTTGGCTGCTCAGATGAGTTCCCTGATCCGTCGGCTCGGGTAAATACGGCCGGTGGACACCTCGTCCTCGACCTCCTCGAGGGTCTTGCCGCGGGTCTCGGGGGCCTGGGTGATGACGAACAGCAGCGCGATGATGCCGATGCCACCGAACATGAAGAACGTGCCGGTGATGCCGGTCGCCTCGACCAGGGTCGGGAAGAACAGTCCCAGAAGGGCATTGGTGATCCACAGGCAGAACACCGAGATGCCGATGGCCAGACCACGGATGTGCAGCGGGAAGATCTCCGACAGCAGGACCCAGGTGGCCACGTTGAGGAAGGTCTGCATCGATCCGACGAAGATCACCACGAGAGTCAAGATCACCCACGGACGGGCGGGATTGCCCTCGGGCAACGCCAGCGATGCGATGCCGATGAGGAAGTGGCAGGTGGTGGTGAGGCTGTAGCCGATGATGAGGGTGGTGCGCCGATTGATCTTCTGCGCCAGCCAGAGTGCGGTGATCGAGCCGACGACCGCGATGACGCCGGGGGCGATGTTGGCGATGAGTGCGGCGTTGCTGGCGAATCCGGCGTCCTTCAGGACGGACTGGCCGTAGTACATGATCGAGTTGATGCCGGTGAGTTGTTGGGCCACACCGATTCCGATGCCCACCAGCACGATGCGCCGAATCCATTTGTTGTCGCGCAACGCCGTCCAGCTGCCGTGGATCGCGGTCTCCTCCATCTCGCGGAGTTCTTCGACCATGTCGACCTCGGCCCGGGCGCGCTGCTGCGAACGAATGGTGGCGAGAACGTCGTAGGCCTCCTCGCGGCGGTTCTGGGCGATCAGCCAGCGCGGTGACTCGGGTACGCGGACCATGCCGACCATCAGGCAGATCGCCGGGAGGGCGGCGACGGCGAGCATGATGCGCCAGACCCCATCCTCCTCGCCCCAGATGTTGCCGATGATGGCGTTGACGATGAAGGCCGCGAGCTGACCGACGACGATCATCACCTCGTTGCGGCCGGCGAGGGAGCCGCGGATCTCATACGGCGCGAGTTCGGCGAGGTAGACCGGGACGACGGTCGACGCGGCGCCGACGGCCAGTCCGAGCACCACACGTCCGACCACCATGACACCGAATCCCGGAGCGAACACGCAGATGAGGGTTCCGGCGAGGAAGAGGACCGCCAGGCCCATGATCGACTTGCGGCGGCCGATGGCATCCGACAGCCGACCGCCGATCAGCGCACCGAACGCGGCGCCGAACAGCAGGGAGCTGGTGACCACACCCTCGGTGAAGGCGGTGAGGCCGAGGTCGGTCTTCATCGGCTCCAGTGCGCCGTTGATGACACCGGTGTCGTAGCCGAAGAGCAAACCGCCCAGCGTGGCGATCAGGGCCACGGCATGAAGACGCCGCCGGAACGGTCCCGTTCCCAGCGGCGGCAGAGTCGACTGATCGTGTTTCAGACCCGGATGGTCATCGGTGGTGGACATGGTGCTCCTTGCCTTGGGTTACATCTTCCACTGTCAGTGATGACAGTCACAAGAGGATCGTAACCCAGTTTGTGCAAATGTCCTAACAAATAGTCGTCAATGGATCTCCGATCGGTGACTCAGCGCGGCATCAACCCGGCGGCACGATAGGCGGCATCGATGAACTCCATGGTGGCGACGGCATCGTCCGGCCCGATCGGCAGCGATTCGCCGGACCGCAATGCGGTGGCAAGTGCCTCGAGCTGAAAGGTGTAGGTCGCGCGGGTACTGACGTGCTCGACGTGCTCGGTGCCGTCTCTGATGATGGTCAGGCGGTCGTCGCGCTTCGGCGAGAGGTAGTCGTGCAGGATCAATTCACCGGTGTCGCCGACGATCCGACACCGGAAGGTGTAGTCGGCGTCGACCATCGACGTGGTCGTGGCGCCGGTTGCCCCGGACGGATACCGCACGTCGATCGTCGCCGATTCGTCGACCTGGCCGTCGCGGACCACGGCCGATGCCGCGGTGATCACCGGCTCACCCCCGGCGAACTCGCCCAGATGCCGAAACACATGGACGCTGTAGCAGCCCAGATCCATCAGCGAACCGCCGGCAAGATCGTAGGACCATCGCGGATCCGTCGGAGCCGGCTCGGGCATGCCCATCACGACCTCCACGCGCCGGAGATCGCCGATTATGCCGTCACCCAGCAGTTCCCGAGTGCGCGCCATCAACGGATGGAACAGGTAGTGGAACCCCTCGAGTATCGGAACGCTGGCCCCGCGGGCGGCATCGGCCACCTCGCGGGCCTCGGAGGCATTGCGGGCGAACGGTTTCTCGGTCAGCACCGGTTTGCCGGCCCGGATCGCAGACAGATTCCACGGCGCGTGAAGCGAATTGGCGAGCGGGTTGTAGATCATGTCGACGTCGGGGGCCGCAATCACCTCGTCATAGGTGTCGACGACCCGCTCAACGCCGTACGTCGCGGCGAAGTCCTCGGCGCGACGCCGGTCCCGGGCGGCGACCACGACCAGTCGATGGCCGAGTTCGCGTGCGGGGCCGACGATCGCGTTCTCGGCGATCCGGGAGGCGCCGAGGACGCCGATCCGCAACGGTTCGTCAACCGAACGTGTGCGGCTCATACGTAGATCTCTCCGCGGGCCACGCGGCGCAGATACGACATGGAGACCGCGACATCGGCAGCGGCCGCGTCGGCGGCGGCCTCGTCGGCGAGAATCGTATCCTGTTCGAGGACAAACCATCCCTGGTACCCGGCGTCGGTGAGCGCGCCCACCACCTGGGAGATGCGGGCCCGGCCCGCGCCGAGCGGGACGTACATACCGGCGGCGACGGCCTCGGTGTAGGTGAGTTCGCCACGCTGTACTTGTTCCGCGAGGTCGAGACGAACGTCTTTGAGATGCGCGTGCCGGATGCGGTCGGTGAAGGCTGCGGTGATCTCGAGTGGATCGGATCCGCCGATGAGCAGGTGACCGGTGTCCAGGCACAACCCGATCGATGAGTTCTCCAGCACTCGATACACCTCCTCGCGATTCTCGATCAGCGTGCCGACATGCGGATGCAATGCTGCCACTACACCTCTGCGCGCAGCCATCCGGTCGAGGCGATCGAGGTTGGCCAGCAGAGTGGACCATTGCGCATCGTCGAGATCGGGCCGTGCGTCGTAACCGTCGACACCGGTGGCGGCAGCGAGTACGACGACGTCACCCCCGGAGATCTCGAGTCTGTCGAGAACCTCGGAGACCTCCGGTTCCGGATCGTGGTCGGCATCGTGCAGGACCACGGGCACAAAGGAACCCACACAGGTCAGCTCGAACGACGCGAGGGTGTCGCGCAGTTCCTGTGGGGCAGAGGGCAGGAAGCCCTCCGGGCCGGTTTCGGCGGCGGTCACGCCGAGTTCGCGCATCTCTCCCAGGACCCGATCCCGGTGAACCTGGTAGCCCCAGTCGGGCACCTCGCATACACCCCAGGAGATGGGGGCGGCGGCGATACGGAGGCCGGTCGTGGTGCTCATGCGGTGTGCCGCCGATCGAGTTCGGCGAGTTCGCGGGAGAAGCGCTCCGCGTCGAAACCGCCGGCGAGGGCACGATGGACCAGTTCGGCCTGGGTTTCGCCGGCCAGCCCCGACAGTGGCTGGTCGAGGTCGAGGTTGCTGGGGAAGGCGTATCCCTCCGCGGCGGCGGCGATGACGTGGTCGACGCCGGACTGGTCGCCGGAGGCCGCCAGGTCGAGCAGCGACGGATACAGCGATCGCAGCATCGCCGACCGGTCGACGGCATCCATCGCGCGCCCGAACGCCGACGACACCTGGAGCAGATTCGCCATGCGCTTGATGTCGGTGGAGGTGTTGTGGCCGGCGGCATGGAACAGTGCGGGATTGAAGAACACCCCGTCGCCGGCACGGAGCGGAATCTGGATGTGGTGGGCGGCAAAGTAATCGCGGAACTCGGGCAGGTTGAACGCGATGTATCCCTGTTCGTATCGCTGTGAGTACGGCAGGTACGTCGTGGGACCCGACTCGAGCGGCATGTCGACGTGGGCGACCGCACCCTGCAGGGTCAGCGCCGGCGACAACCGGTGGATGTGCGCGCGGAACTGTGCGGCCGTGTCGGTCGACATGAAACCCAGGTGGTAGTCGCGATGCGGATTCTGTGCGGCGCCACCGGGATTGACGACGTTGATGGCCGAGGTCACCTGATACATCGGGCCCAGCCACGCCTCGCAGATCAACGCGAGGATGTCGTTGGCGTAGTACCGAGTGAAGGTCTCCGGGTTGCGGATGGCGAGTTTCTGCAGGGCATTCCAGATGCGGTCGTTGGCTCCGGGTGCGGCGAAATGGTCGCCGAAACTGCGGCCGGCGGCGTGCTGTTCGTCGATGATGTCGGAGAAGATCCGGGTGGATTCGCCCAGTCCGTGCCGCTCGTCGAATGCGCCCGCGAACACGACGATGCCGGGCCCGGTCAGCAGCGCTCGTGCCAACTCGTCGCCGACCCTGATGCGGACGGCCGGATCGGCGATCTGTGACCGCAGGGCAGCCGCGTCGTAGACGAGGACGTTGTGGTCGACCGATGTCGCGTACGGGTAGTCGGCGAGATCGGTCTCGGCGTCGATGGCGGTGACGAAGTCGTCGATGCGGCATTCGTCGAGCCCGAAGCGGTCGGCGCGGTGAGTCGAGGTGCGCTCGCCGGAGGGGTTGTGCACGGTCATGGGGTGTGCGCTCCTGTCCATAAAAGGAGGGATCGATGGGGAATCCCTTGCCACAACCCTGGCAAGATCCTAATGTCCTAACAAGGGCAGATCTCCATCAAAAATACCTCAGGAGTGGGCCATGCCACATCGCTATTCGGTGCGCGACATCGCCAGGCAGGCGGGCGTGAGTGAGGCAACGGTCGACCGCGTGCTGCACGGGCGATCCGGCGTGCGTGAAGCCACCGGCCGTCAGGTCGAGCAGGCCATCGCCGACCTCGACCGGCAGCGCACCCAACTCCGGCTTTCCGGTCGGCAGTTCATGATCGACCTGGTGATGGAGACCCCGCAACGGTTCTCGTCCATGGTGCGCACCGCGTTGGAGCTCGAGATGCCGAGCCTACGACCGGCGACCTTCCGGGCGCGCTACCACTGCCACGAGCGGTGGGAGGTCGAGGCGATCGTCGCCGAACTCGACGCGATCGCGCGCCACGGTAGCCACGCGGTCATCCTCAAGGCGCCGGACGCACCCGAGGTCGCGGCCGCGATCGGCAGGTTGAGCGCCGCCCGCATTCCGGTGATCACGCTGGTGAGCGATGTGCCGATGAGTACAAGGATCGGCTATGTGGGTATGGACAATCGGGCGGCCGGCGCGACCGCGGCCTACCTGATGTCGCAGTGGCTGCGGCACGTCGATGCCGACGTCCTCGTGATGACCAGCAGCGCGGAGTTCCGGGGCGAAGAGGAGCGGGAGATGGGTTTTCGTGCCGCGATGCGCCGTGACGATCCGCACCGGCACGTCACCTATGTCTCCGGCTCCGACGGTCTGGACGTGACCAGCCGGAGGCTGACCACCACGGCGCTGGAACACAATTCGCGGATCGCGGCCGTTTATTCGATCGGTGGCGGGAACAAGGGAATCGTCACGGCGCTCTCCGCCGCGGACCAGACATGCCAGGTGTTCCTCGGCCACGACCTCGGGCCGTCGAATCGCGATCTGTTGCGTAGCGGGCATCTCACCGCGGTGCTGCATCATGACCTCGCGCGGACATGCGACAGGTCGCCCAGACGGTGATGAGTCACCATGGTGCGGTGCCCGGGGAGTATCGACCGCGCGCGTCGGAGATCCAGGTGATCACGCCGTTCAACATGCCGCCGGAATGAACCGAGGCCAATGTTTGGTTGTTATGACATACTGTGAGGCATGACACAGGCCACCCAGCTGCAGGTGGATCTCGACCGTTCGACCCCGGTGCCGCTCTACCATCAGCTCGCCCAGGCCATCGAGTCGGCGATCATCAACGGCGAATTGACCCCCGGCGACCGGCTCGAGAACGAACTCGATCTCGCCAAGCGACTCAAGCTCTCCCGGCCCACGATCCGGCAGGCGATCCAGGAACTCGTCGACAAGGGTGTGGTGGTCCGCAAGCGGGGAGTCGGCACCCAGGTGGTGCAGAGTCCGGTCAATCGCTCGGTCGAGCTGACCAGCCTCTTCGACGACCTGAGTTCCGCCGGGATGCATCCGGCGACGCAGTTGCTGGAGTATCGCCGATCGGTACCCGACGACGCCCTGCGCACCGAACTCGGCCTCGACGCCGACGCGGAGGCCGTGACGATCCGGCGCCTGCGCAGCGCCGGCGGTGAACCGCTTGCGGTGATGACCAATCATCTGCCCGCCGACATCTGCCCTCCCCCGGGCGACCTCGAGGACGGGGGCCTCTACAAAGGGCTCCGGGCCAACGGTGTGCACATTCGGCTGGCGCGTCAGGTCATCGGTGCCAAGGCGGCCGACGCCGACGAGTCGGCCCTCCTCGGCGTCGACGAGGGTGCGCCGCTACTCACCATGCAGCGCACCGCATTCGACGATGCGGGCAAAGTAGTCGAGGTCGGCCGGCACGCCTATCGCGCGGACCGGTACTTCTTCGAGACCACTGTCGTCGACCGCTGACCTCACCCGGTGGGGGCATCGGGCGCCGCGTCGTCGCCGGTGCCGGAGTCTTTGTTGCCGCCACTTCCGCTGACCGCGATCAGTAAGTGCCGCACCGCCATTGCCCGCCGATATGAGGGACCGGTCAACTCGTCGAGAGCGCATTCCGGGTCGGCGGGCGGGCCGACATGGGTACAGCCCCGCGGGCAGCGTTCGATCGCCTCGTGCAGGTCGTCGAAGGCATCGATGATGTCGTCGGGTTCGACGTGGGCCAACCCGAAGGACCGGATACCCGGAGTGTCGACCACCCAGGACCGTCTGCCGTCCGGATCGGCGGCCGACGCGGGGAGCGGCAGGGCCACCGACTGCGTCGACGTGTGCCGTCCCTTGCCGACCCCGGAGACCACACCGGTGGCGCGATCCGCGTCCGGCACCAGGCGATTGACGAGGGTGGACTTGCCCACCCCGGAGTGTCCGATGAAGGCGGCGAGGTGCCCGCGCAGGATGGCGAGGAGGTCGTCGAGGGCGTCGTCACGCCCGGCACGCACGATCGGCAGATCGAGGCCGTCGAAGGCCGCCACGAACTCTGTCGGGTCGGCGAGGTCGGATTTGGTCAGGCACAGCACCGGTTCCAGCCCACCGACGTAGGCGGCGGCCAGGGCGCGTTCGACGAAGCCGGTGCGGGGTGGAGGATCGGCCATGGCGGTGACGATCAGCAGGCGGTCGGCGTTGGCCACCACGATGCGTTCGTAGGGATCGGTGTCATCGGCGGTGCGGCGCAACACTGTTCGACGGTCGGTCACCTTGACGATGCGGGCCAGGGTGTCGGGTTTTCCGGAGAGGTCGCCGACCACCGACACGTCGTCACCGACCACCACCGGTGTCCGGCCCATCTCGCGGGCGCGCATCGCCACGACGATGCGGTCCGGGTCGCCGCCGAGGGCGCAGCCCCAGCGGCCGCGGTCCACGGAGACGATCATCGCCGATTCGGCGTCGTCGTGGGCGGGGCGTGTCTTGGTGCGCGGCCGTGAACCCTTGCCCGGTCGGATCCGGACGTCGGATTCGTCGTAACTCGCCGCGCGGCGACTCACGGACGGCCGATCATCTTCTGCCACATGCCCGGAAAGTCCGGCAGCGTCTTTGCGGTGGTCTCGATGTCGTCGACGGTGACCGCCGGTACCCGCAGCCCGATGATGGCCCCAGCGGTGGCCATCCGATGGTCGGCGTAGGACTCCCAGCGCCCGCCATGGAGTTCCGCCGGTCGGATGATCAGGCCGTCGTCGATCTCGGTGACATCGCCACCGAGGCGGCCGATCTCGGTGGCCAGTGCGGCGAGCCGGTCGGTCTCGTGTCCGCGCAGATGCGCGATCCCGGTGAGACGTGATTCGCCCTCGGCCAGCGCCGCGAGGGCGGCGACGGTCGGGGTCAGCTCGCCGACCTCACGCAGATCCCGGGTGATCCCGGTCAGCCGTTGCGGCCCACGCACGGTCAGCGTCCCGTCGAGAAGTTCGACGGTGCAACCCATCTCGGCGAGGATGTCGGCGATCTGCGCGCCCGGCTGGGTGGTCACCGCCGGCCAACGTTGCACGCCCACCCGGCCGCCGGTGGCCGCGGCGGCGGCGAGAAACGCTGCCGCATTGGACAAGTCGGGTTCCACGATCCAATCGACCGCGCGGATCGTCGACGGTGCGATCCGCCAGACGTCGGGTTCGCTGACGTCCACGGTGACCCCGGCGGTCTCGAGCATCGCGATGGTCATCTCGATATGCGGCATGGACGGTACCGGGGGACCGACGTGCCGGATGGTGAGGCCGTCGGTGAACCGCGCGCCGGTCAACAGCAGACCGGAGACGAACTGCGACGTCCCGGACGCATCGATGGTGACCTCGCCGCCGCGTGCGGACCCGGTTCCGTTGACGGTGAACGGCAACGAGTCGCCGTCGACGTCGACTCCGAGATCACGCAGCGCGTCGAGGATCGTGGACAGGGGGCGCTGGCGTGCCTGTGCGTCACCGTCGAAGTCGACCCGCCCGGTGGCCAGCGCCGCGACCGGGGGCAGGAATCGCATCACCGTTCCGGCGAGCCCGCAGTACACGTCGGTGCCGTGCATGTCGCGGGGTTCGATGGACACCGTGGTCGGGTCGGCGGCGTCGACGCGGATGCCGACACCGAGCCCGGTGAGCGCGGCGAGCATCAGGTTGGTGTCACGGCTGCGGAGGGTGCCGGTGATCGTCGACGGCCCGTCGGCGAGGGCGGCGAGCAGCAACGCACGATTGGTGATCGACTTCGAGCCGGGCAACTCGACGATGGCGTCCACCGATCCGCCGACGGTGGGCGCGGTCCACGTGCTCATGCGGTCCAGTCTGTCATGGGGCGCCGACACGACCGGGAGCGACGGTCACCGGTTGTCGAGCCGCAGGGGATGGCTCGCGGGGACCTCGACGACGATCAGCAACCGCCCGTCGGGGTCGCGGACGTGCATCTCGATCAGACCCCACGGCTCGGTCACCGGTTCACGCTCGATGTCGACGTGCGCGGCCCGCAACTCACGTTCGGTCGCGACGGCATCGCGCACCTGCAGCCAGAGTGCTCCGGACGGTTCGACGCCCGAGCTGATGTCCGAACTCATGTGGCCGGGGATCTCGATGAGTCCGTTGCCCGCATGAAAGACCATGCCGCCGGGGTACTCGCGCGCCACCGAGAGCCGGAGTTGATGTCGATAGAAGTGCTGCAGCTTCTCCGGATCAGCCGAACGCAGCAACACGCGGCTGGTGAGGACCTCCATGTCTAGAGTGTCTACACCGCTACCGGCGGGTCGGACATGACTCGGCCCGGCGCGTCGCACCGGTCGTGGTGTTCGACGCGCCGGGCCGGGCGGTCACTGGCCTTCGGTGGTCCCGTCACTCCCGCCGAGGGCATGGCCCCGGTTCAGGTCGTTACCGTGGCGGGCCGCCTCGTAGATGGCCCGTTCGCGGGCGATGCGGTCGGTCTCGCCGATCGGCGTGGCGTCACCGAAGGCGAACGCCGATTCGTGTGGGGTGTCATGCGGGATGTCGGGATCGTCGACGGCGGGGTCGAGTTCTTCGGGCTGTGGGCTGGGGGGCATGGGTCAAGTTTACGGCCGCAATCGCCTCGGCACCGGCGGTACCGGCGCCGAGGCACACTCCTAGTCGACGGTCATCGATCCCTCACCACGACTGGAGAATTTCCCGTCGGTGACGCCGTCCCAGCGGTCCAGCACAGCCGTCGCGGTCGGATCGCCCTGGCTCCTGATCCACTCGCACAGTTCCTTGGGTGCCGACGGGTTGGTGACGATGAATCGGTGCAGTCCGGGATCGTGTTCGGCGAGGACCTTGAGGGTCTCCGGCGGGGTGTTCGGGTCGGCGGCGGCCAGTGCGTCGCGCGGGTCGAACGCGCCCCCACGCGGTGCGTCGGAGCCGGACAGTCCCTCGGCCTCGGCGACGTCGATCTCGCCGGTGTTGTGGTAGTCGACCGGGTCGGGGGAGGTGCTGCGCCAGTTGAGCAGCAGGTTCAGCACGATCGCGGTGATCGCGCCGGCGGAGATCCCGGAGTGGAAGATCGTCTGGAACCAGTCGGGGAACTGGTGATACAGGTCGAGGGAGACGTTGACCGGCGCATCACTGAGGGTGCGGTCGGTGTAGTACAGCTTGGCCTCGGTGAGCATCGCGACGCCGACGGAGATGGCGACGACCAGGATGTTGGTGTTGTTGAACTTGACCTTGGTCAGGGTCCGGACACCGCTGGCGGCGACCATGCCGAACAATGCCACGCCCGCGCCGCCGAGGACCGGTTGCGGGATGCCCTCGATGATCGCGGCCATCTTCGGCAGCAGACCGAGGATCACCAGGATGACGCCGGCGCACGTCGCGACGTGGCGTGTCTTGACCCCGGTGATGGCGACGAGCCCGACATTCTGGGCGAACGCGGTGTACGGGAAGGTGTTGAAGATGCCGCCGAGGACGGTGCCGACACCGTCGGCGCGCATGCCGTCGGCGAGTTTCTGCGGGGTGATCTTCTTGTCGACGATCTCGCCGACGGCGACGATGTCACCGGTGGTCTCGGTCATGATCACCAGAGCGACGATGATCATCGCGATGATCGAGCTGACGTTGAAGGTGGGCAGGCCGAAGTAGAACGGCTCGGGGATCGCCACCCAGGAGGCCGAACCGACGTTGCTCCAGTCGGTCATCCCGAACGGGATGGAGATCAGGGTGCCGATCACCAGGCCGACGAGCACCGAGACGCGCTTGATCGTCGCCGGGGCGAAGCGCTCCAGCAGGATGATGATCAGCAGCGTCAGGAAGCCGAAACCGATGGCCTTGGGTGCGCCGAAGTCCTCACCCTGGGCGGTGCCGCCGCCGAACCAGCCGGCCGCGACGCGCATCAGCGAGACGCCGATGATCAGGATGATGGTTCCGGTGACCAGTGGTGGGAAGAATCTGATGAGCTTCCCGACGATCGGGGCCACCAGGATCATGAAGAGGCCACAGGCGATCACCGAACCGTAGATGGCGGTGATGCCGTGCCCGAGGCCGATGGTGATCATCGGTCCGACCGCGGCGAAGGTGACACCCTGCATCAGCGGCAGCCGCACGCCGAAACGCCAGAACCCGACCGCCTGCAGCAGCGTGGCGATACCGGCGACGAAGAGGTCGGCGGTGATCAGATGCACCATCTCGTCGGATTGCATCTGTCCCGCGCTGATCATCGCGCCACCGACGATCAACGGCACCGCGACGGCACCGGCGTACATTGCCAGGACGTGCTGCAGGCCGAGGGGGAAGAGCTTGGCGAACGGGGGGATGTCGTCGACCGGATGGTCGGTGCTGCGCCCGTGCTTGATGGTGTCGAGAACTGACATTCCCCATGTCTACGAGGGCGAGATTTCCGATTTGACGCGCTCGTGTGTCGAATGTGTTTCCGGCAGAATATATCCGCATGGCGCCTCGAACCTCCCAGCTCAGTTCGGGGCTGCTGATGTACCGGCGGTCCGGCACCGGGATCGAGATCCTCATCGCCCATCCCGGCGGACCGTTATGGGCACGCAAGGACGACGGCGCGTGGTCGATCCCCAAGGGCCTCGTCGACGAGGGTGAGGATCTTCTGGCCGCCGCCCGACGCGAATTCGCCGAGGAGATCGGGCAACCCGCTCCTGAGGGCGAGGTCCTTGATCTCGGCGTGGTCCGGCTCAAGAGCGGTAAACGGGTCGTCGCCTTCGCCGTCGAGGGTGATCTCGATGTGTCGATGGTGGCGAGCAACACCTTCGAGATGGTCTGGCCGCCGCGGTCGGGGCGGGTGCAGAAGTTTCCGGAAGTCGATCGGGCGCAATGGGTTTCGACTGCGGATGCGGCTATCAAGCTCAACCCTGCCCAGGTGGCGTTCGTCGATCGTCTGCGCGGCCTGATCGAGGTCTGAATCCGCGCCGGATCCGATGGTGTCGCGGGCGCCGTTCCGTGCTGTTCGGTCTGCCCGTCCGCGTGGTCATTCCGTGTCGTGACGCGTCGGTTCACGCCTGCAGGTGCCTGACATAGGTCCGTCATCAGTTCCCAGAGTGTACAAATAGCACGTTTTCGTCTAGACAACGAATCAATCACCATCTATTGTCATGTTCATTCGTGATGCACAACACACCAGGAGGTAAATCGATGAGCATCGACGACTCGACGTCGACGAGCGCGCCCACGCTCGAGTGGCGAGACAAGAAGCGGTATCTGTGGTTGATGGGGCTGATCCCGCCCACGGCGCTGTTCCTCGCGGCCGGCCTGGTCGCCGGATTCACCGCGATCGGCTGGGACGTGGCCGCGCCGGTGTGGTGGTGGATCGGACCGATCCTCATCTACGGACTGTTGCCGATTCTCGACATCTTCTTCGGTCCCGACGGGGAGAATCCGCCGGATGAGTTGATGGAGCAACTGGAGAACGACAAGTACTACCGGTACTGCACCTACGCGTTCATCCCGTTTCAGTTCGCCAGCCTGATCTTCGCCTGCTACCTGTGGACGGCATCGGATCTGTCCTGGCTCGGGATCGACGGCGGCCTCGGCCTGGTCTCGAAAACCGGTGTGGCACTGACCATTGGCGTCATGGGTGGCATCGGGATCAACACCGCGCACGAGATGGGACACAAGAAGGACGAGCTCGAGCGTTGGTTCTCCAAGATCACGCTCGCCCAGACCGCCTACGGCCACTTCTACATCGAGCACAACCGCGGACATCACGTTCGGGTGGCCACGCCCGAGGACCCGGCGAGTTCACGATTCGGGGAGTCCTTCTGGATGTTCCTGCCGCGCAGCATCTTCGGCAGCCTTCGGTCGGCATGGGAGTTGGAGGCCACACGCATGCGGCGCCTTGAGCGGCCCGTCTGGCACCACAGCAACGACGTGCTCAATGCCTGGGCGATGACGATCGTGCTGTGGGGTGTCCTTACCGCGATCTTCGGCTGGCAGGTCCTGCCGTTCGCGGTTATCCAGGCGGTCTACGGATTCTGCCTGCTCGAGTCCGTCAACTATCTCGAACACTACGGACTGCTGCGGCAGAAGACCCCGAGCGGTCGCTACGAACGCTGCGCGCCCCGGCACAGCTGGAACTCCGATCACATCTGCACCAACATCTTCCTGTATCACCTGCAGCGACACAGTGATCACCACGCCAACCCCACCCGGCGTTATCAGACACTGCGGTCCTTCGACGAGGCGCCGAGCCTGCCGAGCGGCTATGCCAGCATGATCGGCCTCACCTACTTTCCGCCGTTGTGGCGGCGGGTGATGGATCACCGCGTCCTCGACCACTACGACGGCGATATCAGCAGGGTGAATCTGCACCCGCGCAAGGCGGACAGGATCGCGGCCCGGCACGGGGCATCCGCCGCGAACGGCGGGGGGCTCACCCGATGAGCGCGTACCGATGCCCCATCTGCGACTACATCTACGACGAGACGATCGGCGCTCCGCGCGAGGGCTTTCCGGCCGGCACCACGTGGGACGGCGTCCCCGACGACTGGGCCTGCCCCGACTGCGGCGTCCGCGAAAAGGTCGACTTCGAGCCCGTCCGCGCCGCGGTGTGAGCGATCGCCCGCCCCTCATTCCTCAACTCACTCCAGGAGAACGATCATGAACTTCAAGCTGTTCCGTTGCGTCCAATGCGGTTTCGAATATGACGAGGCACTCGGCTGGCCCGACGACGGGATCGCGCCGGGCACTCGCTGGGACGACATCCCCGACGATTGGAGTTGTCCGGACTGCGGCGCCGCCAAATCCGACTTCGAGATGATCGAGGTGGCTCGGCCGTGACGGGTGGTGTCGTCATCGTCGGTACCGGGATCGCCGGGATGACGGCGGCCCAGACATTGCGGGACAACGGGTTCGGTGGTCCGGTGACGGTGATCGGAAGCGAACCCGAGGATCCCTACCGGCGCACCGCACTGTCCAAGGATCTCTTGCGCGCGGATCTGTCGGCAGATCGGATCAGGCTGCGGCCGTCGGCGTTCTGGACCGAGAAGAATATCGAGGTGTGCTGTGGGGTGATGGCCTCCGACCTCGACACCGCCGGCCGGCTGATCGGACTGTCCGACGGACGGACGCTGCCCTACGATGCGCTCATCCTGGCTACCGGCGGTCGCGCCGCCAGCGCGGAACCGATGGCCGGGGTGCCGACGCTGCGTACCCGGTCCGACGCGCAGCGAATCCGGGAGTCGATCGCGGACACCGGGCGTGTGTCGGTCGTCGGCGGTGGGCTCATCGGCCTCGAGATCGCCGCATCCGCGGCGGCCGCCGGATACCCGGTCGATGTCGTCGAGCGCGCCCATCGTGTCATGGAACGCGTTGTACCCGAGATCGTTTCCGAGGTGATTGCCGAGCTGCACAGCGAGCGGGGGGTGGTGCTGAGATGCGGCGCCCGGGTGGCTTCGGCCGACGCTGCCGGACTCACCCTGAGCGGTGGTGCGCGACTCGACGGTCCGGTGGTGGCGGCGCTGGGACTGCGCCCGGATGTCACGCTGGCCGTTGCCGCGGGGATCGAGGTGGCTGCGGCGGGAATCCACACCGACGACCACCTGCGCACCAGCGCCGACGGCGTCTACGCCGCAGGCGATGTGGCCGCGCCGCCGCACCCGCGTACGGGGCGGCCCGCCCGCACCGAGAACTGGATGTCGGCCACCAAGCAGGGCATGGCGGCCGCGCTGAGCGTGTCCGCCGATCTCGCCGGAGGGTCGGCGCCGGCCTACCGCGAGGTCCCGCTCGCCTGGACGATTCACTACGGAGTCAACTTCCAGATCGCCGGGTGGCCCGCCTCGGGGACGCGGTATGAGATCGACGGCTCGCTCGCCGAACGTGATGCGGTGGTGCGGTGCTTTGACGACCGACAACTCGTCGGCGCGGTGGCGATCGGGCGGCCGCGAGCGGGTCGTACGGCGCGCGAGGAGATCACCGCCGAGCTGACCCGGCTGACGGTATGAGAGCCCCGACCCCGGCGAGGCGGGCGGCCGGGGAGTGCCTCGGTAGTCTCGTCGGGGTGAGGACGAGGCGGACATTCGCAGAGGCGAGCAAGGAACTCCTGCGGACGACGCTGCTCGACGGCCTGCATGACCTGCTCCTCGAACAGGATTGGCCGTCGGTGACCGTCGCCGACGTGGCGCGGGTGTCCGGGGTGAGCCGCCAGACCGTCTACAACGAATTCGGCTCGCGGCACGGGATCGCCGAGGCCTACGCCATGCGGTTGGCTCAGCAATTCTCCGCGATCGTCTCCGACGCGATCACACGTACCGCAGGCGATGTCGACGCCGCGCTGTATCAGGGATTCACCGACTTCTTCGGCACCGCAGCCGACGACCCTCTCATCGGTTCCCTCCAGCGGGGCGAGGCCAAACCCGACCTGCTGCGCCTGATCACCACCGACGCGGGTCCATTGATCACCACCGCGAGTGCGGCCCTCATCGACACGCTCACCACGTCGTGGATCGGACTCGGTGACGACGACGCCCTCCCGATCGCGCGGGCCATCGTCCGCATGGCCCTGAGCTACGTGGCGATGCCACCGGAGAGCGACCGCGACGTGGCCGCCGACCTCGCCGTGGTGATGGCGCCGGCGATCTCGGCGGCGCGGGCCCGCGGTGGCGATGACGCGGGGGCCGACGACGACGCCGGTGACTGAGTGATCGGTCAGTCCAGCCGATACCGGATCAGCCGGGCGGAGTTCCCGACCACCGCCACCGACGAGGCGTT
Organism: Gordonia sp. NPDC003950; assembly: GCF_053605205.1. Lineage (NCBI taxonomy): Bacteria > Bacillati > Actinomycetota > Actinomycetes > Mycobacteriales > Gordoniaceae > Gordonia > Gordonia sp. NPDC003950. The sequence continues at coordinate 30,988 of NZ_JBSGIT010000011.1, read as the reverse complement.
GTGCAGGATCGCCGCCAGGACCGGGGACAGCGCACCACCCGCCCCGATCAGCAGACCGATGGCGTTGACGGCGATGGCCATTCCGTAGTTCTGCCGGATCACCCCCAGGGTGTGATCGCCCAGATCGCCTACGGCGGGCAGCATCGCGAGATCGTCCCGGGCCAGCGCGATGTCGGCGGTCTCGACGGCCACATCGGTGCCGGCCAGACCCATGGCGATGCCGACGTCGGCCGCGGCGAGCGCCGGTGCGTCGTTCACTCCGTCGCCGACCATCGCCACGACGTGGCCCTGCGCCTGCAGTTCGCGTACGGCGGCGAGTTTGTCGTCGGGGAGGACCTCGGCACGCCACTCGTCGATACCGAGCGACTCGGCGATCGCGGCGGCGGTGGCGGCATGGTCGCCGGTCAGCATCGCGATGCGTTCGACACCGCGTGACCGCAGGACGTCCAAGACCTCGCGCGCATTCTCGCGGACCTCGTCGCGCAGGCTCACCAGACCGACCAGCCGACCGTCGACGGCCAGCAGAAGAGGTGTCTCGCAATCGTTTCGGAGCCGATCGACCCAGTCCCGGGCGTCGTCGCTGAGGGCGACGTCATGCTGGGCGAACAGGGCCGGGCTACCCAACAGCAGTTCCCGGCCGTCATCGGCCAGCGTACGCATCCCCAACCCGACGATGACCTCACATTCGGCGTGTGTTGGGATCTCGATGCGACGGTCGGTGGTGGATCGGATCACGGCCTCGGCCAACGGATGTCGCGAGTGGATCTCCGAACTCGCGGCGTGCGCGAGCACCTGTTCGGGGGTCCAGGCGTCGTCGAAGGAGATGACGTTGGTGACGATCGGACGCCCGGTGGTCAGCGTTCCGGTCTTGTCGAACACCATCGCCGTGACGCGTCCGGCGGCCTCGAGATGCGAGCCGCCCTTGATCAGGATGCCGCGCCGCGCGCCGTTGCCGATGGCGCCGCTGATGGCCGTGGGGGTGGACAGGCCGACAGCACACGGGCAGGCGATGAGCAGCATCGTCATCGCGCGACGGAGATCCCGGGTCACCAGCAGGGTGGCCGCCGACAGCAGGAAGGATGCGGGCACGAACCGCCGGGAGAACTGCTCGCCCACGGTCTGGATCGGCGCCCGGTCGTGCTGGGCCTCCTCGACTCGGGAGATGATGCGACCGATGGCGGTGTCGGTCCCGACCGCGGAGGTGCGGATCACCAGTCGTCCGCTGACCACCACCGAGCCGGCGTGCACGTGATCACCGACCGCCGCGGTCACCGGCAGATTCTCGCCGGTCAGGGCGGACTGATCGACCACCGCGACGCCGTCGACGACCGTCCCGTCGGCCGGCACGGCGACGTGGTCGTGGATGACGATGACGTCGCCGACGGCCAGCGAGTCGATGGGCACCTGCACCTCGGTACCGTCGTCGAGCTGGATCCAGGTGGTGTCGGTGTTGCCGCGCAACAGATCCGAGATGGCCCGGCGGGTCCGGCGAAGCGTCAGATCCTGCAGGAACTCACCGATGTTCAACAGCCACAGCACCGTCAGTGCGACGACGTTCTCGCGCAGCAGCAGGCTGGCGACAGTGGCCGCGGAGACCAGTGCGTCGGTGCCGGCGCGACCACCGCGCAGCGACCGCAGCGCACCCTTGAGGAACGGATACCCGGAGAAGATGGTGACGCCGGTGGCAACGGTGCGTGACGCGGGCCCGAGGAGCGGCGGACGCCGGAAACCGTAGCGCCGCAAGCCCAGAAGCACGAGAGCCCCGGCGCCGATACCGAGCCGGACCAGCTCGGTGTTGGTGATGTCGGCCGAATGCGGGTGAGCCCGCGCGACGCTGGTCAGGTCGACCGACAGCCCGTCGGCGAGCGCCGAATGCAGTGCGGCGCGATCGGTGGTCGAGCGATACCAGACCACCACCGATCCGGTGCGCGGGTAGACGTGTGCGGCACGGACACCGGGCACGGCCATCAGTGCGTCCTCGACGGCCACCGCCCGCCGGGCAGGGGCGCCACGGAGATCGGGTGTGATCAGCCGGAGTCGGCCGGCGGCATCCGAGCGGATGTCGGCTGCGACGACGGTCACCGCGGATCAGTGCTCGTGATCGTGCGGTTCCGACACCCCGGGTGGATTCGCCTCTTCGCCGATGCGATCCTACGCCTCGGCGATGATGTCGGCGGTGCGCAGGCGTGCGTCCTCGGCGATGGCCTCGGCCTTGCGGGTTCCCAACAGTCCCCACGAGGTGACCACCACCGCACCCTCGCGCAGCGGGGCCTTCGCCACGGCCTTGCGGGCGAGGTCATACGCCGCGGCGCCGACAATCCCGGTGGCCACCGCCGAACCCGCCTTCACCAACAGTGCATGCATCGCCATCTGTGGAACCTCTCCGTCGACCTGTAATGCAAATGATTTCCAGAACGACGAGTTCTAGCGCCAGCGCGCGGAGAATGCGACGTCGGGCGACGCTACGTGACGGTGATCCCACCATCGACGGGCAGTGTCTGTCCGGTGACGTAACCGCCGGCCGGTGAGGCCAGCCAGACCGCGGTGGCGGCGAGTTCGGTGGGGTCGCCGGTGCGGCCGAGCAGCACGCGCGGCATCTGCGAGTCCAGGTAGCCGTCCTTGTAGCCGTCGGTCATCTCCGATTTGAAGAAGCCCGGCGCCAGGGCGTTGACGCGAATGCCCTTGCGGGCGCCCCACTGCTGGGCGAGGTCGCGGGTGAGACCGATGACCCCGGCCTTGCTGGCCGCGTACGCCGCCTGCGGCAGGGATGCGGTGGTGATGCCGAGGATCGAGGAGATGTTGATGATGGAGCTGCCCGGAGTCATCACCCGACCGGCGGCCTGCGCCATCCAGTACGACCCGTTGAGGTTGATGTCGATGACGCTGCGGAACTGTTCCGGGGTTTCCCGGGTGGCGGGGACGGCGGTGCCGACGCCGGCGTTGTTGATCAGCACGTCGACGTGACCGAAGGTCTCCATCGCGGTGTCGATGACCTTCTGGCACGACTCCGGATCGGCGACGTCGGCGGTGACCGACAACGCCTTTCGGCCGATCGCCTCCACCTTGGCGGCGGTGTCGGCGAGCTTGTCGGTGCGGCGGGCGGCGAGCACCACGTCGGCGCCGGCCTCGGCGAAGGTGGTGGCGAACGAGACGCCCAGACCCGACGATGCGCCGGTCACGACGACGACCTTGTCGGTGAGGGAGAACAGGTCGAGAACGGACACGCGGTCACTCCTTGGTTGTCGAGAAGCTGTTGTCGAGAAGCTGTTGAATGATTCAGATTCGCTGACTGTATCGGGCGCGCTACAGCCAGGCCGGGTCGGTGTTGAGGGTGGTGCGGTCCAGGGCTGCCAGCAGGGTGAACTGCACCGCGGTCTTGGGCAGTTCGTAGCGGTAGAAGTATGCCGCAGCGGCTCGTTTGCCGTCGTAGAAGTCCCCGGACTTTCCGCCCACGGCGAGGAGTTGCTCGAGCCACATCCAGGCGATGACGAGATGTCCGGTCGCCTCGAGGTAGGCGGTCGCATTGGCCAGTGACACCGCGACGTCGCCGGCCGACCAGACCGTGGCCGTGGTCGCGACGAGGGTGTCGATCGAATCACGCAGCGCCGCAGCATATTCACTGAGTTCAGGAACCCGGCCTGCGCGGGTGATGGTGTCGCCGATGGTCTCGGCGAGCAGCGCGAGCCCGGCCCCGCCGGCCATCGTGACCTTGCGGCCGAGCAGGTCGAGGCCGTGAATGCCGTGCGCGCCTTCGTGAATGGGATTGAGGCGGTTGTCGCGGTAGTACTGCTCGACCGGGAATTCGCGGGTGTATCCGTAGCCGCCGAGGACCTGGATGGCGAGGTTGTTGGCCTCGAGGCACCACTGCGACGGCCACGACTTGGAGATCGGGGTGAGTACGTCGAGCAGCAGTCCGGCGCGGGCGCTCTCGGTCTCGTCGCCGGTCTGCTGCAGGTCGACGAGCTTGCTGCAGTACAGCCCGAGTGCCAATGCGCCCTCGACATAGGACTTCTGCGCCAGCAGCATTCGCTTGACGTCGGCGTGCTCGATGATCGGGATGGGCTTGGCGTCTGGGTCCTTCTGGTCCACCGGGCGGCCCTGGGTGCGCACCTTCGCGTACTCCAGTGAGGCGAGGTATCCGGCGTAACCCAGTGAGGTGGCGAGGAATCCGACTCCGATGCGGGCCTCGTTCATCATGTGGAACATGTAGGACAGGCCCTTGTGCTCCTCGCCGACCAGGTAGCCGACCGCGCCGGGAGCGGAGCGAGCGGTGGCAAAACTCCCGTCGCCGAAGTTGAGCAGGCAGTTGGTGGTGGCCCGGTTGCCCATCTTGTGGTTGAGGCCGACCAGCGCGACGTCGTTGCGGGTGCCGTCGGGCAGGAACTTGGGAACGATGAACAGTGAGATGCCTTTGACGCCCGGGCCGCCGCCGGGGGCCTTGGCGAGGACGAGGTGCACGATGTTCTCGCCGAGTTCGTGATCGCCCGCGGAGATCCACATCTTGGTGCCGGTGATGCGGTAGGTGCCGTCGTCGGCGGGGGCGGCCTTGGTGGTGATGTCGGCCAGTGAGGAGCCGGCCTGGGGTTCGGACAGGCACATGGTGCCGAAGTAGCGGCCCTCGATCATGGGGCGAACCCAGGTGTCGATCTGTTCGGGGGTGCCGTATTCGGCGAGGAGGTTGGCGTTGCCGACGGTCAGGAAGGCGTACGACGACATCGCCGCGTTGGCCGCCTGGAACCAGGCCGAGGAGGCGTGGCCGACGACGGTGGGCAGTTGCATGCCACCGAGGGCGTCGTCGAACGAGCCGGCCACCAGGCCGGCCTTGAGGTATTCGTGGATGCCCGCGGTGATCTCGTCGGGCAGTACCACCGTGCCGTCGTCGCCGACGAACGGCTCGTGGGAGTCGCCGAGACGATTGAACGGTGCGAACCGGCTGATCGCGATGTCGGCCGAGAGGTCGAGGACCGCGTCGAAGGTCTCTCGTGAGTGGTCGGCGAAGCGCGGCCTGCTGGTGAGGGATTCGACGTCGAGCCACTCGTAGAGCAGGAATTCGAGGTCGCGCCGCGACAAGGGGTCGGCCATCACATCTCCGTTCGGTCGTGCGTGCACCTAAGCACTCGCTCAGTTATAAGCACTCGCTTATACTGCCCGTAACCCCCCGGATGGGTCAATAGTGCCGGGCGATCACCAACAGGAGGCCGGTTCGAGTGACCACGGTTCGCGTCACGGAATCCGCCGCTGCACAGCGCATTAGGCAGGCAGCCATCGCGTCGTTCGCCGAGTCCGGCTATGCCGGTACCTCGACGCGGCAGATCGCGGCCGGCCTCGGGATGAGTGCGGCGGCGATGTATCCCCATTTCCGCTCCAAAGAGGAACTGCTGTACTCGATCGCGCTGGAGGGGCACCGATCGGTGAACGAGGCGATCGCCGCCGCCGACGACGCGAGTGCGTCGCACACCGAACGGTTGACCGCGGTGGTGGCGGCCTTCGCCGGCTGGCAGGCGCGCCATCAACAACTGGCCAAGGTCGTGCAGTACGAGATGCGGGCGTTGACGCCGTCGCACTTCCGGACGATCGCGGCACTGCGGCGGAAGACCACCGAGATGATCGCGACGATCGTGGCCGGCGGGGTCGAGGCGGGTGAGTTCGCGGCCGACGATCCCGACGACGTCGTCCTCGCGATCTCGTCGCTGTGCGTCGACGTGTGCCGATGGTTCCCCACGCGGACGCACCGGGACCCGGCGACGGTGGGGCAGATGTACGCGCGGATGGCCCTTCGGATGGTGCTCGCGACCTGAGGTCGGCCATCAGTGATCAGTGATCAGTGATCAGTGATCAGTGATCGGTTCCGGGGAACGGGGTGTAGTACTGCCGCGCGGCCGAGGCGACGATCTCGGTGAGTTGTGCATCGTCGAGCGCGGCCGGTGTGCCGGCGCTGACGGACCGGAGGTAGACCTCGCACAGCCAGTCGAGGAGTTCGAGATGCTCGCATGCCGTCTCGATGTTGCTGCCGACCGCGATCGAACCGTGGTTGCGCATGAGGGCGGCGGTGCGCTCGTGCAGAGCGGCGCCCACCAGCTCACTCAGTTCCAGGCTGGTGAAGACGGCATAGGGCGCGACGCGTACGGTGCCGCCGAGCATGGCCGCGGTGTAGTGGATGGCCGGCAGTTCGTCGACGACGGTGCCTGCCGACACCGATGCGATCGAGTGGGCGTGGGCCACCGCGGACACCGAGGTGGTGCGATAGATCTCCAGATGCAGACCGAGTTCACTGGTCGGGCGGTACGGCGTCGGAACCGCGACGACGCCGTCGAGGTCGACGATGACCAGCTGATCCGGTGTGACGGTGTCGAGTCGGCATCCGGTCGGTGTCAGCAGGATGTGGTCGCCGGAGCGGACCGACAGGTTGCCGTCGGTGCGGGAGGTGAGCCCGGCCGAGGCCGCGAGATGATGCGCGGCCGCGCACAGAGAGGCGCGGTGATCGTCGATGCCCACCCCATCGACGTTAGACCCATCGACATGCATGTGGAGGACAAGCGGCTCGATTGTGCCCGAGGTGCGCGGCCGCGGGGCTCACTTCTGGCGTGCCTTGAATCGTGGATTGTTCTTGTTGATGACGAAGACACGGCCGCGTCGTCGGATGACCTGGGCGCCCGGTTGATTCTTGATGGATCGGAGGGATACGCGAACCTTCATGACAGCTCCTTGTTGAAAATGACTGTCATGAACAATAGCGCGCGCCGTCGCAAAAAGACGAAATGGGTCGTCGTCAGGTGACGATCCCGAACTCCTTGATCTTGCGGTAGATCGTCGCCCGCGAGATGCCGAGTGCGGCCGCGGCATCGGCCTTGCTGTTGCCGTTCTCCTCGAGGCTGCGCACGATCGCGTCGCGTTCGAGGGCCTCGATGCGGGTCAGGGTGTGCCGGCTGGTGGTGCGACACCGCGGTGGCAGCTGACCGACGCCGATGACGCCGGAGCGTTGATGGGTGACCACCTCACGCAGTGTCTGGCGCAGTTCGGCCACATTGCCCGGCCACGAATACTTGCTGAGTTGGCGCATCGCATCCGGTGCCACACTCAGTTCACGGCCGCGCGTCAACTGCCGCAGCAACGTCGGCACCAGATCCTGCAGATCCTCGATCCGATGCCGCAGTGGGGGGAGTTCCACGGTGTGGCCGAAGAAGGGCAGCAGCGTGGTCCCCGCCTCGACCGCGGACGCCGCGGTGGTGACGCCGAGCCACCCGGCGTGTTCGCGGCCGGGAAGCAGGTCTGCGATGGCCGCCTGGGCGTCGGCGCCGATGGTGTCGATGTCGCGGATGATGACGCAGAAGCCGTCCCGATCGAGTTCGGTGGCCAGCGCGTCGAGGGTGTCCTCGGCGACGCCCGTGGTGTCGTCGAGGGCGTCGGTGGCGAAGTCGTCGGCGGCGAAGTCGTCGGCGGCGAACACCCGGGTGGTGGCCGGTTGGTAGCGTTCGGCGGCCGCACGCAAGGTCGCGGTCCGCCCCGATCTCGCCTCGCCCGACACCGCGATCCATTGGCCGGCCCGCACGTGACCGACGATCCGCGAACAGCATTGCCGCCACGACGAACTACGCCCCACCACTCCGGGCAGGGTTGCCGTCGGCGTTTTCGGCGCGGCCACCGACGGTGCGGGTGCGGCGTCGACGAGATGCACCCGGAAGACCGCGATCTGCGCACCGTCGTCGCAGTACTCCGACACCGGTGACAGCCGCGCGACCCGCCCGCTGGGCAGCGTGCTCACCCGGCCCGGTGTTCCGCGCGTGGGCGACTGGTCGACGGCGTGCTCGAGGATGGCGAGTTGGTCGGCCGGGTCGACGCTGTGACGCAGGCGCCGGTTCATCAGGACCACGTCGCCGGAGATCGCGAGCACCATGGCATTCGGTGCCCGCCGGCAGGTGGCCAGGTACGCGTTCAACAGTCGTGATTCGCGCTCGCTGGCCTGCGACACCATGCGCTGCACTATCTGCGAGGTCGCTGACTTGGCCAGCGAGAGCAACAACGTCGACGGCTGCTCGAGTTCGCTGCGACAGGTCAGATCGAGAGCGCCGACCACCGCTCCGGAGATCGGATGCACGATCGGCACGCCCGCGCAGGTCAACGGGCCGAGGCTGTCGGCGTAATGCTCCGAGCCGCTGACCACGGTGGGTTGGCGGGTCTCGAGTGCGGTGCCGATGCCGTTGGTGCCCGCGAACTCCTCGCTGTAGCTGTATCCCGGTGCGAGACTCACCTCGTCGAGCATCCGACGCAGTCCGGTACTGGCGGTGGTGCGTGAGAGCACCACGCCGTCGGCCGAGGTCAGGATGATCGACATCGGCTCCGACGACAGATCGCCGGCGAGCTGATCGATGATCGGGCGTGCGGCCGTCATCAACGGCCCGTCGGTGTTCGGTTCCCGGACGAAAGGCAGTTCGAGGCGATCGGCGCGGACATTGAACGCGCGGGATCGCCGCCACGACGTCGAGATCGATTCTCGGACGGCGTCATCGAGTCCGTCGTCGCTCAGGAATTTCTCCCGGGCGCGGGCGACCGTGGCGGTGGACGTACTGGGCTGGGCTGGGGGCTGTGAAATCACCGAGCAAGCGACTCCTCTGTGATCTGTATCTCACCTCTCCGACGAGTCTACCTCGTCGGGGGAAGGGGAGGGCCGACCGCGATCAACGCCGCGAACGGCAGATCCCGTTCGGATCGCGGTCGGCCCAGTCCGGGGCTGGTCGGGAATCACCTCACCGGGCGAACGCGGTGTCCCCGACCGGACAAGATCAGATCAGTTCAGTAGATGTTGGACGGGCGGACCATACCCTCGGCCAGGTCACCGAAACCGGGCGCCGGGATCGCGCCGGGATTGCCCATGACCTCCTCGACCACGGCGGTCTCGGTGGTGATCAGCAGCGCCGCGATGGACGCCGCGCTCTCCAGCGCGGCCCGGGTGACCTTGCACGGATCGATGACGCCCTCGTCGAACATGTCGCCGTAACCACCGGTCAGGGCGTTGAAGCCGTGTCCGAGCGGTAGTCCGGAGACCACCGTGACCACCTCGTCACCGTCGAAGCCGGCGTTGGTGGCGATCCAGCGCAGCGGTTCGGCGAGGGAATCGCGGACAACCTCGATGCCGACCTTCTCGTCGCCGGTGGCCTCGAGGGATTCCAGCGCCCGATGCGCCTGGGCAAGCGCGGTGCCGCCGCCGGAGACGATGCCCGCCTCCACCGCGGCGCGGGTGGCGGCGAGGGCGTCCTCCACCCGCAGCATCCGCTCCTTGAGTTCGACGCTGGTCACACCGCCGACCCGGATCACCGCGACCCGGCCGGTCAATCGTGCGATGCGCAGTTCGAGGGCGTCGCGATCGGCGTCGATGCGGGCACGTTCGAGTTGGGCCTCCAGATGCCGGACCCGGGAGTCGACGAGTTCCTGATCGCCGTGCGCCCCGACGATGGTCGTCTCGTTCTCGGTGACGGTCACCCGATCGCAGGTGCCGAGGTGTTCCATCGACACCTCGTGCAGATCGATGCCGGTGTCCTTGGCGATCACGTGGCCGCCGAGCGCCACCGCGAGGTCCTCGAGTTCGGCGATGCGGCGATGTCCGAAGCCCGGTGCGCGCACCACCACCGACAGCATCGTCTTGTGCATGTTGCCACCGACGAGCAGTTGCAGCGCCGGTCCGTCGACGTCCTCGGCGAGGACAAGCAGCGGGCGGTCGGCGCGTTTGGCCGTCTCGATGGCCGGCATGATCTCCTGCACCGAGGTGATCTTCTTGTTGGTCAACAAGATCACCGGATTGTCCAGGACCGCCTCCATCCGTTCCGGATTGGTGACCATGTAGCCGGAGATGTAGCCGTGATCGAATTCGATGCCGTCGACGACGTCGACGGACAGGCCGAGGGTGTCGCTCTCCTCAGTGGTGATCACCCCGGTCTTGCCGACATGTTCGACGGCGGCCGCGATGACCGCACCGATCACCTCGTCATCGCTGGCGGCCAGCGATGCGATGCGCTCGAGGTCACTGCGACCACCGATCTGAACCGCCTGGGATGACAAGGATTCCAGTACCGCGGCGACGGCCCGTTCGATGCCGCGGCGCACCCGCATCGGGTTCGCGCCGGCCTCGACGGCCCGCAACCCCTCGCGCACCATCGCCTGCGCCAACACGGTTGCGGTGGTGGTGCCGTCACCGACGACACCGTTGGTCTTCATCGCCACCTCCTTGACCAATTGGGCGCCCATGTTGGCGAATGGGTCGCGCAGCTGGATCTCCCGGGCAATGGTGACACCGTCGTTGGTGATCGTCGGGGGACCGGTGAGCTTCTCCAGGACCGCATTACGGCCCTTGGGGCCCAGTGTCACCTTGACCGCGTCGGCAAGGGCGTTCACGCCCCGCTCCAGCCGCAGCCGCGCTTCGGCGTTGTAGCGCAACTCTTTGGCCATGTCGTCAACCTCTTCTCTGTGTTCGGTGTTGTTGTGGTCGGGCTGTATTCAGTTGTCCGCCCGCCCTCCGAGTGCCGACGAGCCAAGCGAGGAGGTGTATCGAGGACACCTCCGTGACTCGACGTGTCAGCCGGGAAGCTCGGGGCAGGTCCCGTGACGGAGTTCTAGGGAATCAGGATCGCGCGGCCCCGCACCCGACCGGCATCCAGATCGTCGAGCGCTCTGGTAGTCGTCGAGTGCATAGGTTGCGGTGTGCAGCTTGACCTTTCCCTGCGCGGCGAGGGTCATCAGCTCGGTGAGATCGTTGTAGGAACCGACGAGATTACCGATGAAGTTGATCTCGGTGGAGATGATGTCGATGGTGGGGACGTTGATGTTCTCGCCGTAGCCGACGACGAAGTAGTTGCCCGCCCGGTGCAGCATCGCCACCCCCTCGGCGGTGGCACCACCCTCACCGACGAAGTCGAGGACCGCCTCGGCGCCCTTCCCGTCGGTCAGTGCGAGCACCTGGTCGACTTGAGTGCCGTCGGCGACGATGCCCTTGTGCGCTCCGACTTCGAGAGCCAGGGCCACCGCATCCGGGTTGCGGTCGACCACCACGATGGTCACCCCGGAGATGGCGGCGAGCACCTGAATCCCGATGTGCCCCAGGCCACCTGCGCCGATGACCACGCAGGTGTCGCCGGGACGCGTCATCCGGGCCACCTTGGCCGCGGCGTGATAGGCGGTCAGGCCCGCATCGGCGAGCGCGGCCACATCCGACGGCTCGAGTGAATCGTCGATCTTGACGACGCTGCGGGCGGTGGTCTTGAGATAGTCGGCGTAGCCGCCGTCGGTGTCGATCCCGGGGAACTGGTTGTTCTCGCAGTGGACGTCGTCGCCGTCGCGGCAGGCCCGGCACAGTCCGCAGGTGATCAGCGGATGCAGGATCACCTTGTCGCCGACGGAGACGTTGGTGACCGCATCTCCGATCGCCTCCACCCAGCCGGCGTTCTCGTGTCCGATGGTGTAGGGCAGTGTGACACCGCTTTTCGCCTCCCACTGACCTTCCAGGATGTGCAGATCGGTGCGGCACACCCCGGCCCCGCCGATCCGCACGATCACGTCGAGCGGACCGGTGATCGTCGGGTCGGGGATCTCGTTGAGTTGCAGTTTGTCGTGATATCCGACGACCTGGACGGCTCTCATGATGACCTCTCCTGAAGGAAATTGCTGTCGGGGAGTGCGCGGGTGCGCACGTTGGTGATGACCGGTCCGCTGGTGCCGTCGCATGCATCGTCGTCGGCGTAGCGGGTGGCGAGTAGGCCGCGGCAGAAGTGCGAGTTGCCCTCCACCGAGATCCGCACCGACCGTGCGAATCTCAGCCGCACCGGCACCTGCTCCGGTGGCAACGGACTGCCGTCCTCGTCTACTACGACCCGGCAGTTCGGGCACACACCCAGACCGATCTGTACCCGTCGCCGTAGCAGTGCGTACTTCGCGGGCCCGTCGGGCAGGTCCCGCAGCAGCAGATGCTCGCAGTCGGCGGCGGTGGCCGCCCCCGAGGCTATGAGCGCACTGACCGCGCGTTCCATCGACGCGGTGTGGGCCTTGCGCAGGAAGGTCATCCGCAATTCTTCGAGATCCTGCTCGGCCTCGACCCCGAAGGTGCCCTTGTAGCCGGCGTGCGCGGCCAGACCGGCGTTGATCTTGTCCGAGTCGTGGTGATCATCGAGCATCACCCGCACCTGACCGACGTCCTCGATGTCCTCGAGGGCATCCAGCGAATCCGAGGCCATCAGGTACGCGAAGTTCGGTGAACAGAAGGACGTGGGCAGCCGCAGATGGACGGTGACCCCGTCGTCGTCGATGAAAACCGAACGGACGAAGTTCAATTCGGTGATGGGTTGGTCGAGTTCCGGATCGAGAACGGTATCGAGTGCGCCCAGCACGGCGTCTGTCATCATCACCGTGTCCTCGATCTGCACCGTCCCGCTTTCGACGTGGTGGCGGTCCGACAGCGCGGTCATGCGTTCACCGCCTCCTGCGCGCCGGCCGCCACCTCCGCACCGGGATCGGCGGCGTCGGTGGGGATCCGCAGCTCCTCGGGAACCTCGATGTGCGGATACAGCGCTGCGGCGTTGAGGCCGAGGATCTTCCGCTTCTGATCGGTGGTGATCGGCGCGTATTCGGTCATGTCCTCGGGGATCTGGAAATCCACGAACCGTTCGACGAGCCACTGCGGGGTCCACAGCGCGTAGTCGCTGGCGAAGAGGATCTTGTCCTCGCCGATCCAGTAGAGGAGTTCGCCGATGATCTGCGCGAAGTAGCGGGGCCGGGTGTGGATGAACGGGATCGCCACGGCCAGTCCGCCGTACACGTTGGACTCCTGGGTGGCGATCCAGCAGAAGTCCTCCAGGCGGGGCAGGCCGACGTGCTCGATGATGAAGTTGAGGTCGAGGTAGTCGGTGGCCACCTTGTCGACGTCGGCGACATCGAAGGCGTCGCGATCGAGCGGACGGATCGTCGGTCCCTTGTGTACGTGAACGTTCTTGATACCCAGCTCGATGCACTCCTCGAGGTAGCGTCGCGACCAGTGATCGTCGAGTTTGTACCCGCGGGAATCGCCGTGCCATTCGGCGGTGTAGAGCTTGACGCCCTTGAGGTCCATGGTTTCGGCGTCACGACGCAACTGCTCGAGGCCGTCCTCGCCGTCGCGCGGATCGTAGGCGTGGTTGTAAGTGAGCTTGCCCGGATTGTCCTGGCACAGCTTGAGTGAATCGTCCACCTGCGCAAAGCCGTTGACGTAGAAGTCCTTGAGGATCGTGGCCTGGAAGATCGCGTGGTCGGCCGGCCCGTCGACGAAGAGATCCTGCATGAGCCGTTCGGGACCGTAGTAGCAGTAGGTGTCGTAGTCCCACAGCTCCGATTCCGGGCTCAGGTTGCGGTGGTAGTCGTAGAAGCAGTCGATGAACTGCTTGCCATGGATGTTGCGGTGGTTGGACTCGCGTCCGTCCCAGAGGTGCACATGGGCATCTACGATGAAATACTTCTCGCCGTTCTTCTCATACATCGGTCTCACTCGCTCTCTCGCGGCGTTGACGGGGCTGTGGGGGCTGGTACTGGGCTGAAAACTGTGGGGCTGAAAACTGTGGGGCTGGAAACTGTTGGCTGAGAGGTGGATCGGATGGAATTCGCCGCCGGGGCCGACAAGGGGGCGGGCGGGGCCCCGGCGGCGAAGTCTGATCCGCTACCCGATCAGGAAGCTGTGAGGTCGAAGCCGATGAACTCGGCCGCGTCCTCCGGGCTGGCGAACAGGATGGTCTGTTCGTCGAGGTGCACCATCCGTCCGTAGTGGGTGGAGCTGATCTCCTCGAAGATCGACCCGTCGAATTCCTGGCCGAGGGCGTCGGTCAGTTCGTCGTAGTCGAAGATGAGGCGGTTGACGCCGTCGACGCGGATCATCGACGGGTACTCGGTGAGTTCGACGCCGTCCTTGGCGCCCATCACGTCGGCAACGATCCGGCCGATGGGGGTGTTCATCAGCGTCACCCCACACATGTTGGAGAACTCGGTGTCGGCCCCGAATTGCATTGTGCTCACTTGTTCAGCTCCTCTGGGATGTCGAGGCCGATGGCGGTCAGCACGTCGGCGAACTTGGTCTTGGCGTGATCGAGGCTGGAGGAGAAGGTGACCGACTTGTCCGCCGGCTGCGACCAGATCGGCTGGAGTCCGCGGGCCGCGTCGAGGCAGCGTGGTACCCACACCGCCATCCAGTCGGCGAACAGCTTCTGGTTGTCGACCCCGTACTTCTCGTCGCGCGCGAGCATCTGGAACAGTGCGCGGGAGTAGTTGAGATCGCGGTCGTAGTCGTACTCACCGGTGCCGACGATCGTCGGGGTGATGTAGTCGCCGTTGCGGGCGGCCACCTGCATCACCAGTTCCGACCGGAAGAGCGAGCCGACGAGCTGCTCGAAGACGATGTTGGAGCAGAACAGCAACTCGGCCCAGTCGCCGATCGCGGTCAGTCGTTCCACGGCCTCGCGGGTGGGCTGCCATTCCGGGGCGGACTGCCAGACCTCCTTGTGTGCCGATCCGTCGAAGGCCTCCTCGGCATCGGCCAGGTCGAGGTTGAACAGGGCCAGATCCTGGGCGAACCGCAGCTTGTGGGCGGCGTTCACGCAGACCGCGTTGTTGATCATGTTGGTCGGCGCGGAACGCTGGATCGAGGTGAACACGTGCAGGCCCATGCCGCTCTCGGCATGCATCCAGGCACCGAGGTTGCGTTCGATGAACTTGAGCCAGGCCGAATTCCAGCCGTCGTAGGCGCGGGCGCGTTTGGCATTCTGAAGACACAGGTCGACCTGATGGACCACCGCCGAGTTGTTGCGGTAGATCGTCTGCTCCCATTCCTCGTTGGGGTCGAGGAACTGATGCCAGTTGGACGACTGCGCCGACGTCCACTCCTTGGGGTAGCCGCCCGGGCCATCGCCGAAGCCGTAGATCCAGCCTTGGGTCAGGTGGCGTTCGGGATCGGGCTGGACGTCGATGGTGACGTCCTCGTAGATCGTGGCCCGCTTCTTGGCCGGCTGATAGTAGTTGTACTTGCGGCTGCGGCTGCTCGGGAATTCCCGTGCGCCGGCCTCGGCGTCGGTGAACTCGATGGAGGGGAAGCTGCGTTCCCGTGGTTGTGCTGGTGCGGACATACCTTTCGTTCCTGTCGTTCAGGCGGACTCGGCGACCAGGGGTCAGGAGTCGAATGCCGGGCTGGTGAACTTGTCGTAGAAGATCTGGTCTCTGGGCATCGAATGTTGTTCAGCCAGTGCGAGAGCCGCGTCGACCATGGGTGGGGGACCGCAGAAATACACCTCCGTTCGGGCCAGGTCGGCTTCGTTGTCGTTGACGATGTCGGTGACGTTGCCCGCCGCGACGGTGACGCCGTCGGGGGCACCGTCGACCGATTCCGACAGGCAGGCGGTGAAGGTGAAGTCGGCGATCTTCTCACCGAGAGTGGCGATCTCGTCGAGATAGAACAGATCGTCGGCGGTGCGTGCGCCGTAGTAGAAGCGCACCGGCCGGCTCAGGCCGGTCTCACTGATGTGGCGTACCAGGGAGAGAAGTGGTGCCATGCCGGCACCGCCGCCGATCGCGACGATCGGCAGCACATGACCGCTGCGCAGGGTGCAGGAACCGTACGGGCCGTTCACCTTGATCTCGTCGCCGACCGACAGTCCGTCCTCGAGCATGCCGGCGAACAGACCGCCGGGATACTTCTTGATCAGGAATTCCAGGCGGTCGGGGGTGGCCTGGGTGGTGGCGATGGAGAAGGACCGCTTCTCCTCGGTGCCCGGTACGAAGAGGTCGACGTACTGACCCGATTTGAACTCGATGGTCTCGGGTTCGACGACGTCGAGCTTGAGCGAGACGATGTCCCGGGTCATCGGTTCGATCGCCGCGACGCGGGTGAGCACATCCTGGATGGGTGCGCCGCCGAGCAGCTCGTCCTCGTCGAAGTTGAGGAGTTCGATCTCGCAGTCGCTGTATGCGTATGTGCGACAAAGGAGTACGTACCCCTCGGCCTCTTCGGAGTCGTTGCAGGCAAAGGTGGAGTAGTCGTCCATCTGCACGTCACCGTCGAGCATGTAGGACTTGCAGGCCGAACACCGTCCCTCCCGGCATCCGTGCATGAGGTGGATCCCCTGCCGGAATGCGGCGTCGAGGATGGTCTCGTCCTCGGTCACCTCCATCTCGATGTCGACGGGTTCGAAACTGATCCGATGCGTATCGGCCATGAAATCTCCTGGGCTGGGGCGGTCGATTCCTGATCCGCGTGCCCGTCGGTCGAGTAGTCGCCCCACGGGGCTCGGACCACTCGACCGACGGACGCAGACGGGTCAGACCGTGACGGCGCCGTTCTTGTTGGCCATGTACGCGGCGATGTGCGACTGGCGTTCGTCGTCACTCATCTCGTTCAGCAGCACGTTGGGGCTGGCGAACGGGATGCCGCGGACGTCGTCGAGCGTCCACATCTTCTTCGGATCGAGATCCAGATGCGGCTGCGGGATGAGCGTCTTGCCGTCGTCACGGACGTAGCCGAGATCGGTGATGATGTCGGCGAGATCCTTGCCGTGGTGCAGGGTCTCCCATTCACGGAATCCGGTGAGGCGTCCCATGTTCGGGGTCGGCCGGCCCTCGTACTCGGGGCGGAAGGCCACCTTATCGGTCCACGCGCAGGTCTCCGAGCAGTAGGTGCGCCACTGGCCGTCGACCTTGTCGGTGACCATGTCCTCACGGATGAGGCACGGCACCATGCAGGTCCAGCAGCGGTGCGGGTACTCGTAGTCGACGTCCTCGAAGGCGATCGGCTTGTTCTTGCCCGGGTAGGCGAGACGGTTGTAGTTCTCCCACCACTTGCCGAACTTGTTGTACCACCCGGGGTACTTCTCCTCGAACCACTCGAAGTCGGTGTCGGTCATGGCGTCGATGCGCCAGTAGTTGACCGGCCAGCCGGTGGCGAAGAAGCGGGCGACCTCATGCACATAGTGCTTGTTGACGATCCGGTTCCAGGCCTCCTCGACGAGGTCGTGGGGGATGGTCAGGCCGTACTTCTCCAGCGGGAGCAGGTAGCTGCGGTAGTAGTCGTCGTAGATCCACCGACGCCACATCTCGGCGTAGCTCTCGCGGTCCTTGCGGCGGTCCTTGGTGCCGTACTCGATGAAGGTGCCGATCGCGGCGTCGACCACACAGTGGTTGTTCCACCAGGCGTAACGCAGATCGCGTTCCAGCAGTGGACGATTGCGCTCGTCGGCCAGGGCCATCAGCAGGATGGAGTAGCCGTTGGAGATGTGACGCGATTCGTCGGACTGCACCGAGTGGAAGACCGTCGGCAGCAGGTAGTCGCCGTTGGCGGCGGCCTCGTCGGGCATGGCGACGAACAGTGTGTTGGTGAATGCGGTCTCGGCGACCACCGTCAGGTAGATGTTGGCGGCGGTGATGGCGTCGCCGGTGATGAAGCCCTCACCGAACTGGCGGCCGATGGTGCCGGCGTAGTTGTTGGCGAACGCCTTCTCAGTGATGTCGAACCCGGCCGGATCGACGTAGTTGTTCATGTACAGCTTCTTGAGATTCATCTGGATCGTCGAGTGCCGGACCTCGTCGATCATCTGCACCGCGAGACCGTTGTGGATCTCGGGGTTGGGTACCGCGTCGATGGCCATAGGCATCGCGCGGGCGGCCGAGATCTCCGGGAACGGGATGATCGACAGGAACAGCTTCTGCCATTCCAGCCAGCGTTCCTGCACCTGACGGAACATGTTGCCGCGGATGGCACCGTCCATCGCGCCGTAGACGCGGTTGTCCTTCTCCTCCTCCATCGGGAAGTACGACCGCATGATCTGCTTGAGCGGATCCTTCTTCGGTGCCTTCTCAAAGGTGTAATCGGTTCCGAACCGGGTTGCCGGGGTGGCGAAGGTGGGCTCCCACGACAGCTCGGTGATCTTCGCATGGGCCTTGGTCAAGCTCTGCCTGCTCAATGTGCGCCTCCTGTAGAAGAGCCGGCTACGTGCCGGCCTGCGGGCTGAAGCGCTATTGATACAACCTCGTGATGGCAATCACACCCGTCTCACTGTGAGACTGACCACACATTCACTGACCTGGATCGGTGGTGTGGCGGGGGTCGCCGTCACCATCATCGAGCGAACAGCAGTCGACATCGCCTGTGCCACAGCCACCTTCCCGCAGGCACTCGCCGTCTTCGACTCCGCGCTGCGCCTCGGGGCGAAGCCTGCGCGAGAAGGCCCGCGAGGACAAGCTCCGCAGCATGGACGTCATGGTCATCGGCTGGACGTGGGCAGACCTCGAGGCCGGCCGCGTCGTCGAACTCATCGGTCAGTGGCTGGTCCAACTGGAGATGATGGCGTTATGAGCCGGGTCACCCACCGCCAACAGCACGTGGGTCGTGTATGCGAACGTGGAGGCGCTAGCACTCATATTCTCCAACAGAACCCACGTTCTCCGGCGGTGCCGCTCAGCGCTGCGGCGGGAGCTCCAGGGCGCGGGAGTGTCGCATCCGCCAGGTCAGGAACGCCACGCCCAGACGCGCCCGGCCCATACCGTCCAACGGGTCGAAACCCAATCCGGCACTGACGTTTTCGAGCCTTGTCTGCATGGTCGAGTGATGGATGTCGAGCGCTCGGGCGGCCTGCCGGACGCTGGAGGCATCGAGCAGCGCGGCGATGGTTGGGCGCGCCCACGCGTGCGTCATGAGCGACTCCAGGCTGTCGGCGTCGGGGTTGCGGGCGTCCGACGGTGACTCGGCCAGCAGGTGGACGAGACCGCCGTACTCGGCCGCGTCGACGACGGTGGTGGTGGGTCGCTCGCACAGCTGCAGGGCGATCAGGGCCGTGCGAAACGAGTCGGCCAGGCCGTCGATCGTCGTCGCGACGCCCAGCCCGCACGGTGTCGATGGGGCGGCCGACACGTTGAGATCCCCGGGGGCGATCACGGCGTGGATGGTGCCGATGGCGGTGGCGGTCACATCGGCCGGCCACGACGGATGGCTGGACCAGTCGGCGAACAGCGGCGTCGCCAGTGCACGGTAGGACGCGGTCGGGGACAGATGCAGCCGCGCCGCCGCCTCACGTCGGCGATCGAGATCGGCGTCGCGATCGAGCAGCCGCGCGACGTCGCGGGTGGCGCCGCCCGACCCTCCCGAGTATCGGATTCCGACGGCCAGCGCCAAACGCTCCACGATGATGGCGTCGTTGGCCAGTTCGGGGCCGTGACGTTCCAGCCACACCCGGGTGGCAACGCCGCCGGTGCCCGCGTCGACCTCCAGCGCGTGCACCTCGCCGGGCGCATCACCGCTCAGGGCCTCACCGAGTACCGACACCCGCGTCACCGCATCGCCGCGGCGCACTCCGGCGGGGCATCCGGCCAGGGCGGCGGCGGTGGCGAGCAGTCCGTGCAGGTTGACGTTGCCCACCACGAGTTCGTCGAAGCAGGCGATCACCCGCAGGCCGAGGCTCGCGGACGGGTCCAGCGCCGCGATCCGTCCGAGGAGTTCCTGCACGTGTGGGTGTCCTTGTCGTCTCTGTCGGCGTCGTCGCTGTCGGCGTCGTCTCTGTCGGCGTCGTCTCTGTCGGCCGACGATGATGCGTCGGCCGGGGTGCGCGCTCCAGTGTCTCGCGCACGGTGCGATCGCGCCGGGAAATCGTTGGGTGCGACTCCCGGCGCGATCGAACGCCGTGTCAGCCCTCGAACGCCGTGTCAGCCCTCGAACGCCGTGTCAGCCCTCGAGCGCGCCGTACACGGCGGTCTCGAAGTCGAGATACCCGCCCACCGAGTTGGCATCGGCGAAGGGGAGGATCTGGGTGGCCCAGTAGCCGCCGATCTTGTTGCGCCGATCGATCCAGTAGTAGAGATTCGCCAGACCCGCCCAGGCCAGGGAGCCGGCCGGACGGCCCGTGGGGGCGACCTCGTCGTTGAGCATGAAGGTCAACGCCCACGACTTGGGCATGCCGGGGAAGAACTCGGCGTCGTTGGACAGGCTCGGGATGACGCCGGGCAGCATCTTCACCTTCAGTTCGCCGAGATGGTTCTGCTCGGCCAGTGACACCGTCTCGGCACGCAGGATCTGCTCCCCGGAATCCGAGCGGCCGTCGTTGAGCCACATCCGGATGAAGGTGAGGTAATCACCGACCGTCGAATACAGGCCGTGCCCACCCATGTGCACCTCCGGATCGTCCGGCAGGGCGAAGTCGTGATCGGGGGTCAGCGAGCCGTCGGCGTTGCGGTGATGCATGGTGGCGGTGCGCGCACGCATGTCGTCGGTGCGGGTGAACGCGGTGTCGGTCATTCCGAGAGGCTCGAGGATCTCGGTGCGCATCACCTCGCCGAGGCGTTTGCCGGTGATGGCCTCGATGACCAGTCCCGTCCAGTCGATGTTGGAGCCGTATTCCCACTGTGTTCCGGGGTCGAACAACAGCGGCGACTGGAGTGCGGCCATGCTGGAGGTCACGATGCTCGGCTGGCCGTGTTCGGTGGCCAGTCGGGCGTACGTTTCGTTGAAGAAGTCGTAGCCGAAGCCTGCTGTGTGAGTGAGCAATTGGCGTGTGGTGATATCGGACTTCGGGGCGCGCAGTCGGGGTTGGCCGGCGTCGTCGAAGCCCTCGATCACCTGGATCTCGCCGATCCGCGGTTCGTAGTCGCGGGCGGGTGCGTCGAGGTCGAGCTCGCCGCGTTCGAGCAACTGCAGCGCGGCGGTCCCGGTGATCGCCTTGGTGGTCGAGAAGATCGCGAACACCGAGTCGGTGCTCATCGGGGTGTCCTCGTCGAGCGCTCGCAGACCTGATGCGCTCAGATGGATCGTCTCGCGGTCGGTGGTGACGCCGGCGACCACACCGGGCACTCGATCGTCGCCGGTGGATGCGGCTGCCACGACGGCGTCCGCGGCGTCGGCGACCCGCTTGGAACTGACGATGGGTGTACTCATGGTGATTCCTCTTTCTCGTGAAGCGGATGGGGCGGTGGAAAGTTGTCCCGGGTTCTCGACGAGGTCAGTCGGCGAGCATGCGGGCAATCCAGGCGAATCTGGTGTGCAGCATGGATTTCGCCAGGGCGGTGTGCGGGGCGAAGATGTCGCAGGCGTGAAATGCGCCGGGCCACACGTGGAGTTCGGTATTGACCCCCGCACCCCACAGGGCTCCGGCGTAGTCGATGGCCTCGTCGCGGAAGATCTCGCAGTCGCCGACGTCGATGAACGCGGGCGGCAAACCGGTGAGATCGGTGGCTCGTGCCGGGACGGCGAGCGGACTGACCTCGGGTGACCGGTAGGCATCGCCGAGGTATGCGCGCCAACCGGTTTCGTTGGATACCCGATCCCACACTCCGACGCCGTCGAATTGTGTTGTCGATGGCGCGATTCCGCGGTCGTCGAGCATGGGATAGCTGAGCATTTGGGCGCGAATCGCCGGGCCGTCGCGTTCGCGTGCGGCCAGGGCCAGGCCGGCCGCCAGCCCGCCGCCCGAGCTCGCGCCGGCGACCATCAGCCGTCGCAAGTCGATTCCGAGTGAATTCGACTGGCCGGCAGTCCATTCGAGGGTCGCGTACATGTCCTCGCGGGCATAGGGATCCCGGTACTCGGGGGCCAGGCGGTATTCGGGCGTGATCAGGACGGCGCCGAGACGCTCCACCCAGTCCAGCGTCGCGTCGAGCGCGTTGAACCGGTCGCCGAACATCAGGCCACCGGAGTGGGCGTAGACGATGACGGGCCGCTCTCCGTTGGCTCGGGGTGATCGGAACACCGACACCGTGATCGGGTCGCCGCGGTATCCGGGGACCTCATAATCGGTGTGGGTGACCTCTCGGCCGTGCATTGTCTCGTCGACGGGGCGGGAGGCATAGGACTGCCGCATGAAACCGATCAGCTCGGGTGTGACGGTGGGTGGGAACATTCCGCCGACGACGGCGAGACCGGCCCGCAGCTCGGGATCGAACTCGGGCCTCGGACGTGTCATGGGTCACAGTCTAGGCAGGGTTGTGGAGTGCCCGGTACCGCCGACCCGACGCGAAATCGGTGGTTGATGCCCGCCGGATGGCGGGTGGGGAAATGTCGGACCGGCCCGTAGCTCAGATGCACGACGCCGTTGTCGAAGGATTCCTGGTCCAGTGGCTGCAAGCCCGCCTCGCCGGTGCCGTCGAACAACCGGGCGCCCGCACCGAGGATGACGGGTAGACGAGCAGGTGCAGTTCGTCGATCAGGCCGTCCGACGGCATCGCGCGCACCAGTTGGCCGCTGCCGCTGAGCCGGTGGTGATGCGGTGAGGTCAGGAGGATGGACCGATCCCGGCTCCGGAACTCATCGCGCGGTACGCCGACGTCTCGAATTCCATGGCCGAGTGCAGGGCCACCGGATCGGCGAACGGGAACAGTTGGGTCGCCCACACACCGGCGATCTGCGCCCGACGGTCGATCCAGAAGTAGGTGTTGGCCAGACCCGCCCAGCCGAGGCTGCCCGCGGTCCGGCCGGTCGGGGCGTCGAGCTCGTTGGTCATCGCGACGAGTGACCAGCCCTTGCGGAGGCCGGGGAAGAACTCCATGTCGTGTGTGCGTCGGGGATCGATCCCGGGAAGCGCCGTCACGGCGAGATCGCCGAGCTGATTGGCCGTGGCTGCGCCCACGGTGTCGGGGCGCAGGATCTGCTCGCCGTCGTCGGATCGACCGTCCGACAGCCACATTCGCAGGAAGCGCAGGACGTCGTCGACCGTCGAATACAGTCCCTGACCACCGAGATCGACCGCGGGAGCGTCCGGCCGGGTCGGTCGTCGCAGCGGTTTGAGGCTGCCGTCGGGTAGCCGTGCATGCAGACTCGCGGCCCGCTCGAGCATCGCATCGTCACGAGCAAACGCGGTGTCGCGCATGCCCAGTGGGTCGAGAAGACGTTCGCGCATGACCTCGCCGAGTCGGCGTCCGGCGACGGCCTCGATCACCAGGCCCACCCAGTCCAGGCCGATCCCGTACAACCACCGGGTCCCCGGATCGAAGACCAGGGGAGTGCCCAGCGACTCGACGCTGCCGGCGGCGACGTCGGGAACCGACAGTGCCTCTGCCGCGCGGGACGTCGCCTCGTCGAAGAAGGTGTAGCCGAAACCGGATGTGTGCGTGAGCAACTGCCGGGTGGTGAACGACGTTCGGGGCGGCCGGAGTCGGACTGTGCCGTCGGCCTCGAATCCGTCGAGCACCTCGACGCCGCGAAGGCGGGGCTCGTACTCGGCGGCCGGGACGTCGAGATCCAGGAGTCCGTCGTCGGCGAGCTGAACGGCGACGGTCGCCGTCAACGACTTGGTGACCGAATACATCGCGAGGATCGCGTCGGTGCGCAACTCCTCGGGTTCGCCGACCGTCCGCGGACCGTGCGCATCGAGGTGGATCGTGGCGTCGCGGTTGGTGACCCCGGTGATGACGCCGGGCAGTGTCGGATCGTGGCTCATCTCAGCCATCGTGCCCCGTGGGCGCCGGCACCTCGCCGGAGGGGTCCGAACTGCGACGGTGCGCGATGATCTTGCGGGCGACCAGCTGCGCCGATGACAACCCGATGAGCAGGCTCACCGACCCCACGACGATCAGGATCACCCCGACGATGCGCTGCGACCGGATCACCTCGTCGGGTGTCCGGCCGTCTGCCGCCGGCACATCCTGTCCCGGATGTGCGGGGTCGAAGGCCGGTGGCACCAGCAGTTCCGGATGCGTGTACTTGGTGCCCGGCATCAAGACGCACCGATCCAGCGGCCCCATCGGCCGGTCGGCGCACGTGGGTCCCTGGACGAAGCCGCCGCCGATCCCCATGGTCAAGAACAGCGCACCCAGACCCAGCCCGCCGACTGCGACGATGACCTGCCAGACGAGCATCGTCCGGGCCGACGGTTGCTTCTTCTGGGCCATCACACGGTTCGCGACAGCACGCCGATGAACGCGTCCAGCCGCGCCAGCGCTTCCTCCAAATCGGCGGTGGACGCCGCGTAGGACAACCGCACGTGGTCGTCGGCGGTGGCGATGCCGAAATCCTTGCCCGGCGTGAGGGCCACGTGGGCGTCGGTGAGGGCCCGGTCGCAGAATTGCGCCGACGTCAGGCCGGTGTCGGAGACGTCGATGTAGACGTAGAACGCGCCGTCGGGCTGCACCGGAACCCGCAATCCGATGTGTTCCAGACCGTCGAGCACCAGGCGCCGGCGGTTGACGAACTCGCGGCGGCGGTCCTCCGCCACCGCCAGCGACTCGGGCGTGAAGCAGGCCAGCGCGGCGTACTGCGCCGGCGTCGGCGGGCTGACATAGAAGTTCTGCGCCAGACGCTCGGTGACATCGACCAGGGAGTCGGGGAGGATGGCCCACCCGAGTCGCCAGCCCGTCATGCCGAAGTACTTCGAGAAACTGTTGATGACCGCGGTGTTCGCGGTATGCGCTCCGGGTTCGGAGAGCACGCTGTGCGGCGGATGGCCGTCCGGGCCCGGATCGGCGAGCCCGAGATAGATCTCGTCGACGATGCTCCAGCCGTCGCGGGCGGCCACCCGAGCACACAGTTCGACCAGATCGTCGTGCGGCACCAAGGTGCCCGTCGGATTCGACGGTGACGCCACGATGACACCACGGGTCGACGGCCGCCACGCGTCGTCGACGAGGTCAGGGGTCAGCTGAAAGCGGGTGTCGGGCGTCGTCGGCACGAGGGTGACGTCGGCGCCGAAGCTCTCGGCGAACTGCCGATTGCACGGATAGGACGGGTCACCGATGAGCACCCCGTCACCGGGGTCGACGAGGGCGGCGCAGGCCAGCAGCAGCGCCGCCGATGCGCCGGTGGTGACCGCCACCCGCGACGGATCGACGTCGGCGCCGAAATGCGTTCGGTAGAACCCGGCGATCGCCTCGCGCAGTTGCGCGGTACCCAGCGCATCGGTATAGGTCATCGGCCTGCCATCGGCGGCCTCCCGGGCCGCGGCCAGGAACTGCGGCGTCGGACCGAAGTCGGGTTCACCGATGTTGAGCCGGATCACCCGATGCCCGGCCGCCTCCACGGCGCCGGCCTTCTTGGCGAACTCCATCGCGTAGAACGGCGCCACGTGCTGCGCCCGTCGCGAGATGTGCATGGGTACATTCTGCGCGACGGGCGCGGTGGTTCGGCCGGTGGCGTCAGATCAGGGCACCCAGTTGAACGTGTCCGGGTCCGGGCCACGGCGCTTGTTCTTGTTGAGGCCATCGATCGCGGACACGTCTGCCGCGGTCAGCTCGAAGTCGAACAGCGCGAAGTTCTCCTCCACGCGCGACCGGGTCACCGACTTGGGGAAGACGATGTCGCCGCGCTGGATGTGCCACCGCAGCGCGACCTGCGCGGTCGAGCGGCCCTTCTCCTCGGCGATCTTCACCAGGACCGGGTCGTCGAGCACATCGCCCTGCGCGATCGGCGACCACGCCTCGGTGGCGATCCCGTGGTCGGTGTTGAAGGCGCGCAACTCGTCCTGCGTCAGATACGGATGCACCTCGATCTGGTTGGCCGCCGGCACGATCTCGGTTTCGGCGAACAGACGCTCGAGGTGGTGCTTCTGGAAGTTGGAGACGCCGATCGCCCGCGCCTTGCCGTCGGCGTAGATCTTCTCCAGCGCCTTCCAGGTCTCGACGAAGTCGCCGACCTCCGGCAGCGGCCAGTGGATCAGGAACAGGTCGACCTGATCGACGCCGAGCCGCTCCAGGGTCTCATCGGTCGCAGCGAGGGCGTCGTCGTAGGCGTGTTTGTTGTTGTTGAGCTTGGAGGTGATGAAGACCTCGTCGCGAGGCAGACCCGACTTGGCGAACGCCTCGCCGACCTCCTTCTCGTTGCCGTACATCTGCGCGGTGTCGATGTGGCGATAGCCCACCTCGAATGCCGAGAGGGTGGCCTCGACGGTGTCCTGCGGCTCGATCTGGAATACCCCGAAGCCGAGCTGCGGGATCTGGACACCATTGTTGAGGGTGATGGAAGGGACTGTCATGGAACACCTTTCACTTGTTGTGGACGATGATGAGGTGGTCTGCTCAGGGCAGCAGGATGAGCTTTCCGCGCGGATGGCCGGCGGTGACGTCGGCGAGTGCCCGACCGGCCTGCTCCAACGGATACGTCGCGGCGACCTCGGTGGTCAGCGAGCCGTCGGCGGCCGCGGCGATGAGTGGCTCGACGGCCTCGGCGTGGTGGCGCTTTGTCGCCTCCGACGATCCGTCGATCACGATGATGCCGTCGTCGGCGCGGCCGAATGCGGCGATGCTGACGATCCGCGACGGTTCGACGCCGAGTTCCAGCGAGACGTCGATCGCCTCGTCGGTGCCCGCGGTGTCGATGGCCGCGGTCACCGCGGCCGGCACGGCGGCACCCACGCGGTCGGCGAGGCCGTCACCGTAGGTCACCGGGATCGCCCCGAGCGCGCGCAGCGCGTCGTGATTGGCCTCGGCGGCCGTGGCGATCACCGTGGCCCCGGCGCGCACCGCCAGCTGCACCGCGATCGACCCGACAGCGCCGGCACCCCCGTGGACGAGAACCACGTCGCCGTCGCCGACGCCCGCGGTGGCGACC
Organism: Gordonia sp. NPDC003950; assembly: GCF_053605205.1. Lineage (NCBI taxonomy): Bacteria > Bacillati > Actinomycetota > Actinomycetes > Mycobacteriales > Gordoniaceae > Gordonia > Gordonia sp. NPDC003950. The sequence goes on along the minus strand of NZ_JBSGIT010000011.1, from coordinate 4,479 downwards.
GTGTCGGCCGCCGTGACGCCGACGAGGAGCAGCCCGGCGGCATGCTCGACGTCGAGCGATTCCGGTCGCCGGTGCAGCCGGTCGGCGTCGACGACCACATGGTCGGCGTACGCGCCGGCCACCGGGTAGCCGATCACCGCGTCGCCCACGGCGAATTCGGTGACATCGGGTCCGAGCGACTTGACGACCCCCGCCAGTTCGCTACCCGGATGCAGTGGAAGTTTCGACTCGTCGGTGCCCATCACGCCGCTCACCGTTTTCGCGTCGAACGGATTCACGCTGATGGCCTGCACGGTCACGACTACCTGGCCCGGATCGGGGACGGGTAACTCCACCTTGATCAGCTCGATCACCTGCGCGGGATCTCCGTAGGCGGTGGCGACCATCTGCCGTGCGGTGACGGCGGCGGAGTCGATGTCGAGGGTGTTCTCGTTGGTCTCACTCGTGTCGGCCATGACAGCTTCAAGGCGGGCGGGTCATCGACTATTCCGTTGCGCTCACGATTGTCCGAAATGCGTGACCGTGAGTTGTTCACGGGCGGTTGTCCACAGGCGGGCGCGGGAGCGCCGGCGGCGGGTCGGATTCCCCGTATGGTCGGCGCAGTCGTGAGGCCGCCAGAGATACGCAGACAGGGATACGCGAAGGGGGAGCGCATGACCGAAAGACGCGTCGAGGCCGTGGGTTCGGAGCTCAGGTGGATGTCGTCGGTGTTCGTCGCGGGCGCCGACGACGCCGCGCGCGAGTTCGACGGCCATCACCGATCGCTGTGTGAGATCTCAACCGGATTGTGGGACAACAGCGGTCAGGCGCTGATGACTCTCGCCGAATCGTGGCGACGGCGCGGGATGGGACTGGCCGGCGTGGTCGGTGACCACGGGACCATGCTCACCGCGGCCGATACCGCCTACCTCGCCGCCGACGACACGAGTGCTGCGTCGTTGCGCGTGATGCCTTATCGCCCTGATGCGGCAGGACCATCCGACATCGAATTGCGGTTGTAGATGGTCGGTTTCGGTGATGTGTTGCGGTTCGACCCTGGACAGATCTCATCGATCTTCGCGATCTGCTCCGCGCAGCAGGCGACCTGCTCGACGCTGGGCACCACTGTTCGTTCACTGGACAGTCTGTCGTCGTGGCAGGGTGATGCCGCCGACGCGGCACGCGCGGCAGCGGGGCGGGTACGCGTCGACATCGACAGCTACGGTGTGGAGAACGCGAAGGTGGCCGCCGCCGCCCGGGATTGCTTCAACGAGGCGACGGCACTCGTCCGTGACGCGAGAAGTGTTCAGGCGCAAGCCGATGGGCGTGGATTCATCATCGATCCGGTCACCGGTGCGGTGACCGACCCGCTGTGGCCGTCGATGGCGGGGTGGTCATTTGCGGAGCGGCAGGCCCATCAGGATGCCATCGCCGAGATCACGCGTCGCGTCGCCGAGATCTGCAGCCGGGCAGAGCGTTTCGACGACGGTGTGGCGGCGTTGCTCAACGCCGCGAGCGGCGGGATCGCGCTCACCGCCGTCGGCGAGACCCCGGATTTCAATCCCGCTGCGCGACAGGCCAACCAGATCGCAGCGTTCCGCTCGCTCTATGGGCGGCCGCCGATTTCGGAGAACGACTGGCGGGTCGCCGAGGTGCTCGACCCGCACAGTTACTCCCCGAAGAACCACGGCGTACCACCGCAGATCAGCGTGGTGCGCATCAATCCGGTTCCGGGGCAGGGGGTTGTGGCCACCGGACTGTTCATCCCGACTGCGACGGTGCACGGCGGCACCGACGATCACCTCGGTGACAACCGCGGTTTCGACCCGGCCTTCGATCCGGAGGATACGAGGGTGACCTACGTCGTCGACTACGAGACCGGACTGGTGATCGCCCGACAGAATCCGTCGGCGACCGCCGACGGGACGACCGTGCGCACCGGGACGCCGCGGGTTCGGGCTTCGCAACTGGATGACGGAACCGTTCTCGTCAACTACGACGCCGCGGATCCGCTTGCGCCGCCGGGGACGGCGGAGGCCGGCTGGTCGGTCAACGGTCAGACGATCATCACGCCCGGTGAGGGTGACGGGGGCGGTGCCCGCATCTCGGGTTACGTGACCGATTACCCGTCAATGGAGACCTATCAATATCTGCCCGACGGTCAGACGAGGGTCCTGCATACCGACGGCGCCGGCGACCACACGTCTTTCGGCCCGTTCCTCAATCTCCCGCTCCATCACGAGTTCGGCGACTACGACCGTGATTTCGAGCAGTTTCCGGGGGAGACCCGGGTCCTCGGCCAGGTTGGCAAGGCGCCGACCGGCGTGGCAGCCGACACCACGCCGCTCGGCCCGGTGGGTGATCCGCCCGTGGTTCCCGGGGTTCGGTGACCGACGATCTTCTCAGCGGTGGAACCAGGCCTGCGGGTCGCCGGCGAGAGCCTTGTCCAGGCGCAGTCTCGAGGTCTGGGCGAGCGGTTCGGGGAGGGTGTCCGTAGCGAACCAGGCCACCGCGGTGTTCTCGTCGTCGGCGACCCGCGGCTCGCCGGAGATGTGTCGGGCGAGGAAGCACACGTCCAGATAGCGGGTCTGATCCCCATTGGGGTAGGTGATCATGTCGGTGACATCGACGCTGGTCAGGCGGATGACCTCGGCACTCACCCCGGTCTCCTCGGCGATCTCCCGGACGATCGCCCGGGCCGGCTCCTCGCCGGGTTCGAGGACCCCGGAGACCACGGCCCACTCGTCGGTATCGGCGCGTCGGGTCAGCAGCACCCGTCCCGCGTCATCGGTGACCACCCCACTGACACCGGACAGCCAGAGCGGCGCATGTCCGACGTGGGAGCGTAGGTCGCGGATGAACTCGGGGATCGGCATGGGTGCCATCTTGCCCGGCGGGCGACGCGCCCGTCGGATCGGCCCGCGGCATCGACGATCGTGGGAAGATCGCCGGGTGAACACTCCTCAGGGCGGTAGCGCACCGAGCGCGCAGGGCGGTATCGGGATCTGGCTGGTCATGGTCGTCATCGGTCTCACCGGAGTGGTGTGGGCGCTGGTGGACGTCATCAACCGCGGAGTGGGCGACGTCCCGGGAAGTACCTGGCTCTGTGGCGTGCTGGGACTGGTGCTCGCCGCCTTTGCCCTCTACCGGGAGTTCGGCGGCGAGCCGCTCATCACCTTCGACGACGAGAACATCGCCGAGGAGTACGAGCAGCAGAAGCGGGATTCGGCCCGGGAGCGTGGCGAGACCGGGGACGACGCCCGGTAGGGACGGCCTCGTCGACGCTTCGCACTCGCGTTCGACGAACTTGTCGGTGGCCGGTGCTTCACTGTGGACATCCGATCTTCTCCAGGAGGTTTTCATGTTCGATGCACACGGCCCCGATGCCGCGCACAGCTCCGATCCGGAGGGCGTCCGGCAGGCCGCGGCATGGTCGGCGATGTACGACTGGCTGGTCGATTCCCTGGCCGGTATGCCCGCCGGTGCGGTGCTCGATCTCGGTCCGTCCGATCATGACGGGTCCGGGGATGCCGACGATGATGACCTGGATGTGCCCTGCGCTCAGATCGTGGTGCTGCGTGAACGGACGATGATGGTGCGGTTGTCGACGGCGGTGATGGATATTCCGGCGGTGGCCGCGTACACCGTGCCGAACGCGATGCTCGACCGGTGGAATTACGAGGATCGCTTCCGCGACTGCACTCACGGCTACCTCCTCAGTCGATCCCGGCGAACCGTGGCCGGCATCTGCGTCGCCTGGTTCCGCGACCGCCGCGCCTTCCCGAGTCCGACGGCACTCGGATGTAGCTACACCGCGCCCAGTGCGGCCCCGCACATCGGCTGAGTGCGGTGCCCACCGGCATGGGGGAGTCCCCTGATCTTTCCCCCAAAGCGTGCTCTGACCAGTGAAATTTCCCTTCCGACGCGTCATCGTGGAGTCATGAACACATCAACCGAATCACACAAGACCACCTCCGAATCCGGACTGACCTTCTGGAAGATCCTCGGCATCATCGCTGTCGCACTGATCGCCCTGGCGATGATCGGGCCGATCCTCAAGGGCCTGTTCTGGGTCGCCCTGATCGCCCTGGCGATCTACGGCGGCGCCATGCTCTTCCGGTCCTCACGCAAGAAGTCCGGCCCGACACCACCGAGCGGTTTCTGATCGCGATCGCCCCGCGGCGGGTGACATCCAGTGGGCGCACTCGCGATCAATGGAAACCGAGCGCTGTCAACGTAATTGCGGCTCGGTCGACGGAAAAAGGTTCTCTGTCAACGATTTTCCTATGGCGTGCATCCTCACACGCGTGTACCATGGAACACATATTCGATATCAAGTGGGGGTGGGATGTTCGAGACGACCGACGATATCCGTCAAGTCCTCACCTCACTCGTCGAGATGACCTCGGCGGCAACCGAAGCCGACGCCCTCGACCGCCTCACCGTCCTCGAGGAACTGAAATCCGCGGCCACCGCCGCGCAGGTCCGTGAAACCGCCCG
>NZ_JBSGIT010000010.1:0-179283 GCF_053605205.1 Gordonia sp. NPDC003950 | reverse complement strand
CGTCGGCGACCCTGGCAGCAGGTACAGCTGCCGGGCCTCGAAGCTCTGGTCAACCAGCGAGTGCGAAGGTCGCGTGAGCAGCAGAAACTCCATGCGGACGATCACGAAAGTGGAGGAAGAACGTCCCTCCCCCACTTCCGTCAACCGCGACTCACACGTCGAACTACCAACCAAGCACTTGCTAGGTTACGCTCGTGGACATGAGCGATGCCGTCATCCCCGCGCCGTTGGGCCCGAGCGACCTCGGGCCGGACACCTCCCCCGTCGCCTACGAAACGGGAGGGCCCGGCGACGCCGTCGCGTATGTGACGCTCAACCGGCCGGAGTACCGCAACGCGCAGAACTCGGTGATGACGTACTCGCTCGACGCGGCGTTCCGCAAGGCCGTCGACGACCCGTCGGTCAAGGTGATCGTCCTGCGGGCCAACGGCAAGCACTTCTCGGCCGGTCACGACATCGGCACCCCCGAACGCGACTTCGACACCTTCTACGAGAACGCGGCCGTCCTGCATTGGGACCACACCGACAAGACCGGGGCCGATCAGCGCCTGGCCCGGGAGATGGAGGTGTACATGGGGATGTGCCGCCGGTGGCGTGACATCCCCAAACCGATGATCGCCCAGGTGCACGGCGCCTGCATCGCCGGTGGCCTGATGCTCGCCTGGGTCTGCGATTTCATCGTCGCCTCCGACGATGCGTTCTTCTCCGATCCGGTGGCCCGCATGGGGATTCCCGGCGTCGAGTACTTCGCCCACGCCTACGTCCTCGGCGCGCGTCGCGCCAAGGAGATCCTGTTCACCGGTGACCGGTTCACCGCCACCCAGGCCGCCGACTGGGGCATGGTGAATCACGTCGTCGAGCGGGATGGCCTGGCCGGCAGGGTGAACGGCATCGCCGAGAGGATCGTCGAGATGCCGATGCAGGGCCTGTTCCTGGCGAAGAAGGCCGTCAACATCTGCGAGGACCAGATGGGCATGCGCAACGCGATGGACTCGGTCTTCGGCTGGCATCACTTCGCCCATTCCGCGAATGCCGAGGCCGCCGGCGGGGATTCGCTGGGCGGCATGGACGCCAAGTCGATGAAGACCGCCGCCTCCCCCAACGGCAGCGGTGCCTGACATGGATTTCCTCTTCGACGACGCCGCCGATGCCTTCCGCGCCGAAGTGCGTGCCTGGCTGGCCGATCACGTTCCCGCACAGCCGCTTCCGTCGATGGACACCGCCGAGGGTTTCGAGGCCCATCGGCAGTGGGAGGCAACGATGGCCGCCGACCGGATGTCGGTGGTCAGCTGGCCGGAGGAGTTCGGTGGTCGTGACGAACCGTTGCTGCACTGGCTGATCTTCGAGGAGGAGTACTACCGCTCCGGCGCACCGGGCCGGGTGAGCCAGAACGGCATCTTCCTATTGGCGCCCACCCTCTTCGAGCACGCCCATCCGGAGCAGTTGGCGCGGATCATGCCGCGGATGGCCCGCGCCGACGACATCTGGGGACAGGCGTGGAGTGAGCCCGAGGCGGGCAGCGATCTCGCGTCGTTGCGTTCCACGGCCACCCGCACCGACGGCGGGTGGCTGCTCAACGGACAGAAGACGTGGAGTTCCCGGTCGAGTTTCGCCGATCGGGCGTTCGGCCTGTTCCGCAGCGACAAGGCCGCGCAGCGTCATAAAGGGTTGACCTACTTCATGTTCGACCTGCGCAGTCCCGGCGTCACGGTGCGTCCGATCGCGCAACTCGACGGCGAAGCCGGATTCGCGGAGTTGTTCCTCGAGGATGTCTTTGTCCCCGACGACCCCGGTGCACCGGCCGAGTCCGGGGTGATCGGCGAGGTCGACAACGGATGGCGGGTCGCGATGAGCACTGCCGCCAACGAACGCGGACTGTCCCTGCGCTCACCGGGGCGATTCCTGGCCACCACCGACCGCCTGGTCGAGCTGTGGAAGACCCACCGCGACGAGGTCCCGTCCACCGCGGCCACCGACAAGGGCGTCGCCGACGCCTGGATCGGTTCCCGCGCATACGAACTCTCGACGTATCAGACGGTCAGCCGCCTCGCCGCCGGCGGGCAACTCGGCATGGAGTCGTCGATCAACAAGGTCTTCTGGTCGCAGTGGGACATCGCCGCACACGAGACCGCACTCGACCTGCAGGGCTCGCTCGCCGAGATCGACGACCCGTGGATGGACGGCTACCTGTTCTCCCTATCCGGTCCGATCTACGCCGGTACCAACGAGATTCAACGCAATGTAATCGCGGAGCGGCTGCTGGGACTGCCGCGGGGAGATCGGTGAGACATGGACTTCCTGTTGTCCGACATCCATGACGACCTCGCGTCGAGCATCGACGGCCTGTTGACCAAGGCCGACAGTCCCGCACTCGCGCGGGCCTGGGCCGCCGGGGATCGCGACCCGGCGAGGGCGACATTCGGCCACCTCGCCGACGCCGGGGTGTTCGGCCTGATGATCGACGAGGGCAGCGGCGGCGCCGGTGCCGGCGCCGTCGAAATGGTGGTCGCTGCGGAGCAATTGGGGCGTCACGCCGTCCCCGGCCCCCTGGCCGAAACCCTCGCCGTCGTCCCGACGTTGCTCGCCGGAATCGACGACGTGGAGATGCTCTCCGGGATCGCCGAAGGCCGACTGGTGACCGTGGCGGCCGCACCGTGGGCGCCGATGGCCGCCGACGCGGACGCCGCACACACGATCTACCTGCTGGCCGACGGCACGTTCTCGACCGCCGAGGCCGTCAGCACTCGTCAGTCCGTGGACCCGGCGCGCACGGTCTCCGAAGTCCGCGCCCGCGACACCATCCAGACCGGGGTGGTGGGCGCACGGGCCGTCGATCTCGGCGCGCTCGCCACCGCCGCACAGCTACTCGGCCTGGGGCAGCGCATGCTGGCCATCGCATCGGAGTATGCGTTGGCCCGCAAGCAGTTCGGCCGCGCCATCGGTTCCTTCCAGGCGGTCAAACATCACCTGGCCGATGTGGCGATCGCCGTGGAGATGGCCCGGCCGCTGGTCTACGGAGCCGCCGTGGGCATCGACGGCGGCGCACCCGAGCACACCGACGTCTCCCGCGACGTCTCGGCTGCCAAGGTGGCCGCCTCCGACGCCGCACACCTCGCTTCGCGCAACGCATTACAGGTTCTCGGTGCGATCGGCTACACCGCCGAACACGATCTCTCGATCTATCTGACCAAGACCCGCGCCCTCGTCGGCGCGTGGGGTACGCCGGCACAACACCGGTCCCGCATCCTGGAGACGCTATGAGCACCACCGTCGACGATCCCGCTGTGAACAACCCCGCCGTCAACAACCCTGTTGGGGCGGAGCCGATCTCCGCCGAGGATCGTGAGGCGCTACGCGAGTCGGTCGCCTCCCTGCTCGCGCAGCGGTCCGACCCTGCGGCGGTGCGACGGGCGATGACGCGGACACCACGGATCGACCGGTCGCTGTGGCAGACGCTGAGCGCCGAGATCGGTGTGGCGGCCCTGCCCATCGTCGAGCACGTCGGCGGTGCCGGTGCCACCTTCGTCGAGACCGGGATCGTCCTCGAGGAACTCGGTGCGACACTGGCGATGGTCCCGGTCTTCACCGCCGCGTTGGCCGCCGCCGTCGTGAACGCCGCCGGCGACGACGATGCGGCACAACGACTGCTGCCCGGCATCGCCTCCGGCGAGCAGATCGTCGCCACCTGCTGGGCCGGGCCGTCCGGCTGGTCGGGATCGCCGGGCGTGCGCGCCGAGGCCGGATTGCTTTCGGGCACCGCCCACTACGTGATCGACGGTGAGTGCGCCGATCACTTCCTGGTGTTGGCCTCCACCGACTCGGGTACCACCGTCCACGACGTCGACGCGCACGCCGAAGGCGTCACCGTCGCCGCGTTGCCGACCGTCGACCCCACCCGGCCGCTGGCGTCGGTCACATTCGACGAGGTGCCGGCGACCACGATTTCGGCCGGCTCCGCCACCGTCGACCGGGTACGTGCGGCCGCGCGGGCGTTGTTGTCCGCCGAGCAGGTCGGCGGCGCGACGCGGGCGCTTGCGATGACCGTCGACTACAGCCGGGAACGCTCCCAGTTCGGTCGGGTCATCGGATCCTTCCAGGCCCTCAAGCATCGGATGGCCGACATGTACATGCTGGTGGAGACGGCTCGGTCGATGTCGCGGGCGGCGATCGACGCGGTTGCCGCCGACGTTCCGGACGCCCCCGACCTGGCCGCCGCGGCACATGTCTACTGCTCGGAGGCGTTCTCGTCGGTGACCGGTGAGGCGATCCAACTGCACGGCGGCATCGGCATCACCTGGGAGCACGACATCGGCCTGTACTTCAAACGCGCCCACGGTAGTTCGCAATTGTTCGGTCAGCCTCACGAGGTGGTCGGCGAGTTGGTGGCCGAGCTGCGTCGCTGAGCGGGGTGATCGGGCGACGTCGGACCTCACGACGATCACACAAGCCCGAGCCCGAGAGCACTACTGCCGCGCGTGCATCACCCGCATCCCCACCGCATTCGCGGGTCCGGCGAGCAGTAACAACAGCAACGACCACAGACCCACTGCCGGAATGAGTGCGGTGACCGCGAAGGCCAGCGTCAGCATCACGATCGTCCCGAAGTCCGGTGGCGCCGACCGCCACGCATCTCCCTCCGGTGAGGTCTCCATCAACTCCGGGTGCCGACGACCCCACAGCGACATCGCGATGAGGGTGGCGATCGACACCAACAGCACCACGATGTACATGAGATTGGCGCCCTTCAGCTCATGTCCGCTGATCAGCGCCGTCATGAAGGGCAACACCACGATGGTGAACATCCACACGAAGTGCAGGTCGAAGATCACCCGGTCATAGGCCCGGAAGTTCTCCATCATCCGGTGGTGATTGCGCCACAGCACCCAGATCACCGCGAAACTGATCAGAAAGCCGATCACCTCGTCGGAGTGGTCGCGATACACCTGCCCGACCGTCTCCCCCTCGGTGAGATCGCCGACGACGTCGACCAGCGGGAGGATCAGCAGCGTCAACGCGATCGCGACGACGGCGTCGGTGAACGCGATCAGGCGACGGAAACCCTCTTCGGTCCGTCGCTCCGGAGATTCGGCCATGTGCTCACCGTAGGCGCCCGACGCCTGTTCCTCATGCCGTGTCCGACCCGGCGCGGCGAGACAGGAACTCACGCGTGTGTGCGTCAGCGGGATGAAAGGTTTCGACGGTGAGCTCGGAGATGGTGACATCACGTGCGGAGGTCAGCGCCGCGGCGGTCGAGAAGAAGCGCAGTTCCCCATCGCGGTGCGTCAGGCGTAGCGGCAGGACCACGGCGCCGTCGCCGGCAAACCCGGGTTGCGTATCGGCGTCACCGGCGCCGCCGTAGGTCGACAGTTCGCCGACGAGGCCGTCGAGGGCCGGGTCACCGGTCCGGTCCGCACGACGCCGGACCTGCCCGATCAGGTGCGCGCGCACCTCGGCGAGATTGATGATCCGGGGTGCCATCCCTCGCGGATGCAGCGCCAGCCGAACCACATTCACCGGGGCCGCGAGCAGATCGGCGGCGCAACCATCGAGCAGCACACCGATGGCACCATTGGCCTCCACCATGTTCCAGTGTCTGTCGAGGATCACGGCGGGCGCGGGTTCGACGGCTCGCACCATCTGCGAGAGCTGCCCGCGGACCGCGGCCAGTGCGTCATCGTCGAGGTCGTGATGTGAATAGACCGGCGCGTGCCCGGCGGCCACGAGAATCCGATTACGTTCGCGCAGTGGGATGTCGAGATGACCGCTCAGGTGCACCACCATCTCGGTGCTCGGCGTCGAACGCCCGGTCTCGATGAAACTCAGGTGCCGCGCGCTCACACCTGTCAGCGCCGACAGCGCCAGTTGTGACAGCCCGCTGCGATGTCGCCAGTCGCGCAGTATCTCTCCGGGCCGACGAGAGGTGTCCATGACCTCCAAGGTAATTGACCGCACGCGGCTCCGAGGGGTGCAATGGGCATGCCGAGAGGAGGCCCGATGGACACACCGTCACCGCCGTCGGAACCCGACGTCGCGGTCCCGCGCTGGCTCCGGATCACGATGCGTTCCGACCGGGCGTGGTCGTCGTGGTACATCGTGGCGAGTCTGTTCTTCGCTCCGATCCTGCTCTGGCTGGACACGTGGCCGGTGTTGCGCACCGTCGCGGTGATGGTGATCGCCGTGTCCGGTCTGTGGCTGGGCCTTCTCGGCATCGCGATGGCCACCGGCTTGGCCATCGTGCTGCACTCGGGTGCGGAGTTGCCGGAACAGTACTGGCGCACCGTGTTCCACGACCTGCCGCCGACGGGTCAGTCGGCGAATGCCGCCGCCACCGACTCCTCGTCGAGTCCGTAATCGGCGAGCCGATAGGTGTGCCGGGGTGCCCGCGCACCGGACCGGCTCTCCTCGTCGAGTGCGACCATCGCCGCGCGCGCGGGCTCGGAGAGGTCGGCACCCACCGCCTCATACACCCGTTCCACGACGCCGAACGGGTCGGCCCGCAGGTCGGCGAAGTCGATGTCGAGGAACTGGCCTGAGTCGTATCGCTCACGCGCGGCGGAGAATTCGCGCAGTCCCCGCGACCACAGTTCCAACTGTGACTGTCCGATCCGGCCGCCGACGAAGGTCGTCGACCATCCCGGAGTGGCGTGTTCGGCGAGGCTGCACATGGACGCGATGATGGTCTCGGGTGCGCGGTGGGTCTGGATCACCAGCGCGTCGGGGTAGGTGGCCATCAGCGCGTCGAGGGCGAAGAGATGGCTCGGATTCTTGAGTACCCACCGCTTGTCGGGGTCGTTGCTGCCGATCAACTGCAGATTGCGTTTGTGTCGCGCGTAGGCGGGTGTCCAGTCCTGACCGGCCAGCCAGCGTGAGTAGCTCGGCAGGTACGCCAGCGACTCGTAGGAGATCGACATGATGCTCTGCCGCAACAACTGCCAGCATTCCTCGACCTCGCCGGCGTCCATGTAGTGCAGTCCGAGGAACTCGGGGTTCTCGACGTGGTGTTGTGCGAAACCGGCGTTGATCTGTTGGTATACCGGGTTGTCGGCCCAGGTGTCGCGTGGGGGTCGGGGTTGAGGGAACTCGGCCAGCCACATCTGAAGACCCTGATGCGCAGGATCGGCGGTGAGCAGACGATGCAGCGCGGTCGTTCCGGTGCGCGGCAGCCCGGTGACGAAGATCGGGCGGGTGATCTCGACGTCGGCGTGGCCCGGATTGGCCTTCCACGATGCCTCACTGAGCAGGCGCGCCACCAGCGCTCCCTTGAGGAAGAACCGGAACATCTTGCTGCCCAGTTCGGTCAGCCCGGCCTCGTCGGCATAGGACTCGAGCAGGATCTGCAGTGGTTCGCGGTAGGCGGCGTCGCCGAAATCGTCGAGACCTGTTGCCCGGATCGCCGATTCGTGGAGATCGTCGACGGTGCCGACCGAGGTCAGGGTCGATCTAGTCATGGTATTCCCCGCAGTTGACGTCGAGGGTGTGGCCGGTGATGGCGGCCGCCATCGGCGAGGCGAGAAAGACGACGGCGTCGGCGATCTCGTCGGGCTCGGGGAGCCGCTTGAGGTCGGATTTCGCGGCGGTCTGCTCGTACACCTGTTCCGGGGTGATGCCGTACTTGGTGGCGATCTCGCCGAAGTACCACCGGAGCTGATCGTCCCAGATGTAGCCGGGTGCCACGGAGTTGACGCGAATCCCCTTCTCACCGAGTTCGGTGGCGAGGGTCTGCGACATCGCAAGCATCGCCGACTTCGCGAGTTTGTAACTGCCGTAGCGGGGTTCGGAGTGCCGAATCACCATCGAATTGATGTTGACGATGGCGCCCGACCGCTCGGCGAGGGAGTCGGTGAACGCCTTGATCACCCGGAGGGTACCCAGCACCGTCAGGTCGAGACTCGTGGTGATCTGGTCGAAGGCGGTGCGCGACAGGGGTTTCATCGACGGCAGGGCGAACGCATTGTTCACCAGCACGTCGACGCCACCGAACTCGTCGGTGACCGCGCCGACGAGAGAGGTCACGGCGTCGTCGTCGGTGATGTCGGTGGGCACCACGAGGCTCGGACCGTCGATCTCGGCAGCGACCTCCTTGAGTCGGGATTCGGTGCGGGCCGCGAGCACCACCGTCGCTCCGGCCGCGGCCGCGCGCAGGCAGATCGATCGGCCCAGTCCGGGACCCACGCCGGACACCACGACGACCTTGCCGGCGAGCAGTCCGGTGGCCGGCGTGGTGACGGTCATGCGAGCATCCTTTCGGCGAACTGCCGTTGCCTCTGCGCGATTCGCTCCGACCATCCGCGGTCGTCGATGCGGTTCTGCTCGAGGTAGGGCAGGTGATGGTCGAGGTCGCCGATGTCGATGACCTGTGCGCTCGGACCGAGTTCGGGTGTGATCGGCGTGTCGGTGCGTTGCCAACGGAACTGCAGGATGCCGCGGCGTCGTCCGGTGGTCTCGATCCAGTTGGTGACGCCGGGGTTGCGGTGTGACACCACCATCCGGATCATCCCGTCCGGATCGACCTGTGCCTGAGCGGAATTGAGGCTGGTCTGGTGGTGGACGTAGTCCAGCGAAATGTACCAGAGGCTGCCGAGTTGGAAGCCTTGATACGGCGCAACGGATTTCGGGACGGTGATCACCATCGCCTCGTCGTCGGCAAGCCGATAGTGGCCGACCGAGGAGAACTGGGTGGCCAGACCGCCCGGGGTGAGCCGCGGTGGGGTGAAGGTGTTCACCGGTTCGTCGAGGTAGAACCACTTCGGAAAGTTGAACCAGGTGTTGACGCGTGCGGTCAGCATCTTCGCGGCGGTGCGGTACCGGCGGACCACGCGGTCGAGATCGGGTTCGGCGGGTGCCGTCCCGGCGCTGTCGACGCGTTCGATGGCGATCTCTCCCTTGCGGGCCGACCAGTCCGAGTACACCTCACGGACCGACAGTGTCGTCGCCCCGTCCGGCAGGACGAACCGGCCCGCACCGGGTGCGGAACCGGCCGGTGCGAAGGTGATGTCGAAGTGACCGTCGCCGTCGATGCTCAGGCGCCGATCGTCGAAGGCGTCGTCGCCACCGGGTACCGCCTCAGGGGTGTAATCCCCGCGCAGCACTTGGAAACTCAGGTCGGCGGTGGTGCCGCGCCGACCCCACACGCGGTAGGTTCCGGTGTCCTCGATGTCGGCGTGCCGGTAGAGGGTGTCCGGGTTGTCCAATCCCATCTTGGTGTACGGTCCGGTCGAGGTGACGAACACCGGGTGGGTCAGGTTGCGGGTCCGCACCAGGTGCAGGATCGCCGAGATGCTGCCGGCGAGATAGTCGTAGCCTTCGGCGAGATCATGCTCGTCGACGATGAATTCCGCGGAGGCGATCAACTTTTCGGCCTCGGCAATGGCATCGGTGAAAGGTCGGGTGACGTCGGCCGGGATCGCGACGGGCGGCGTCTGCGCGGGGGCACTCATAGCCAGGTGTCCCCTCCGGTCCAGGTGAGGAAGTTCTCCAGTTCGGCCTGGGCGGGTGTCACGCGCGGATGCTCGGTGGACAGATATCCACCGCGGTAGAACAGTAATGGCTTGTCCTGCAACACATCCCCTAGTGTTTGGGCGCGGCCGATGACGATGTGATGATCGCCGCCGTCTGCGACTGTCTCGATGGTGCACTCCACCCAGGTGAGGCAGTGCCGGATCACCGGAAGCCCCGACGGTGACGGATCCCAGGTGACGCCGGCGAATTTGTCGTCGCGGGGCGCACCGAAGTTCGCGCTCACGTCCTGCTGCCGGTTGGAGAGCACGTTGACGCAGAACGCGCCCCGCTCTTCGATCACGGTCCAGGTACGCGAGGTCTTCTGCGGACAGAACAGCACCAGCGGCGGGTCCAGCGACAGGGCCGCGAACGACTGGCACGCGAAGCCGGTGGGTTGATCATCGGCGGTCAACGTCGTGATGACGGTGACGCCGGTGCAGAACTGGCCCATCGCCGTGCGGAACTGGCGGGAGTCGAAGTCGGCGGAACCGTACGGTGTCGCGTTCATCGCGGGACGCTCAGTCCCGGAATCCGACCGTGAAATCGTGGCCCCAGAGGCTGACCGCGGTCGATTCCCGGGCGATCCAGTCACCATCGTCGACCTGTCGTCCCTCACAACCGAATTCGACATCGAATCCTCCCGGGGTCTTCATGTAGAACGACAGCATGAGGTCGTTGACGTGCCGGCCGAGGGTGGCCGACATCTTGACCTTGCGGCGCAGTGCACGGTCGAGACAGAGGCCGACGTCGTCGGAGTTGCCCACCTCCACCATGAGGTGCACGATGCCGGTCGAGTTGGGGATGGGCAGGAAGGCCAGCGAGTGGTGGCGCGGGTTGCAGCCGAGGAAGCGCAGCCAGGGCACCTCGTCACCCTCCTCACGGCCGACCACCTGCGGGGGCAGGCGCATCGAATCACGCAGGGAGAAGCCGAGCACGTCGCGATAGAACTCGAGTGCCGCCTTGTCGTCGTCGCAGGTGAGGACGACGTGACCGAGTCCCTGATCGCCGGTGACGAATCGATGTCCGTACGGGCTGACGATGCGTCGATGTTGCAGCGCCACACCGTGAAAGGCCTCGATGGTGTTACCGGCCGGATCGGTGAAGACGATCATCTCCACGACCTGCCGGTCGAGGAGTTCTTCGTCCTTGGCCTCTCGGAAGACCACTCCGGCATCCGAAAGCCGATCCCGGACATCCTGCAGCGCAGCAGCATTGGCGCATTCCCAGCCCGACGATGAGAGTCTGTCGTGCTCACCGGGCACGATCACCAGACGTGCCGGGAAGTCATCCATCCGGAGATAGAGTGCACCCTCGGTGGGACCGTCGCCCTCGACCATGCCGAGCACCTTGAGCCCGAAGTCGCGCCAGGCGTCCATGTCGGTCGCTTCGATACGCATATAGCCCAGCGATCGGATGGGACTCTCGGTCATTTTCTGTGTCTCCTCGGATGTCACGTGATCTCTTGCGGCGCGGATGCCGTCACACCATGGTGTCGCCGACCGGAATCCCGAACTCGCCGTTGCCAAATGCGACGTACGCGCGTTCCGGATCGTTGGCCGCGTGCACCCGCCCGGCGTGCGCGTCCCGCCAGAACCGCTGAATCGGCGAATCGACGTTGAGCGCACCCGCGCCGGAATTCTCGAAGAGGCTGTCAACGGCGGCGATGGCCCGTCCGGTGGCCCGCACCTGGTCACGGCGGGCGGCCAGGCGCAACTCCATCGGGATCTCCTCGCCGGCGAGGATGAGGTCGTATTCGGCCTGCAGGTTGCCGGACAGTTGGCGCCACGCGGCGTCGATGTCACTGGCCGCACCGGCGATACGCACCTTGGCGAACGGATCGTCCTTGGACTTCTCACCGGCATAGGCGGCGCGCACCCGCTTGCCCTGATGCTCCACGTGAGAGTGATACGCGCCGTAAGCCATTCCGACGATCGGCGTGGAGATCGTGCTCGGATGGATGGTGCCCCAGGGCATCTTGTAGACCGGTGCGGTGTTGCGTGCAAGCCCGGGGCTGCGGTACTCGGCCATGGTGCGCATGCTCAGGACCCGGTGGGTCGGCACGAAGGCGTCCTTGACCTCCAGGGTGTTGGAGCCGGTGCCTTTGAGCCCGACCACATTCCACACGTCCTTGATGGTGTAGTCCGAGCGCGGGAGTAGGAAGCTGACGAAGTCGACGGGTTTGCCGCGCTTCATCACCGGGCCACCGACAAAGGTCCAGTCGGCGATCTCACAGCCCGAGGAGAAGGCCCAGTTGCCGTTCACCTTGTAGCCACCGTCGACCACCTCGCCCACCCCCATCGGGGCATACGACGACGAGATCCGCACCGAGGTGTCCGAACCCCAGACGTCCTCCTGGGCCTGCTGGTCGAAGAGCGCCAGATGCCAGTTGTGGATGCCGATGATGCCGGAGACCCAACCGGTGGATCCGCACGCGGTGGACAGTCGCCGGACCGCCTCGTAGAAGGTGACCGGATCGACCTGATAGCCGCCCCACTGTTCGGGTTGCATCAGTTTGAAGAAGCCCGCACCTTCGAGGCTGGAGACGGTCTCGTCGGGGATGCGTCGGAGATCCTCGGTCTGTTGCGCACGCTGCTCGATCTCCGGCAGCAGTGCATTGATTTTCTCCAGGACCTGCTCCGCCGCCTCGCTGCGCTGGTCAGACCCGCTCGATTGTGCTGGCATCTCGCCCATTCCTGTCCTCGTCGTCGCCGCCGTCGCCGAAACTCCGGCCGTTGGACGGCTCCTGCTCTCAACTTCTTCCGAGACTAGAACACGTTCTCATTTATGTCGAGTACTGGGCCTTTGGCCTCATGTCCTGCCCATATCAGGTCCGCTAGCCTCGAACCCGTCACCATTTTTGTAACATGTTCTAGTATTGGCCGTGGGGCGAATCGTCAGAGCTTTTCGCCGATCGATACACCACCGCCACGACGATGGGAGAGCGCCGCATGACCGCGACAGCCGACACCGGCAGCAGTGTCACCGGGAGCCCGGCCACCGAGAGCACGGACACCGGGAGCACGGACACCGGAATCCGGGAGATCGACACCGGAACCCCGCCGACGCGCTTCGCACGGGGCTGGCACTGCCTCGGGTTGGTCGACGAATTCCGCGACGGCAAGCCGCATTCGGTGCAGGTATTCGGCACCAAGCTGGTCGTCTGGGCCGATACCGCCGGTGACATCCAGGTGCTCGACGCCTACTGCCGACACATGGGCGGCGACCTGAGCCAGGGCAACATCAAGGGCGACAACGTGGCCTGCCCGTTCCACGGCTGGATGTGGAAAGGCAACGGACGATGCGGCGGCGTTCCCTACGCCAAGCGCAATCCCAAACTCGCCAAGACGCGTGCGTGGCCGACGATGATCCGCAACGGCCAGGTGTTCGTCTACAACGATCCGGAGGGCAACCCACCCCCGGAGGACTCCGTCATCCCGGAACTCTCGGAGTTCGGGACCGACGAGTGGACCACCTGGACGTGGAATCGGCTCGTCATCGAGGGCTCCAACTGCCGCGAGATCATCGACAACGTCGTCGACATGGCGCACTTCTTCTACGTGCACTATGCACTGCCGGACTACTTCAAGAACGTCTTCGAGGGTGAGACCGCCGCGCAGTACATGAACAGCCACGGCCGGCCCGACGTCGACTTCGGCAGCGGCTACGCCGAGAGCCGGCTCGAATCGGTGGCCGCGTACTACGGCCCGTCCTACATGCTCAACCCGATGGTGCAGTACTACGGCGACTTCAAGATCGAGACGATCCTGACCAACTGCCACTACCCCATCGACGCCAACTCCTTCGTCCTGATGTACGGAGTGATGGCCAAGATCCCGGAGGGACTCAACAAGGAGCAGGCGGCCAAGATGGCCGCGAAGATCTCCGCGGGTATCGAGGTCGGATTCCTCCAGGACGTCGAGATCTGGAAGAACAAGACACGCATCGACAATCCCCTCCTCGTCGAGGAGGACGGGCCGGTGTACCAACTTCGACGCTGGTACGAGCAGTTCTATGTCGACAAGACCGACGTCGTCGACGAGATGACGCAGCGTTTCGAGTACGAGATCGACACCACGAAGGCCGTCGAGAGCTGGAACGTCGAAGTGGCCGAGAATCTGCGACGCCGGCAGGACGAGGACGAGAAAGCTGCGGACACCGCCGAGAGCCCGGTGTGAGCAGATGACGGGCGCTGTCGAGGAGAACACTCAGGGCTGGGCCAAGGCACCCGATTTCAGCGCCGACCCGGCCCACCTCGCGCGCGTTCATGACGCGACCGCGCGCGACCGCGCCCATTATCTGCGCGGTGGCATGACCGAGATCGAATGCCGGTCATGCCACGCGTGCGTGATGGTGAAGAAGACCAGTCCGCACCACACCAGCGTGCAGTGGAACTCCGCGGCGGCGGCGTGCTGCAACGAGTTGGCGACGATCCGGGAAACCGGCGGCAACCCGGCGATGATGCGGACCTGCCCCCGCCTGTCGGCGAGTATCGATCACGGTGTCGCCGAAGGGATCATCCCGTCGGAGTCGCCGGAGTCCGATCCCGACGGGTACTGGTGAGGGTCGAAGTTTCTCACACCGACAGCAACACCTTGGTGGCGCGACGTTCGTCCATCGCCCGGTAGGCCTCTGCGGCTTCGGCCAACGGCACGGTGAGGTCGAACACCTTGCCCGGGTTGATGGTTCGATCCCAGATCTTCTCGATCAGTTCGGGCAGGAACCGCCGTACCGGTGCCGGGCCGCCGAGCAGATGCACCTCGGCGAAGAAGACCTCGAGTCCGGGCAGTTCGACGCCGTGCGACACCCCGACGTAGCCGACGTGTCCGCCGGGCCGGGTGGACCGGATCGCCTGCATCATCGATTCCTGCGTACCGACTGCCTCGATGACCGAATGTGCACCGAGGCCGTCGGTGAGTTCCCTGATCCGTGCGACACCCTCGTCGCCACGTTCCTCGACGATGTCGGTCGCCCCGAATTCGCGGGCCAGCACCTGCCGGTCAGCATGGCGACTCATGGCGATGATGCGCTGCGCACCAAGTTGTTTGGCGGCCATGACCGCGCACAGTCCGACGGCACCGTCGCCGACCACGGCCACCGTCTTACCCGGTCCGGCGTCGGCGGCGACGGCCCCGAACCATCCGGTCCCCAATACGTCCGAGGCCGCCAACAACGACGGGATGAGGTCGGGATCGGGTTGACCCGGGGTGGCGACGAGCGTGCCGTCGGCGAGCGGTATCCGGGCGTACTCGGCCTGCGTACCGATCGCGCCCATGGGTTTGGCGTGCACACACCGCGATTGGTAACCGTCGACGCAGATCTCACAGGTGTTGTCGGAGGCGAAGAACGATCCGACGACGAAGTCGCCGACCTTGATCGTGGTGACCGCGTCGCCGATCTCGGTGACGGTGCCGACGTACTCGTGGCCCATCGGGGCACGCTTGGTGACGTCCTCGATCCCGCGGTACGGCCACAGGTCCGAACCGCATACGCAGGATGCGGCGAGTTTGATGACGGCGTCGGTGGGTTCGATGATGGTCGGGTCGTCACGCTCCTCGACGCGGATGTCGCCGGGGGCATAGATCATGACTCCACGCATACGGTGGGTCTCCTCTCGATGTGAACGTCTGGTCCTTCCACAGTGGCACGAGATGAGCGTCGCGCACTACCGCGCAGGTGAGACGCCCTGACGCCACCGCAGCAGCGCAGCGATGACTGCCACAACCGCGGTGATCACCCCGACGACGAGGGTCGTGATCAGACCCCACCCCGGGCTCAGGATCGGGCCGGGTAGGTCGACCGCGTCGATGACGTTGGCGTCGAACAGCTTTCGGGCCGGATCGGCGACCACGACACCCGCCCAGACCGCCGTCGCCACCCCAGCGGCGACGATGATCCCGGCAGCGACCGCCACGGCGATTCGATTGGCACGGAACGGCTTCCACCAACAGAGGGTCGCGGCGAGGAAGATGACCACACCCAGGATGAGGGTGATCAGTCCCGGCCGGTGGGTCTGATCGGCGAAGAAGGCCTGGGCGTCGGCGGAATCGGCGGCAGTGGCGTCGACCCCACCGAGCCCGGTGATCCGCAACCCGATGCCCTCGTCGGAGTATCCCCAGGTGGCCTGACTGCACCCGACGATCACCACTCCGGCGATCACCAATGCGGGCCACAGGTACGGGCGGACTCTGTCGACGACGCTGTTCACCGCTCCAGCGTGCCACGAGCCGGTGCCGCCAGCAGCGACCCGTCGACGAGGCCGGCCACGGTTCGCGCCGCCACCACCAGCCACGCCACCACCAGCGCCACGAACGACACCAGTGCCGCGACCGTGAACCCCACCCAGCCGTCGACCAGCGCCAGAGCCGCCGAACCGGTGACGAAGGTGCCCACCGGGAAGATGAACGACCACCAGGTCAGCGCGAACGGGAGGCCGCGACGAGCGGTGTGGGTGGTGATCGTCGCGGACAGGACGATCCAGGCCACGGCCAGGGTCCACACCCCGATCGCATACCCGAGGGCGAGGTCGTGCACCAGCCGCGCGGTCGGGGCGTCGAGCAGTCCGGTGGAGTTGTGCGAGAGCAGGCACGCAGCGGTGACGGACTGCCCCAGCGGACCGAGCACGATCCACCACGTCGGCACCAGCGCGGCCGGGCCGACGCCGTCGGTGAACAGGCGACGACCGATCGCGACGATGATCGGTGCGCTCAGCGCGAGCGACAGCGTGAAGGCGGCCACCCCGATGACGAGGAGGATCTCGCGTGCACGTGTGTCGGTGACGGCACCGGCCAGTACCGCGGCCGCCGACGCCGACACCATCGGCGGCACCACCGACATCAGCCATCCGCCGAAGGCGTCGCCGCGGCCGGTCGATCGCAGGTGCCGCAAGGGGATGACGATCGCCGTCACGACTCCGCCGACGGTGCCGACGGTGAAGCACACGAGATCGACGGCCAACGCGGCGTCGTGGCCGATCGCAGACGTACCGGCGACGAGCGTCGAGGTCCCCACGGTCAGTGTCGCCATCGGCACGGCGCCGTAGAAGTGGGCGATCACCGGGTGGTTGTGGTGGCCACGCGCGGCCGCCGGGTGGGCCAGCCAGTGGACCGCGGTGGCCGCGACCACGGAGGTGAAGATCATGCAGGCCAAGAGCCAGAACACGATCGACACCGCTCCGAACATCGCCGACCGATCGACCAGCGCGTGGGCGGCCACCGAGATGATCCCGGTGCCCATGACCGCAGCGAACCAATTGGGCGGAACATGCGCGAAGCGGGCGGGTGCGATCGCGGATCGGGTCACGGTGGTGGTCATGTCATCCACTGTCGCGGTCGCGGCCTGTGCGCAGTAGAGAGCAATCTCCTGCAGGGGATACAACGACCGGTTGTACCCTGGCGGGGTGTTGAGCTCCCGCATGCCCGATCTGGTGTCCCTGGAAACGCTGCTCGCCGTCGTCACCACGGGCAGCCTCAACGCGGCGGCCACCGAACTGGGGATCTCACAGCAGGCGACGTCGGCGCGGATGCGCGCCCTCGAGGCGACGCTGGGCGTCTCGCTGCTCGACCGCTCGCCGACCGGCACCGTCCCCACCGAGGCGGGCACCCTGGTCGCGGAGTGGGCCGATCGACTGCTGACCGTGGCCGGCGAGTTCGACGCCGGCCTCGCCGCGCTGCGCCGGGAGCGTCGCGACCAGTTGCGGATCGCGGCGAGCCTGACGATCGCCGAACACCTCCTGCCCCGCTGGCTGGTGTCCTTCGCCGCATCCGCCGACACCACACCCAAGGTCTCGTTCACCGCCACCAACTCCGAGCATGCGTGCGAACTGGTGCGCGGCGGTGACGTCGAACTCGGCTTCGTCGAGGGTCCGACCGTGGCCACCGGAGTGCACAGCCGGGATGTCGCCGTCGACCGGCTGGTGCTGGTCGTCCCGCCGGATCATCGGTGGGCGCGCCGGGACTCGGTGACCGCCGCCGAACTCGCCGCCACCCCGCTGGTCACCCGCGAATCGGGTTCCGGCACAAGGAGAGTGCTGGAGACACGCCTGCGCGCGGCGTTGGGTGACGACGTCGCGATCGCGGCACCGGTGCTCGAGTTGTCGACGACGGCGGCGGTGCGTTCGGCGGTGATCGCCGGCGCCGGGCCCGCGGTGCTCAGCGACCTGTCGGTGCGCGACGACATCACCGGCGACGGCGCGGGCCGGCGGCTCGTCGTCGTCGACGTCGACGGTCTGGATCTGACCCGCATCCTGCGGGCGGTGTGGATCGGCGGTCGGGAACCGAAGGCCGGCGCGGCCCGCGACTTCCTCACGCACGTCACGAGATCGGTGGGTCCCCTCCACGGCCGATGAGTTTCGGGAAGACTGACGGTCTGTACTGCCGACACCATCGTCAGCACCGAAGGAGACACGTCATGGCCGAGTATTCCGCCCCGGTGGGCGCCCCGATCTGGTTCGACCTGATGAGCAGCGACCCCGACAAGGCCGCCGAGTTCTACGGGCAGATCTTCGGCTGGGAGGCCGAGGAGGCCCGCGAGGAGTTCGGCGGATACCGCAATTTCCGCCGGGGCGGCGCCCGGGTCGCCGGTTTGAGCCCGTATATGGAGGAGGCCGGCGGACCGGCCAACGTGTGGTCGTTCTACCTGCACACCGAGGATCCCGACGCGACCGCGAAGAATGTCGAGGCCGCCGGCGGTTCGATCATGTTCCCGCCGATGGCGGTCGGCGACGAGGGCACCATGATGGTGGCCATCGACTCCGCCGGCGCCGTCGTCGGCTTCTGGAAGCCCAACCAGCACCCGGGTTTCACCGAGTGGGGTGTGCACGGAGCGCCGTACTGGTTCGAACTGGCGTCGAACGATTACCCCAAGTCGATCGCCTTCTACAGCGAGGTGGTCGGCGCGCGCGCCGACACCGTCATCGACAACACCGGCATGGAGAATCCGCCGAGTGGCCCACTTCGATACTCGCAGTTGTTCTTCGGTGAGAGCGCCTACGGCGGGATCATGGACGCGAACGGGACGTTCGGAGACGCACCGTCGTTCTGGCAGATCTACATCTGCGTCGACGACGTCGCCGCGACGGTGGCGCTGACCGAGAAGCTCGGCGGGGAGGTGGTGATGCCGGGTGAGGACACCCCGTACGGCACCCTGGCCGTGATCAAGGATCCGCTGGGTGCGTTGATCTGCCTGGGGCATCCGCCGGCCGGGATGTAGGGCGTATTCGCGCGGGTCGTCTCGGCTCGCGCGGGTCCAGTTCATCGGCGCGGTCTTTGCAATGACCGCGCGAGTGAGCAGGAGCCGCGTGAACAGCGAGGACCCGCGCGAACCTACACCCCCGCGTTCGCGTCGGCCTTCTTCTTGAGTTCCAGCGCGATGTCGATGAGCTGATCCTCTTGCCCACCAACGAGTTTGCGGTTTCCGGCCTCGATGAGGATGTCGGCGGCGGAGACGCCGTAGCGTTCGGCGTGGTTCTCGGCGTGCTTGAGGAAGCTGGAGTAACAACCGGCGTAACCCATCATCATCGACGGGCGGTCGACGAGGCATTCCGACGGCATCACCGGGCGGACGACGTCCTGGGCGGCGTCGGCGATCTTCATGAAGTCGATGCCGGTGGTGATGCCGAGTTTGTCGCAGACGCCGACGAAGGCCTCGGTGGGGGTGTTGCCCGCACCGGCGCCGAAGCGGCGGATGGAACCGTCGATCTGCTGGGCACCCGCGCGGACCGCGTTGATCGAATTGGCCACGGCGATATCGAGATTCTCGTGTCCGTGGAAGCCGATCTGGGCGTCGTCGCCGAGTTCGGCACGCACCGCCGCGACGCGGTCGGTGACGTCTTCGAGGACCAGCGCTCCGGCCGAGTCGACGACGTAGACGCATTGGCATCCGGCATCGGCCATGATGCGGGCCTGCTTGGCGATGACCTCCGGCGGCTGACTGTGACTCATCATCAGGAAGCCGACGGTTTCCAGGCCGAGGTCGCGGGCCAGGCCGAAGTGCTGGATGGAGACGTCGGCCTCGGTGCAGTGGGTGGCGATGCGGCAGATCTGACCGCCGTTGTCCTGCGCGGCGCGGATGTCGTCCTTGGTGCCGAGCCCGGGCAGCATCAGGAAGGCGATCTTGGCGCGTTTGGCGGTGTCCGCTGCGGCCGCAATCAGTTGCTGCTCGGGGGTTTTGGAGAACCCGTAGTTGAACGACGAGCCACCGAGCCCGTCGCCGTGGGTCACCTCGATGACCGGCACACCCGCGTCGTCGAGGGCGCCGACGATCGCGCGGACCTCCTCCTCGGTGAACTGATGCCGCTTGTGATGGCTGCCGTCGCGCAACGACGAGTCGGTGATGCGGATGTCGAGGGTGTCGGAGTACTTGCGGGCGTTCGCCATCAGCTCCGGATGCGTGGTGGTCATGCCGAGACTCCCAACTTGGTCTTCGCGATCTCCTCGCCGACCTTGGTGGCGGCGGCGGTCATGATGTCGAGGTTGCCGGCGTACGGCGGCAGGAAGTCTCCGGCACCCTCGACCTCGACGAAGATCGAGACGCGGGCGTGACCACCGTTGATGATGCTGGGCGGGTCGAACTGCGGGTCCTGCAGCAGCCGGTAGCCCGGCACGTACTGCTGGATCTCCTTCTCCCGCTTGTGGATCGACTCGGCGATGGCATCCGTGTCGGCGTCGGCGGGGATGGCGCAGAAGATGGTGTCGCGCATGATCATCGGCGGATCGGCCGGGTTGAGGATGATGATGGCCTTGCCGCGGTCGGCGCCGCCGATGGTCTCGATACCCTTCGACGTGGTGCGGGTGAACTCGTCGATGTTGGCGCGCGTACCCGGTCCGGCCGACACCGACGCGACGGATGCAACGATCTCCGCATAGGGCACGGGCACAACCGAACTCACCGCGTGCACCATCGGTATGGTGGCCTGCCCACCGCAGGTGATCATGTTGGTGTTGGGGGCGTCGAGGTGTTCGCGCAGATTCGCCGGCGGCACCACCGCGGGACCGACGGCGGCCGGGGTGAGGTCGACGGCGGTGATGCCGGCCGCCTCGTACTTCGGCGCGTACTCACGGTGCACATACGCCGAGGTGGCCTCGAAGATCAGGTCGGGTTTGTCCGACGAGCCGAGGAGTTCGTCGGCGCCGCCGCTCATGGTGATGAGGCCGCGGTCGGCGGCACGTTTCATCCCTTCGGAGTCGGCGTCGATGCCGACCATCCATCGCGGTTCGATCACCTCGGATCGCTCCAGTTTGTACATCAGGTCGGTGCCGATGTTGCCCGACCCGACGATCGCTGCGGTCAGCTTCGCCACGGGGTGATCTCCTCTTGTCTCACGTGAAATCCAATGTCACCGAGCCGAGCCCGGCGAATTCGGCGACGACGTGGTCGCCCGGTCCGACGTCGAAGGCGCGCGTCGCGGTGCCCGGCAGGATCAGGTCGCCCTTGCGTAGTCGCACCCCGAAACTCTCCACCTTGCGGGCGAGCCAGCTCACCGCATTTAGCGGATGACCCAGTACCGCAGACGAATTGCCCTTCGCGACGATCTCGCCGTTGCGATGCAGCACGGCGTCGATGTCGCCGGTGTCGATCTCGCTGATCGGCACACGCTGCTCCCCCAGAATCCACCCGCACGACGACGCGTTGTCGGCGATGGTGTCACACAAGGTGATCTTCCAGTCCTTGATCCGCGAGTCGATCAGTTCGATCGACGGCACCACCCATTCGACCGCATCGATGACGTCGTCGTTGGTGCAGCCGGCGCCCGGCAGGTCCTTGCCGAGGAGGAATCCGACCTCGACCTCCACACGCGGGAAGCACAGCGTCGACGCGTCGATCGGGGTGGATTCGAAGTACTGCATCTCATCGAGCAGGTGCCCGTAGTCGGGTTCGTCGACGTTCATCATCTTCTGCATCGCCTCCGACGCCAGCCCCACCTTGTGGCCGGCGACCGTCGCACCCGCGTCGAGGCGCTTGCGGATGTTGATCAGCTGGATCTCGTAGGCGTCGACGACGTCGAGGTCGGGGTGGGTGTCGGTGGGCCGGTCGATGGCGGTCGCGGTCTTTTCGGCGTTCCAGAGATCAGCCGCGATCTGCTCGCGGACGTGCTGGTCAACGGCCATGTGGCGAACTCCTGGGTCGAGTGAACGTGTTCTAGTTTAGAACATGTTCCACCGATGCGGAACGGCTCGACCCACTGGCGCAGGAAATCTGCAACGTGTTCTAATTTGTGGATAGAACACGTTGCACCGCGGCGCACGAAGGGACATCCATGACCGACACGGCCAAGACAGACCCAGAGACCTACGACGTCATCGTCGTCGGCGCCGGCGCGGCCGGATTGTCCGCGGCCATCACCGCCGCCGCGCAGGGCCTGCGGACCGTCATCATCGAGAAGTCGGCCTACTGGGGCGGGTCGACGTCCCGGTCGGGCGGAGGTGTCTGGATTCCGAACAACTCCGTGCTCAAGCGCGACGGCGTGGACGACACCACGGCCAAGGCACGCGAGTACGTGCACGCCATCATCGGTGAGCACGCCCCTGCGGAGAAGATCGACGCCTACATCGATCGCGGCCCCGAGGCGCTGGACTTCCTGATGGCGCACGCGCCGTTGGACCTCGAGTGGGTCAAGAACTACTCCGACTACTACCCGGAGGCGCCGGGCGGACGGATCGGCGGACGCAGCGTCGAACCCCGGCCCTTCGACGCCCGTGCGCTCGGTGACGATCTGAAGACGCTGCATCCGCAGTACACCAAGGCTCCACTGAACATGGTTGTGCTGCAGTCTGATTACCGCTGGCTCAACACCGGCCTGCGGCATTGGCGGGGCCCGGTGCGGATGGCCAAGGTCGGCAGCCGGTTCTTCTGGGCCCGCTCGCGCGGCAAGAAGCTCATCGCGATGGGCGCCGCGCTGGCCGCCGAGTTGCTTCTCGGCGTCCGCAAGGCCGGTGTGCCACTGCGTCTCTCGACCGGCCTGGTCGATCTGGTGACGGAGAACGACCGGGTGGTCGGGGTGATCGCCGAGCACGAGGGCTCCCGGGTCGAACTGCGCGCCGAGCGGGGCGTGATCCTGGCGTGCGGCGGTTTCGAGCACAACGCCGAGATGCGCAGGAAGTACCAGCGCGATCCGATCGGGTCCGAGTGGACCACCGGTGCGCCGACCAACACCGGCGACGGCATCAACGCCGGTCTCAAGATCGGCGCGGCGGTGTCGCTGATGGACGACTCTTGGTGGGGCCCAACCATTCCCCTGCCCCGCGGGCCGTGGTTCGCGCTCTCCGAGCGCGCGGTACCCGGCACCTTCATGGTCAACGAACGCGGACAACGCTTCATGAACGAGTCACTGCCCTACGTCGAGGCCGTCCACCACATGTACGGCGGCGAGTTCGGTCAGGGCGACGGCGCAGGCGAGAACGTCCCGGCGTGGCTGGTCTTCGACCAGAAATGCCGCAACCGCTACCTGTTCGCCGGAGTCAACGCACGACAACCGCTGCCCAAGAAGTGGTTCACCTCCGGGGTGGTCGTCAAGGCCGACTCCATCGAGGCACTCGCCGAGCAGATGGGTGTGCCCGCCGACTCGTTGCGCGCCACCACCGACCGCTTCAACGGATTCGCCCGCCGCGGCGTCGACGAGGACTTCGGCCGCGGCACAAGCGGATACGACCACTACTACGGAGACATCACCAACAAACCCAACCCCAGCCTCGGAGCGGTCGAGAAGGGGCCGTTCTACGCGGTCAAGATGGTCCCCGGCGACCTCGGCACCAAGGGCGGCATCGACACCGACGCGAACGGCCGGGCGCTACGCGCCGACGGCTCGGTGATCGACGGCCTGTACGCCGCGGGCAACACCAGCGCACCGGTGATGGGCCACACCTACGCCGGTCCCGGCGCCACCATCGGACCGGCCATGGTCTTCGGATACCTCGCCGCACTCGATTGCGCTGGAAAGTAAGGAGATACGATGCCCATCGATCTGTCCGTCGCCCTGGGCGCCGAACTGCCCGAGACCAGCTTCTCGTGGTCGGCCTCCGACATCGCCCTCTATCACCTGGCCGTCGGTGCCGCCGCCGACCCGATGGACACCGCCGGGCTGGCCTACGTCGACGACGTCGCCCCCAAGGTGCTGCCGACGTTCGCCACCGTCGCGGCGTCGTTTCACGCCATCGAGGCACCGAAGGTCAGGTTCCCGGGCATCGACATCGATCTGGCGAAGGTGGTGCACGGAAGTCAGCAGGTGATCGCGCACCGCCCGATCCCCGCCGACGGCAAGGCCACCACCCGGGCGCGGATCGCCGAGATCCAGGACAAGGGATCGGCGGCGGTGATCATCACCGAGAAGGTCACCACCGACTCCGACGGCAACGACCTGTGGACCGAGCGGTCGTCGATCTTCGCCAAGGGCGAGGGCGGCTTCGGTGGCGATCGCGGGACGTCGACGAAACTCACCTACCCCGACCGCGAACCCGATCACCGGCTGACCGCGCCGACGTTGCCCAATCAGGCACTGCTGTACCGGTTGTGCGGCGACCGCAATCCGTTGCACTCGGATCCGGCGTTCGCCGCCCGGGCGGGCTTCCCGCGGCCGATCCTGCACGGATTGTGTACCTACGGGACGGTGTGCCGGACCGTCGTCGACGCCCTCCTCGACGGCGACGTCACCGCGGTGAGCGACTATTCGGCCACCTTCGCCGGGGTCGTCTTCCCCGGCGAGACGCTCGACATCGCGGTCTGGGAGGACTCCGGCCGCTTGCTGATCTCCGCATCGGTCGTCGACCGCGACGGCGCTCCAGCATTGGGCAACGTGGCATTGGGAAACGTGGCATTGGGCAACGTGGCCATCACGTCGGCGAAACCCGCTTCACCGGCCTGATGTGGGGCGATCGGCGGTCCGATGACGGGGCCTGTCCACCTTCGATATCGCACTGACCATACGGACGACGCCGGGCGTCTATTCTGCTCAAGGAAGACCCGTCCCATCCTTGAGGAGAATTGATGAGCGATTCGCTGCAGTCCTTGCTCGACACCAACCGATCGGCCGCCGTCGACGACCTGGTGGGGGTGATCGACTCGCAGGTTTCGGCTCAGAAGGGCATCGGTGGGGCTGCCGTCAAGGCCGCGTACGCCGCCGCACAGAAGGTCAAGCCCGGGATCGTGCGCAAGGCCACCGATCTGATGCTGCCGGACTTCGTCAACGCGCTGACGCCGTTCTGGGATTCGAAGCCCGCCGGAACGGCATTCGGCGATCACCTCGCCGCCAACGCCGACGCCGCGACTGAAGCACTGCTCGCCGTCACCGATGATCAGGTCGAGTCGGCCAAGGCGCCGCTGGTCAAGGCGTACAAGTCGCTGCGGGGCAAGGCGAAGGGATACGTCAGCGACGCCCTACCCGCGGTGGGTGCCGCGGTGGAACGCAACGTCGCATGATCGACGGTCGCGCCGCGTCGACTCGCAACGCGGGTCGGCGGCGCGGCCATGCCGCGCCGTCGCAGTCAGCGCTGTCGCGGACAGGACTGTCGCGATCAGCGCCCGCGCGGTCAGGCTGCGGTCGTCACGATGAGGACGAGCATGCAGACGACCGCGACCAGCGCCGCGAGCATCGCGAGAACGCGCCACACGTGCAGGCGCGGGGTATCGGCGGATCGGGAAGTGTTGACCGGTGCGGCCATGATGTCCCACTTTCAGTTGGCCGGGGCCGGTACCGAGGTGTGGTCACGATCCCCGTGTGTGTGACTTCAGTGATTAATGTGTCACACGTTGCATTTGATGTCGCGTCTTCGGGCCAGCGTGTCGCGTGCGTCACACAGCTGAGCCCCGGAAAATCCACAGGAAGGGCGTGACGATGCGCCGATTCACCTCCATCGATCTGCGATCGGCATGGCTCATCCTGATCTCATGCGCGGCCGTCAGCATGGTCGTGGCCGCCATGGCCGCCCTCAACACGGCCCTCGCCGACATCGCCATCGACATCAACGCCGACACCGGACAGATGACGTGGATCGCCGACGGATACACCCTGGCTCTGGCCGCGCTCCTGCTGCCCGCCGGCGCCATCGGCGACCGCCTGGGCCGGCGCGAATTGCTGATCGCGGGTCTGATCGTGTTCGCGATCGGTTCCCTCGCGGCCATCTGGACCACCGATCCGACCCAACTGATCATCACCCGATGTGTGGCCGGTGCCGGCGCCGCGTTCATCATGCCGACGACGTTGTCGTTGATCACCTCGGGCGTGCCGGAGGACAAACGCAGCATCGGCATCAGCATCTGGGCCGCCGTCGCCGGCGCCGGCGCCATCGCCGGATTCCTGGTGTCCGGGGTCCTGCTGAAGTTCTTCTCGTGGCATTCGATCTTCATCACGTTCGCGGCGTCGGCGGTGCTCACCGCGCTGGTGTGCCTGACGATCGGCACCTCCAAGGACTCCGAGCCGAAACCGTTCGACTATCTGGGCACGCTGGTCTCGATCCTGGCGGTCACCGGCATCGTGTTCGGATTGCTCGAGGCACCCCATCGTGGCTGGGATGACGCGCTCGTCCTGATCACGTTGATCGGCGGCATCGTCCTCGTCGCAGTGTTCTGCCTCATCGAGCTGCGCGGGTCACGCCAGCTCCTCAACGTCCGGCTGTTCACCAACCGCGCCTTCGGTTCCGGCGCATTGTCGGTGGCATTGCAATTCTTCGCCTCCTTCGGCGCGTTCTACCTTCTGCTGCAACGACTGCAGCTGGTGTTCGGCTACACCCCGCTCCAGTCGGCCTTCGCCCTGATGCCCATGGTGGCCGGAGTGAGCATCTTCGCACTCATCGGCAATTGGCTTGCGGTGCGCTATCATTCGCTGCGCTTCGTCTTGGCCGGCGGAATTCTGATCTCCGGGCTCGGCTTCATCCTCATCGGCACCATCGACTACGACACGTACTGGGTGCTGGCGGCGATGCTGTTCTGCACCTCCGTGGGTATCGGCCTGGCGACCGCACCGTCGACGACGGCCATCATGTCCAACACCCCGCTGGACAATCAGGGCGTGGGTTCGGCGGTGAACGACACCGCTCGCGAGATCGGCGCCGCCATCGGCATCGCCATCTCGGGAAGCCTGCTGGCGGCGGGCTATTCGGATCGCATCGGGTCGACCGCAGCACTGGCGCGTGATCAGCTCACCGCCGCCGGACAGCCACAGGCCGCCGCCGAAGCCGGCGAACGGATCTCCCGGTCACTCGCCGAGGCCACCGAGGTCGCCTCCAGACTGCCCGGAGAACTCGGTGCCCGGATCCTGCAGGGCGCGAAAGACGCGTTCATCGAACCGATGAACATGGCGTGTCTGGTGTTGGGGATCGTGCTGGTGGTCGGTGGCGTGGCGCTGGGATTCCTCGCCCCGCGTCGTGTGGTCGCACTCCATCACGACGGTCAACCCGAGTCCGGGGTCAACGAATTCGGCTGGTCCGGTGAGTCCGACGACGACCCTGTTTCGAACGACAACGCAGCGAGCGGGCCGACCGCGAACGAGCCTGCTGCCGACGGCCGCGACTCGAATGACCCCGTGGCGTCCGAGTCCGATTCCGTCTGATTCAACTAGGCTCTCGTCGTGCTCGATTCCCAGAGTGTCCTGGGCACCATCCTGGCTGCCTGCTGCCTGTTCGGTGTGGTCGGCGTTGCCGTATCGGCGCGCCGGATGAGTCCGGCCGTGGTGGCGGTCCCCGCCGCCGTCGTGCTGGTCGTGCTGGGTGTGGTCTCGTGGTCGCAAGCCGGGGACGAACTCTCGTTCATCGGACCCACCATCGGCTTCCTCGCGGCCATGTTCGTCGTCGCCGAGGTGTGCGCCCAGGAAGGCGTATTCGCCTGGATCGGTTCGGTTCTCGCGCGGGTCAGTCGAGGGTCACCGCAACGTCTGCTCGGACTGGTGTTCGTCGCCGCGGCAGTGACCACCGCGGTGCTGTCCATCGATACCACCATCGTGCTGCTGACACCGGTCGCCGTCGCCACCGCGCGTCGCATCGGGGCGAAGGTCGCACCGGCGGGCGCGGCCACGGCACACCTGGCCAACAGCGCGTCCACTCTGCTACCTGTGTCGAATCTGACCAATCTGCTGGCGTTTTCGGCGACCGGACTCGGTTTTCTCGGCTTCGCCGGGTTGATGGCCGGGCCGTGGATTGTGGCCATCGTCGTCGAATATGTGCTGTTCCGTTGGTTTTTCGCCGACGACCTGCGGGTGGTCCGGGAACAAGAAGCGCGCGATCCCGATCCGCACCCGGCTCCGAGCCGGCCGGCTCCGGTGGTGACCCTGCTGCTCCTCGGCGCGCTGCTCCTCGGTTTCGTGGTGGCCGAACCACTGGGCGTGCCCTTGTCGGTGGTGGCAGCGATCGGTGCGGCGGTGATGCTTGTCGCGCCCCTGCGACGCGCCCCGCTGCCGACGGTGATCCGCGCCGGCCGCGCGCTGAATGTGCCGTTCCTGGCATTCGTCGCGGCATTGGGCATCATCATTCTGCCTATTCGCCTGGGTCCCATCGGGGATGCGATCACGACACTCATCCCGTCCGGCGACGGTATCCTCGCACTGCTCACCGTCGCGGCGCTCGCTGCGGTGGTGGCCAATCTGCTCAACAATCTGCCCGCCACGCTGCTGCTCATCCCGCTCGTCGCGCACGAGCCGGGCCTTGCGCTCGCCATGCTCCTCGGCGTCAATATCGGCCCGAATCTCGCCTACTTCGGTTCGCTCGCAAATCTGTTGTGGCGCGACGTGATGCGCCGCAACACCACTCCTCCGCCGACACGGCGCTACCTCCTGCTGGGCGCGCTCACCGTCCCACCCACCCTGATCGCCGCCGTCGTCGCCCTGTGGGTGGGGCTGCAGGTCGGCTGACCGGGTGTGATCCGCTGGGCGTGCGCGCTCTGGCGCGCTGCGTTGACAGCGCTCTCGACCGCACTGACAGCGCTTTCCGTTCCGTTGACAGCGCCGGGGTTCGTCAGCTCAGGCGCTGTCAACGTGTACGAGAGCGCTGTCAACGGGTGAGAGAGCGCCGTCAACGTTCCCGGGTCAGGCCGGGGCCGGCTCCGCGCCCGCGGTGGCCGCGGTGTTCTTCGCCCACCGGTAGTCGGCCTTGCCTGCGGGCGTGCGCTTGACCTCGTCGACGAAGACGACGGTACGCGGAACCTTGTAGCCGGCAAGCGATTCGCGGCAATGTGCCTGTATCTCTTCGAGGCTCGGTTCGGGGGCACCGTCGGCGACGCGGGCCACCGCGGCCACGCGCTGCCCGTAGCGTTCGTCGGGCACCGGGACCACCAGTGCGTCGCCGATGGCCGGATGCGCGTGGAGTACCGCTTCCACCTCCTCCGCGTACACCTTCTCGCCGCCGGTGTTGATGCATTGGGAACCACGGCCCAGGAAGACGATGGAACCATCGGCCTCGACGGTGCCCATGTCACCGAGGATCGAGATCCGACGACCGTCGGGCAAGGTCGGGAAGGTTCGGGCGCTCTTCTCCTCA
The DNA here is from genome assembly GCF_053605205.1 of Gordonia sp. NPDC003950. Taxonomy (NCBI): domain Bacteria; kingdom Bacillati; phylum Actinomycetota; class Actinomycetes; order Mycobacteriales; family Gordoniaceae; genus Gordonia; species Gordonia sp. NPDC003950. The sequence continues at coordinate 150,331 of NZ_JBSGIT010000010.1, read as the reverse complement.
TCCTTGTAGTACCCGAGTGGCACATTGCCGATACGCGCGATGTAGCCGACATCGCCGGAGCCCGGCTCGATCTGACGATGCCGCTCGTCGACCACCATCATCTTGTCGGTCGGCGGCACCCGGAGATTCCCGTTGTCGTCCATCAGGATCTCGCCGTCATTGCCCGATTCGGACGCACCGAAGTTGTCGCGCAGGACGAGATCCGGCTTGATGGCGGCGAACCGCTCCCGATTGTGATGCGACCAGATGGCACCGCCGGAGGTCACCGAGAACAGGGTCGAGTAGTCGACCTCGCCCTTGCGGCGTTCCATCTCTTCCGCGAGCGGCATACCCATCGCATCACCGACGATGAGAATGATCTGGATTCCCTCGTCCTCGATGCCCGCCACGATCGCCGCCGGGTCGAAGTCGCGCATCAAGACCAGCCGCCCACCCAGGGTGAGGAAGGTGAACAGCGAGTACGACGCCGCGCCGTGCATGAGTGGCGCGGCGATGTTGAAGGCGATCGACCCGAATTCCTGGACAGCAGTTCCCAGTTCGGCGAGATCCTTGCGAGCCTCACCGTACGGGTTGCCGCCGGAGATCGGCTTGCGGAAGAAGTCGTCGTGACGCCACATGACACCCTTCGGATAGCCGGTGGTGCCGCCGGTGTAGAGAAGATACAGTTCGTCGCCGGTACGTGGCTCGAAATCGCGTTCCTCGGAGGCGTTCTCCTCGTCGGCGAAGGACACCACCGCAACCTCCCGGCCGTCGGGAAGCGCGGCGGCCGCCTCGGTCAGCTCCGTCTCGATCGGGCCGATGACGAAAACGGTACGCACCAGCGGCAAGTCGCCGAGCAGCGCCGCGACGCTACGCTGATGTTCGGGGAGCTCGACGATGATCCCCCGCGAGTCCGAATTGTCGAAGATATAACGCAACTCGGCGTTGGTATAGCGGTAGTTGACGTTGACCGGCACCGCTCGGATCTTGAGCAGTCCCAGCAGGCTCGTCACGTGCTCCACACTGTTCTTGAGGAACAGTGCCACCTGATCACTTGCGTCGATTCCGTTGTCCCGCAGCAGATGCGCGACCCTCGTGGCAAGTCGGTCGAGTTCGGCGTAGCTGATCTGCCGTCCGTCGTAGCTCAGTGCGATGCGTTCGGGCACCGAGTCGGCGACGGTCTCGAACACGTCGGCGAGGTTGAACTTGTGGGGCGCGTCCTGCGTGGTCACTGTCGAACTCCTTTGGGCTGATGATTGTCCGTACCCGAATGTCATTGCGCGGCAAGCACCAGACCGCTGGTGGGGACTCCCGTCCCGGCGGTGACGATGACGCGTTGCGCATCGTTTACCTGATTGACCGAGGTCCCGCGGATCTGGCGCACGCCCTCGGCAATGCCGTTCATCCCGTGGATGTAGGCCTCACCGAGCTGCCCACCGTGCGTGTTCAACGGCAGACGACCGCCGACCTCGAGCGCACCCGGTTCCGCGACGAAGTCCTTCGCCTCTCCCCGACCACAGAATCCCAACTCCTCCAACTGCATCAGCGTGTACGGGGTGAAGTGATCGTAGAGAATCCCGACGTCCATGTCGTCCGGCCGCAGCCCGGACTGCTTCCACAGTTGCCGCCCCACGAGGCCCATCTCGGGCAGCGCGGCGAGGTCATCGCGGTAGTAGCTGGTCATGATGAACTGGTCGTCGGCACTCCCGGCGGCCGCACCCACGATCACCGCCGGCGGATGCGGCAGGTCCTTCGCACGCTCGGCCGAGGCCACGACAATGGCGACGCCACCATCGGACTCCTGACAGCAGTCGAGCAGATGGAGCGGCTCGGCGATATAGCGCGACTTCTGGTGATCTTGCAGGGTGATCGGCTTACCGAAGAAGAAGGCGTTCGGATTGACCGCGGCATGCTTGCGATCGACGACAGCCACCCGGCCGAAATCCTCACTGTTGGCGCCGTAGTCGTGCATGTACCGCTGCGCCACCATCGCGACGAAGGCCGCCGGAGTCGACAGTCCGTGCGGGTAGGAGAAGGCATTGTCGGTACCCGACGAGTTCTCCTGGTTTGCGACGGCCGAATTCACCTGTCCGAACCGCAGTCCCGACCGTTCGTTGAACGCCCGGTAGGCGACGACGACGTCGGCGACGCCGGTGGCCACGGCCATCGCGGCCTGCTGGACGGTGGCACACGCCGCACCGCCGCCATAGTGGATACGCGAGAAGTACGTCATCTCACCGATTCCCACCGCACGCGCCACCGCGATCTCGGCGTTGGTGTCCATCGTGAACGACACGAGACCGTCGACGTCTGCCGGGGTGAGGCCGGCGTCGGCGATGGCCGCGGAGACCGCCTCGGCGGCCAGTCGCAGTTCACTGCGCCCGGAGTCCTTGGAGAACTCGGTGGCCCCGATACCGACGATCGCGGCCGCCCCGGAGAGGGTTCCCATCAGTTCTTCCCCGCCCTGTTGCCGCCGACCGCGTGACCGAGTCCGACGACCACCGTCGAGATCACGTGCTTGCCCAGCGAATTCGCTCCCACCACCGACACCGTGACCTCATCCCCGTCACGCGCGGTGACCTCGCCGGTGAACGTCACCGAATCGTAGGCGTACCACGGCACACCGAGTTTCAGTCTGATCGAACGCACGCGCGCCGACGGTCCGGCCCAGTCGGTGACGAACCTCTCCACGAGGCCGGTGTCTGTGAGGATGTTGACGAAGATGTCCTTCGAGCCCTTGGCCTGCGCCAGATCCCGATCGTGATGCACGTCCTGAAAGTCACGCGTGGCCAACGCCGTCGCCACCACGAATGTCGGTGTCGCCTCAATGGTCAACGCGGGCAACGTCTGACCGACCTCGACGGTCGGTACCGCCTCGAGGGTCATGCGGTCACCTCCGAGAGACGCGGCTTCCAGGCATACAGTGTCCACGCCGGTGTACCGGCATCGTCGTCGGCCGGAAAGTCGAGATAGGTTGCCTCGACCGGCATTCCGATGTGCACTTGCTCCGGGTCGACATCTCGTAGCTCACCGAGCATCCGCACACCCTCCTCGAGTTCGACGAGGGCGACCACGAACGGCAGCCCCCGTCCGGGCACCTTGGGGGCACGGTGCACGACGTAGCTGAAGACGGTGCCGCGGCCACTCGCGACCACGTAGTCGGTGGCCGGCACGATGCCGTCGGCATCGCGTGGCTTCCACGTCGCCGGTATCGGCGGGTGACGCAACGTGCCGTCCTCGTCGGCCTGGATGCGCAACTCGTGGGCGGCGACGCCCTCCCAGAAGAACGCGGTGTCCCGGGAAACACCGGGCCGCAACATCGTCGATGGATCGAGATCGTCGAACGAGGCGCCGGCCGGCGGCTCGGCGGGCGGCTCGGCGGGCGGCTCGGCGGCTCCCGCGCCGGGCGGCCGGAACTTCAGGATCCGGAAATCCATCTCGGCGACCACCTCGTCGCCCACCGACCAGGTGTTGCGGGTGGTGAAGAACCACCCCTCGCCCAGCGCGGTGTTCTTGGGACCGACGACGTCGACGAGTTCGGCGGAGATCGCTACCTGCTCACCGACCTCGATGTAGCGGTGATAGGTGGTGTCGCAGTTGGTGGCGACGACGGAGGTGTAGCCGGCCTCGTCGAAGAGCTCGGTGGCGCGGCCGAGCGGATCGTCGGCGGCCCGCGAACCGTGGAGGCCACGCATCGTCCACACCTGCGCCATCGCCGGCGGGGCGACGACTCCCGGATGCCCGGCGGCCCGCGCGGAGGCGGCATCGGTGTAGATGGGGTTGGTGTCGCCGATCGCCTCGACCCAGTTGTTGATCATCGGCTGATTCACCGGGTCCCGGCCCGTCACCGGTGCGCTGGGGCCGTCGTCCTTGATCTGCCGGGCGGCCGACTCGATGGCATCGATCAGGGTCTGCGATCCGGTCATCGTTTGGCCCTCGGCAATCCGAGTCCGGCGGTGCCGATCATGTCACGCATCACCTCGTTGACGCCGCCCCCGAAGGTGATGACCACGTTGCGTTTCTGCTGCACGTCGAGCCAGTCCACCAACTCGGCAGTCTGCGGATCGGTGAAATCGCCGTAGCGGCCGATGATCTCGTCGATCATCCGCCCCACTTTCTGAAGTCGTTCGGTGGCGAAGACCTTGGTGGCCGCGGCGTCGGCCATGGAGATGGCTTCGCCGGTGGAGGCCACCTGCCAGTTGAGCAACTCGTTGATGCGCGCGTAGGCGTCGATCTCCGCGAGCGCCCGGCGCACGTCGGGATGTTTGGCGATCACCGTGCCGTCCGGTCCGGGGCGTGCAGCCCAGGCACGCACCCGCGCCGCGAGGCCATCGATCCGGCCGGCCGGACCGAGCATCACCCGTTCGTGATTGAGCTGGGTGGTGATCAGCTTCCAGCCGTCGCCCTCCTCACCCACCCGCATCGACAGGGGCACCCGCACATCGCTGTAGTAGGTGGCGTTCACGTGGTGCGCGCCGTCGGCGGTGATGATCGGCGTCCAGGAGTATCCCGGGTCACGGGTGTCGACGATGAGGATCGAGATGCCCTTGTGCTTGGGGGCGTGCCGATCGGTGCGCACGGCCAGCCAGATGAAGTCCGCGTCGTGTCCGCCGGTGGTGAAGATCTTCTGCCCGTTGACGATGTACTCATCGCCCTCGCGGACGGCGCTCGTGGTCAGCGAGGCGAGGTCGGTCCCCGCGTCGGGCTCGGTGTAGCCGATGGCGAAATGCACTTCGCCGGAGAGGATCTTGGGCAGGAAGCGATCCTTCTGCTCGACCGTGCCGTGGGCCTGGAGCGTCGGACCGACGGTCTGCAAGGTGACCGCCGGCAGCGGGACATCGGCGCGGACGGCCTCGTTGGTGAAGATCTGTTGCTCGATCTCACCGAAACCCTTGCCGCCGAACTCCTTCGGCCAGCCGACGCCGAGCCAGCCGTCAACCCCCATCTGCCGCACGATCTTGCGGTAGGTCGGCCCATGCCGTTCGGTGAGCATCGTCGTCGCATCCTCGGGGCTGATGAGGTCGGCGAAGTACTCGCGCACCTGCGCCTTCAACGCCCGCTGATCGGGAGTGAGATCGATGAACATCAGTGCGCTCCTACCGATTCCGACAGTCCGGCCAGCTCGTCGAGGCGGGCCTCGGTGCCACCGACGAGTCGGGCGAGATCCTTGGCGATCGAGAAGTACCGGTGCAGCGGGTAGGTGACGTCGACACCGATGCCGCCGTGCAGGTGGGTCATGGTGCGCAGCGTCGCGGGCACCTCGGCGGCCATCCAGTACGTTCCGATACCCAGATCGTGTTCGGCGTCCAGCCCTTCGGATAGTCGCCACACCGCCGCCGCCGCCGACAACGACAGGGCTCGGCCGACGACGTAGATGTCGGCGAGTTGCTGGCCCACCGCCTGGAACAGCGCGATCGGCTTGCCGAACTGTTCGCGTTCGGTGACGTGCCGCGCGGTAAGCGTGGTCGCTCCGGCCACCAGTCCATCGGCGTAGGTACACAAGGACATTCGGTAGAGGTCGCGCAGGATGCCGAGGTCGGCGGTGAGTACGTCGGCATCGGCGACGGGAACATCGTCGAATCGGATCGTGTACTCACCCCAACCGCTCGACGACGGGGTGCGCCGCATGCTGATCCCCGGCGCATCCGATCGCACGGCAAGAACCCCGATGTCGGTGCCGACGAGCAGCGCGGTCGAGCCCTCGGCATGCAGCACACCGGATTTCACACCGACGAGGTGGCCGTCACGGACGGTGGTCTGCGGGGTGGAGGTGAGCGCGTCACCCGGTTCCCCCAGCGCGACCGCATGCCAGGCACCCTCGGCCAGCGTTCCGGCCCACCGCCGTCGCGGGCCGTCGGCGGTTTCGGGGTCGACGGCACCCAACACGAGCGCCGAGGTCACCGAGCCGAGGACGGGCACGACGGCCGCCGCCGCGCCGAGCCGGCGGAGCAGCGGGGCCACGGCGGTGACCCCGAGATCGTCGCCACCCAGTGATTCGGGGAGTGCGAGCACGTTGAGTCCGGCATCGGCCATCTCGGCCCACAGCCCGTCGTCGAGCCCGCCGACGCCGTTCTGGTCACCAGCGCGCAGTCCACGCCCGAACTTCGTCTCCCAGCGGGTCTCGTGCCGGGAAAGTACGTCGTCGGCGACGTCACCGACCGCGACCGCTTCCGCGTCGAGGGCAAAGTCCACCCGGTGCCTCCTGTTCGAAAAGTAGAACCTGTTCTAGTTGTATCAGACGGGAGCGTCAGGAGCGGGGCAGTCCGAGAATCCGCTCGGCGGCCGCGGTCCGCAGGATCTGGGTGGTTCCACCGGCAATGGAGAGGCACCGGTTCTGCAACAACAGATCCGACGCATCAGTCGCCGCGACGGCGTCGACACCGAGCAGGTCGACGGCGAAGTCCGGCACCGCCTGACGATGGGCGACGCCGATCAGCTTGCGCACGCTCGACAGCGCCCCCGGGTCGTGTCCGGCCAGGCGTCGCGTGACCGCCCGGGCGTCGAGGACGCGGCCGATGTGGGCGTCGGCGACGAGTCGTCCCAGCCCGGACATCTCGGCGTCGGTCAGCGGCCGGGGCATCTGCGCGATTTGCCGGAGCAGCGCGTCCATCTCCTTGCCCAGACCCGACCCGCCCATCGCGACACGCTCGTTGGCCAGGGTCGTGCGGGCCAGCCGCCATCCACCGTTGATCTCACCGACCACACAGTCGTCGGGCACGAACACATCGTCGAGGAAGACCTCGTTGAAGTTGGCCCGTCCGGTGAGTTCGCGCAGCGGCCGGATGTCGATGCCGGCGGCGGCCATATCCACCAGAAAGTAGGTGATGCCCTTGTGTTTCGGCGCTTCGGCGTCGGTGCGGGCCAGACAGATCCCCCACTGCGCGTTGTGGGCCTGCGAGGTCCAGATCTTCTGTCCGGACAACCGCCAGCCCCCGTCGACCCGGGCCGCCCGGGTACGCAGCGCGGCCAGGTCGGAACCGGCCTCGGGTTCACTGAACAGCTGACACCACACGATGTCCCCGTGCAGCGTCGGCGCGACGAACCGCTCGCGCTGCGCGTCGGTGCCGTGTTCGAGAATCGTCGGGATGGCCCACGCCCCGATGACCAGGTCCGGCCGGATCACCGCGGCGCGCTCGAATTCGGCGTCGATGAGCAGCTGCAGCGCCGGGTCGGCACCGATCCCGTGCGGGGCGGGCCAGTGCGGCATGAGGTAGCCGGCATCGGCCAGCAACCGGCGTTGCTCGGATTCGTCTATCGCCGCGACCTTTTCGACCACGCCACGAACCTCGTCACGACGGTGCTCGACCGCCGACAGATCGATCTCGAAGTCGCGTCGGTCACCCCGCATGCCCCGCCGGGCGAGGTCGGCGCGGGCGGGGTGCCCCTGTCCCAGCAGGGCGCGGGCGACCATCGCCGAGCGCAGGTACAGGTGGGCGTCGTGCTCGAAGGTGAAGCCGATGCCACCGAGGATCTGTATACAGTCCTTGGTCACCGCGACGGGCAGGTCGGCGACGAGGATCTCGGTGGCGAGTCTGCTCAACTCGAGTTGCTCGCGGGCCCGCTCGCCGGGTGCATCGTCGAGTTCCGCCGCGATGGCGTCGTCGACGGCGCGCGCGAGATCCCAAGCCGTGGCCTCGACTTGCTCCGTGCGACAAAGCATGTCGGCACAGATGTGTTTGACGGCCTGGAAGGACCCGATCGGCGCACCGAATTGGGTGCGCACCGTGGCGTAGTCGACCGCAGTCGTCAGGGCCCATCGGCACACGCCACTCTGGTATGCGGCGCGAGCCGCACTCAGCACGCCGGCGATCACCGGGCTGCCCCCGCAGTCGATCAGGTCGTCGGGGCCGACGCCACCGATGCGCACGCGGGCGGTCGGGGCGGCACCGTCGACCGGCGTCTCGACGTCCACCACCCGCTCGCCGACACCGGGCGGGATGACCCACCACGAACTGGGCGTCGTCCCCGTCACCGCCGGAAGCAGGATCGCGGCGCCGTCGACGTAACCGGGCACCACGCCGAGGTCGACTTCGCCATCGCCGACCGTTGTCGCCTCGATGTGTGCTCGCGCCGGAACGATGCCCGGCGTCGCGCCCGCGATCACTGATTCGAGCAGCGCGGCTGCGCGCGGATCGTCGGCGCGGGTCAGCGCGAGCGCGGTCGCGACGGTCTCGGCGATCGGACCGGGTACCAGCGACCGGCCGCAGCGTTCGACCATCGCGGCGACGTCGGCGCAGGACGCGCCCAGGCCACCGCGCGATTCTGGGACAATGGCCGACACGACACCGAAGTCGGCGAGTTGGGCGAATAGCTCCCCCACCTGATCGTCGGGTTTATCCAGGTGCGCACGGGCGATATCGGTGGTGCCGACCTTCGCGGCCCAGGCCGCGATGGCCTCGCAGACGGCGATCTGTTCGGGGGACGTGGCGAGTGTCACGGGAATCCTCTGTGCCGATTAGGTGACCAAGAACTAGAACCTGTTCTAATATGCCATGAGTACCGTACGCGCGGTAGCCATCGCGCCATCAAGCCGCCGACCACCGACGTGAGGAAGCCCGAGAGCACATGGCCGCATCTGACAATGCCGTAACGGTTCCGGAATCCGGCACCGCAGACACGGGTTCACCCACCGAGAGCGGATCGGCCGCCCAACGTGACCGGCGTCGCCGCATCCTCGACGCCACCCTGGCATTGGCATCCAAGGGCGGCTACGACGCGGTGCAGATGCGGACGGTCGCGGAGAAGGCCGACGTCGCCGTCGGCACCCTCTACCGGTACTTTCCGTCCAAGGTGCACCTGTTGGTGACGTCGTTGGCACGCGAGTTGGCCCGCGTCGAATCGCGCGTCGACCGGTCACAGCTGCGCGGCGACAACGCCATCGAGCGTCTCCGCCACGTGCTGGACATGATCACCTTCGCGATGCAACGCGACCCGCTGCTCACCGAGGCGATGACTCGGGCATTCATGTTCGCCGACGCGTCGGCGACCGCCGAGGTCGACCAGGTCGCCTCGATCATCGATCGACTCCTCGCCAACGCGATCGTCGACGAGGGCGAACCGACCGAGGAGGATCTCGCGATCGCCCGCGTGCTCGCCGATGTGTGGATGTCGAATCTCGTGCAGTGGCTGACCCGACGCGCGTCGGCGACCGACGTCACCAACCGGCTCGAACTGACCGTCCGCCTGCTCCTGAAGGATCGGGTGAGTGCCTCGTGAAAACCCGGCTGACCTGCCCCTGCGGCGAGATGCTGCGCGGCGCGGACGAAGACGAACTGGTCGAGACCGTGCGGAAACACCTCGCGGAGAACCATCCCGGGCACGAGTACTCGCGCAACGAGATCCTGTTCATGGCGTACTGAGCCGCCCGAGCCCCGGGCGTGGTTGCTCGGGCTTGAGTTGCTCGGGCTTGGTTGCATCGGGCTTGGTTCACCCGGGCTCGGTTCACCCGGCTCCGTTGAACCAGGGTTGGTTCGCCGGGCTCACTTGGCCAGATCGCCCGCGATCATCGGCCAGGTGTCGTGCAGATCCTGCTCCCAGTACGCCCAGGAGTGCGTGCCGACCGGCCGCAATGACACCCGGTTGACGACGCCGAGTTCGTTCATCCGCTGCGCCATCTGGACGGTGCACTGGTTGACCGCCGCCTCGATGACCCCGCCCAGGATGATCTGGTTGCCCAGGGTGACCGGGTTTCCGTCGATCAGGGGTGCGTTCAGCTGATCGTTCGGCCCGGGCAGACCCGAACCGCTGGTCATGTAGACCTTGGTGCCCTTGAGCTTCGCGGCATTGATGTAGGGATCGTTGGCCACCCAGCCGGGTCCGCCGGGGGTGCCCCACATGTTGTTGATGTTGCCGCGGCCACGATCGCCGACGACCATCCGGATGTAGGTCATGCCCAGCGGGTCGCTGGTGCGGGCGCAACCGCTGTAGGCCGCGACGGACCGGTACAGATGCGGCGCGGCGATCGCCAGATTGAGCACCGACGTCCCGGCCATCGAGATACCGGCAATGGAGTTCACCCCGGTCGTGTCGAATTCCTTGTCGATCAGCGGGGGCAGTTCCTTGGTCAGGAAGGTCGTCCACTTGTTGCGGCCGAGCACCGGGTCGTCCTGCTGCCAGTCGGTGTAATACGAGAAGGCGCCGCCGATCGGCGTCACGACGTTGACGTTCTTGTCGGCGAAGAACTGCGTGTAGCTGGTCTTGGCGGCCCAGGTGGCCGAATCCTCGCCGCCACCCGCCCCGTTGAGCAGGTAGAGCGTGGGCGCGGGCTTGCTGGTGTCCTTGGGGCGCAGGATCGTGACCGGGATCAGCTTGTTCATCGACGCCGAGTAAACGATCGCGGTGACCTGCTGGGCGGAGTCGTGCACCAGGGTCTCGATCTTCGAGACGTTCATCGGCGCCGGGTTCGATGGGTTGGTGGGTGATGTACTCGTGGGGTCTGCCGCGGCGACGCCGAGTCCCGTGCCCGTCGCGACCACCATCGCGGTCACTGACGCAACAAGCGTGCGAGTGATTCCCTTACGCACCATCAACCCCTTTAGTCACAACAGCCCCAATCCGGGCGAGTCTATCCGGCCCGGGCCTGGTCCCGGAAATCGAGACCGCTGTTGTTAGCCAGTTGTGACGATAACCGAGTGCGTCTCACCTCACCGTGCGCGTTCCGTCAATCACTCATGCGCGGACGTGCAAGTAATGACTCCCGCCAGTTCGCAGACTTGTGGCAGCAGTCACATCACGTTCGCCGAACGGGCGGGCTCACGACAGAAATGGAGAGGTCATGACGGCATTGGACACGTCCATCGCCAACAGCGCACTACCCGACGGGGTGCACACCGAGATCCTCATCGCCGGCACCTGGCGCCCGGCCCGAGACGGCGTCACCTTCACCGACATCAACCCGGCCACCGGTCTACCGCTGGTCGAGGTCGCCGCCGGCTCCGCCGCGGACATCGATGACGCGGTGCGTGCCGCCCGGGCTCAGCTCGCCGGCGACTGGGCTGCCACACCCGGAGCGGCACGCGGTGCGATCCTCCATCGCGTCGCCGACCTCATCGAGCGCGACGGCGACATCCTCGCCCGCCTCGAGGCGCTCGACATCGGCAAACCGATCGGCCAACCGTCCATGCTGGACATCCCCAACGCCGCGGGCACCTTCCGCCACTTCGCCGGGTGGGCCGACAAGATCACCGGTCAGTCCATCCCGACCGCCGGATACTTCGGGCGGCCCACCCACTCCTACACTGTCCGTGAACCGGTCGGCGTAATCGGCGCAATCATCCCGTGGAACACACCGCTCATGATCGCCGCGTGGAAACTCGCCCCGGCACTGGCCGCCGGCAACACCCTGGTGGTCAAGCCACCGGAGGACGCGCCGCTCTCGATCCTGCATCTGGCGTCGCTGCTGACCGAGGCCGGTCTGCCCGACGGCGTGGTCAATGTGGTCCCCGGTCTCGGCGGGGTGGCCGGCGAGGCGCTCGTCGCCCACCCCGACGTCGACAAGATCAGCTTCACCGGCAGCCCTCGCGTCGGTCGCCACATCCTGAAGGTGGCGGCCGACACCTTCAAACGCACCACCCTCGAACTCGGCGGAAAGTCACCGCAGATCATCCTCGCCGACGCCGACGTCGACGCCGCGATCAATGGCACCGCCATGGGCTTGTTCTTCAACCAGGGCGAGGTCTGTGCCGCCGGAACCCGTGTGCTGGTGCACCGTTCGCACTATGACCAGGTGGTCGACGGGCTGGCGGCGGCCGCCGCCGCGCAGGTGCTCGGCGATCCGCTGGATCCGGCCACCACGATGGGTGCGCTCGTCAACGCCAAGCAGCGCGACACGGTTCTCGATTACATCGAGGCCGGACGCACCGACGGTGCCCGGCTCGTCGCCGGCGGCGGGCGCGGCGGTGACGAGGGATTCTTCGTGCAACCCACCGTCTTTGCCGACGCCACCAACGACATGCGCATCGCCCGGGAGGAGATCTTCGGCCCCGTCGGCACGGTGATCCCGTTCGATGACGCCGACGAGGCCATCCGCATCGCCAACGACACCGACTACGGCCTGGCGGCGAGCATCTGGACATCGGATGTGGCACAGGCACATTCACTCGCCGGCCAGGTGCGTGCCGGGGCGGTGTGGGTCAACGGTTGGGCCGCAATCGATCCAGCGCTCCCATGGGGCGGCATGAAGACCAGCGGCGTCGGCCGCGAACTCGGGTGGGCGGGCATCGTCGCCAACACCGAGGAGAAGGTCGTCACCGTCGTCCTGTGACAACACAGCTCACATACCCGTCAACAATCACCAGAAGAGGAAGTCACTCATGAAGACTCAGGCAGCGGTCCTGTGGGAACCCGGTCAGGACTGGAAGGTCGAGGAGCTCGAACTCGACGACCCGAAGTACGGCGAAGTGAAGGTTGAACTCGCCGCGTCGGGAATGTGTCACTCCGACGAGCATGTGCGCGACGGCAGTGTGCCCGTCGGTATGTACCCCTACATCGGCGGACATGAAGGTGCCGGCGTGGTCACCGAGATCGGTCCCGGAGTCAAGTCCGTCGAGGTCGGCGACCACGTGGCACTGGGCTTCATCCCGGCATGTGGTCGGTGCCCGTCGTGTGCCAAGGGCATGTCCAGCATCTGCGATCTCGGCGCCAATCTGCTTGCCGGGGTGCAGCTCTCCGACGGAACCGCACGCCATCACGTCAACGGTCAGGATGCCGGATTGATGTGTCTGCTCGGCACCTTCGCCCCGGTGACGGTGGTCAACGAGGCATCGTGTGTGAAGCTCACCAAGGACATCCCGCTGGACAAGGCCGCACTCGTCGGCTGCGGTGTCACCACCGGATGGGGCTCGTCGGTGTACGCCGCCGGCGTCTCCGCGGGTGAGACCGTTGTCGTACTCGGTATGGGCGGTGTGGGTTGTGGTGCGGTACAGGGGGCTTCGCTCGCAGGTGCACGTCACGTGGTTCTCGTCGATCCCTCCGAGTTCAAGCGTGAACAGGCGAAGATCTTCGGCGCCACACACGCGGTGGCCACGATCGACGAAGCACTGGCGCTGCTACAGGACATCACCTGGGGACAACTCGCCGACAAGGTCCTCATCACCGTCGACGTGGCTCGCGGCGACCTGGTCGGCCCGGCCATGAGTTTGGTCGCCAAGGGTGGTGTGTGCGTCCAGGTTTCGGTCGGAGATCTCACCGCCACCGACGTCACCATGAGCCTGTTCGATCTCACCGCCATGCGAAAGACCTTCAAGGGAGCCTGGTTCGGAAATGCCAACATCCGCTTCGACATTCCGCACCTGCTCCGGCTGTACATGGAGGGCCAGCTCAAGCTCGACGAGATGATCACCCGCACGTACACCCTCGACCAGGTCAACGATGGATACGCGGCAATGCGCAGGGCCGAGAACGTCCGTGGCGTGATCATGTACTGATCCGAAGTCCTCGCGCTCGACCGGCGGGTCGTCCCACCAAGTATCTTCCCGCTGGTCGAGTAGCCCGTCCCGTGGGCCAAGCCGGTCAGGAGCGATAGCCGAATGGGGAGGTGCCCAACCAGCGGGAGTGAGGATGCTCGCTCAGCGGACAGGTCAGTGGACCGACAGGTGGTTGTCTCGGTACTGGCGCGGACTCATCCCGTAGGCATTCTTGAACAGCCGTGAGAAATGTGCGGCGTCCACGAGACCATTTGCTGCACAGATTGATCCGACGCCGCGGTGGGACTGCGCGGGATCGGCGAGGTCTCGTCGACATCGTTCGAGTCGACGTTGCCGGATGAAGCCGGCGACACTGTGTCCGTCGTGTGCGAACAGCTTCTGCAAGTAACGGAGCGACACGTGATGGTGCGCCGCCACGGCCGACGGCGTCAGCGTCATGTCACCGAGTCGCGCATCGATGTATGCCCTGGCCGACAGCAGAATCGTCTCACCGGCCCCCAGCGAATCGTCGGGTGAGCCCGCGCGCAGTGCCGCGCTCACCAGATCGGCCACGGCGTCAGTCACCAGGGTTTGTCCCACTGACCCGGAGTCGTCGGGCGACGATGCCCGCAGGGCTATCAGCATCGGGCGTAGCAGGGCGCCGACTCCCGACGTGGTGGAGATCGCCCGTGCGGTGGCATGACGCAACTCTGAATCGCTGATACGCAATGACTCTCGCGGCAGCACTGCCACCAACATGTCGAAGGTGCCGGCGAAGGAGAGGTCGTAGCGCTCGCTGGTGTCGTAGACGGCGAGATCACCGGGACCCAGCGCGGCCTGACGTTCATACTGCGTCACCGTGGACGTGCCCGCCATCTGTAATGCCACCTTGATCACGCCCGGATCCGAACGCCGGATGGTGCGGGGAGATCGACGAACATGCGCCGACGATCCCAGCACCTCCGACAGTTGCAGGTCACCGAGCGACCGACTGTGCAGCCCACCCTCGAACGATCCGAATCCGGGGGTGAGTGGCGTCGCATCGAGAGGGACGAACGCCTGCGAAATCGCCTCGCGCCATCCGTCGAAATCCAGCGGGCGGTCGCACATGGTCATTCGGCTCACATCACTCTCGTCACGCCTTCGGCCGGTTGTCCACCAATCGCTTTGCCTTGCCCGTCGACCGCTGCAGGGTGCCGGGTTCGGCGATGGCCACGTCCACGGTAACGCCGATCCGATCCTTGATGAGCTTCTTCAGTGAATGCGCAGCGGGTTCACGGTGATCGGCGGAGACATCGGGACGATACTCGACATGCACCGTCAGGGTGTCCATCCGACCGGGCCGGTCGAGGACGCACTGGAACTGTGGGGCCAGCGGCGGCAATGTGAGGATGAGTTCCTCGATCTGGGTGGGAAACAGGTTGACCCCACGCAGGATGATCATGTCATCGGTGCGTCCGGTCACCTTCTCCATTCGACGCATCGTGCGTGCGGTACCCGGCAGCAGACGCGTGAGATCCCTGGTGCGATAACGGATGATCGGCATCGCCTCCTTGGTCAGCGAGGTGAAGACAAGCTCTCCCTCCTCGCCGTCGGACAGTACCTCACCGGTGAGCGGGTCGATGATCTCGGGATAGAAGTGGTCTTCCCAGATATGCAGTCCGTCTTTGGTTTCCACGCACTCCTGCGCCACCCCGGGCCCCATGACCTCGGACAGTCCGTAGATGTCGACGGCATCCATGTTCAGTTGCGCCTCGAGCTCGGCGCGCATCTGTTCGGTCCAGGGTTCGGCACCGAACACACCGGTCCGCAGCGAGGTCTGCGCAGGGTCGATGCCCTTGGCGATCATCGCGTCAACGATCGTCAACATGTACGAGGGGGTGACCATGATCGCGTCCGGAGCGAAGTCCTCGATCAGCTGGATCTGCCGCTCGGTCATACCGCCAGACATGGGAATGACGGTGCAGCCCAGTCGCTCTGCGCCGTAGTGGGCACCCAGACCGCCGGTGAACAGGCCGTATCCATAGGCCACATGCACCTTGTCCGACGGCCGGACACCCGCCGCGGCCAGGCTGCGCGCCACCAGATCCGCCCAATTGGTCAGATCATTGGCCGTGTAGCCCACCACGGTCGGACGCCCGGTTGTTCCCGACGAGGCATGAATCCGCGACACCTGATCCTGTGCCACGGCGAACATGCCGAACGGATAGTTTTCCCGCAGATCTGTTTTGGCGGTGAACGGGAACAATGCGAGATCGCCCAGGCACTTCAGATCCGAGGGGTGAACACCCTTCTCGTCGAACGCCTTCCGATAGTGCGGGACGTTCTCGTAGGCGTGCTGCAGTGACCATTTCAGGCGCGTCAACTGCAGATCGGCGATGCGGTCACGGCTCGCGTACTCGATGTCGACGGTATCCGCTCCGCCGGCGGGACTGCTCAGGGTGCTGGTCATGGTGGGCTCCATGCTTGTGGGTCGGTGGGCTGCGTTGTCGTGAGGAGGGGTGTGGTGATCAGGCGTCGAAATCGATGGTGACATCATCAGATAGCGGGTAGGACTGACAGGTCAGGACGAACCCGGTGGCCACTTCGGACTCGTCGAGTGCGTAGTTGCGTCGCATGTCGACTTCACCGCAGGTGACCTTGGCGCGGCACGTCCCGCACACTCCGCCCTTGCAGGCGAACGGCAGATCCGAACGCAGGTCCTCACCCGCGTCGAGGATCGTCTCGTCGCGGGGTAGGGCGCCCGCCACCGACCTGCCGTCGAGCACGAGGGTGACCTCGCTGGTCGGGCCCGAGGCGCCGCGTTCGCGATGACGATCCATCGGCGGTGGAGTGGCCTCCACGTAGAACAGTTCGTGGTGGATGCGGTCTTTCGTGATCTCCTGCGAACGTAGGACATCCTCTGCCGTCTCCACCATGCCCAAGGGGCCGCAGAGCCAGAAGTGGTCGATGTCGGTGGTGGGCACCACCGTTGTCAGGATCTTCTCGAGACGTCCGCGATCAAGTCGGCCGCTGAACAGTTCGGACTCGCGGGGTTCGCGGGACAGGACGTGGATGACGTCGAATCGCGGACCGTGTGCATCCTTCAGGTCGGCGATCTCTTCGGCGAACATCACCGACCGGGTTCTGCGGTTGGCGTAGATGAGGGTGACCTCGGTATCCGGGTTGGCCAGCATGGACGCCGCGATCGACAGCATCGGAGTGATACCCGAGCCCGCGGCGATCAGCAGATGTCTGCCGCCCGAATCCGGGTCGGCGTGAAAGGAACCGGTCGGCGGTGAGACCTCGATGCGATCCCCCGGACGGACATCGTTGACCAGCCAACTCGAGAACAGTCCGCCGTTGACCTCACGCACCCCGACACGCGGCGCCGTACCCGCCGGTGCGCAGATCGAGTAGCTTCGACGGTGCTCGACCCCGTCGACGGTGCGACGCAACGTCAACGACTGGCCCGGGCGAAACACATACTCGTCGTGGAGTTCCGGCGGCACCGCGAAGCGGACGGCGACGGCGTCGTCGCACAGCGACTCGATGTCGGCGACGGTCAGGGCGTGAAAACCCCGCCCGCGCGCGGGCGCCGTCACCGGGACCGCCGTGGTGGTGCTGGTCGTCATGTCAGATCTCCTTGACGTGATCAAACGGTTCGGCGCAGGTCAGACACTGATAATGCGCCTTGCACAAGGTGGCACCGAACTCCGAGATCAGCTGCGTGTGATCGGATCCGCATTGCGGACAGACGACGGCACGCGGACGGACGGTCAGCGTCAGCGGGATTGGCCCCGGCGCGCGGAGCGGCGCCGCCGCAGGTGGCGAGTATCCGGCCGCGACGAGCTTGTCTCGACCCGCGGCCGAAATCCAGTCGGTGGTCCACGGCGGGGTAAGGCTGGTGCGGACGACGACGTCACCGAATCCGTGACGCGTCAACGCCGAGATGATGTCGTCACGAATCGTGGCCATCGCGGGGCAACCGGAGTACGTGGGCGTGATGGTGACAGTTACCCGGCCGGCGTCGTCGATCTCGACGTCACGAATGATGCCGAGATCGTCGAGGGTGACCATGGGCATCTCCGGATCGAGCACGTCGGCGACGATCGCCCGCGGTGATTGTGTTGCTACGGCGGTCATCTCACCACACTCCTTCCGGATGTCGTCGCGCTACGCTCTGCATCTCGGCGAGGATGTAACCCATCTGCTCGGTGTGCAGCCCGTCGCGCCCGGCGCGACCACCGACCCGCCCAATCCGGCCGACCTCGGGTGTCTGCACCTCCGCGGCGTGCAGAACCTGCCCGATGACCTCGTCGAATTCACCTCGCACGGTGGCGGGATCGACGCCGACACCGGCCGCGGCGAGAGCGATCTCCTCGGCGGTGGGGACAAAGAGCTCGTCGACGTACGGCCAGATCTGAGCCAGGGCAGCGGCCAGTCGTCGTGTGGATTCGTCTGTGCCACAACCGAGTGTGACTATCCAGCGAGCCGCGTAGTCGCGATGGTAGGTCAGTTCCTTGACGCCTTTGTCGGCCACCGCGGCCAGGACCGGATCACGGGAGGTCCGCAACCGGTCCACGATGGCGAGCCGCCAGGTGGCGAAGATCAGCAGCCGGACCATCGAGACCGCGAAGTCGCCGTTGTCGACCTCGGTGAGATGTACGTTGCGGAAGTCCTGCTCGTCCCGGAAGAATGCGAGGGCATCCTCGTCAGGTATCGGTGTCGTGTCCGAGATGTGCGGGACCACAGTGGGATCGGCGGCTGCCGCACGGGCGAGAAGCAGTCGCGCGGCGCCGAGCAGATCGAGACCGATGTTGGCCAGCGCCACTTCCTCTTCGAGTTCGGGTGCATGGGTGCACCATTGGGCGAGACGGTGCGCGCTGATCAGCGCGTCGTCACCCAACATGAGGCAGTACGTCGCGAGTGCGTGGCGGTCGACGTCGTCGGGGACGGTGGTGTCGACGCCGGCGAGCGGGTCGTCGAAGCTGGTGCCAAAAGCCCACTGCCCGTGCGAGTCCTCGTCGACGAGGCCTTGATATGCGTTGTCATGGTCTGTCATGTCGGCATCACTCACATGTGGGGGACGTTGTCGGGGATCTCGTAGAACGTGGGATGGCGGTACACCTTGTCGCCGCTGGGAGCGAAGAAGGGGTCCTTCTCCGACGGACTGGTGGCGACGATGTCGCTCGAGCGCACCACCCAGATGCTGACTCCCTCGTTGCGGCGGGTGTAGACGTCACGGGCGTGCCGCAGGGCCATCTCGTCGTCGGCGGCATGCAACGAGCCGACGTGGACGTGGTTGAGTCCGCGCTTGCCGCGCACGAAGACCTCGTACAGCGGCCATTGCGCCTTGATCTGGCTCATCGGTGATTCTCCTGTTCTCGCGCGGCGAAGGCGGCGGCGGCGTCGCGGACCCACGCTCCGTCGTCGTGGGCGTTGCGGCGCACCGCGATTCGTTGGGAATTGGTGGCGCCGTTACCCTTGACGACCTCGGCGAACTCACTCCAATCCGGCTCACCGAAGTCGTAGTGCCCGCGGTCGGGATTCCATGCCAGGTCCGGGTCGGGGAAGGTGACGCCGAGGGCTTGCGCCTGCGGCACACTCATGTCCACGAACTTCTGCCGCAGATCGTCGTTGGTGTTGCGTTTGATGCCCCACGCCATCGACTGTTCAGTGTTGGGTGACCGGTCATCGGGAGGTCCGAACATCATCAGCGCCGGCCACCAGAACCGGTCGACCGATTCCTGGACCATCGCACGTTGTTCGTCGGTGCCCGCCATCATCGTGGTGAGCAGTTCGTAACCCTGGCGCTGATGGAACGACTCCTCCTTGCACACCCGGATCATCGCGCGCGCGTATGGTCCGAAGGAGCTGCGGCACAACGGCACCTGGTTACAGATGGCGGCCCCGTCGACGAGCCAGCCGATGGTACCGACGTCGGCATAGGTCAGCGTCGGATAGTTGAAGATCGAGGAGTACTTTTGCTTGCCGGAGATGAGCTTCTCGGTGAGGTCGTCACGATCGGCACCGAGTGTCTCCGCAGCGGAGTACAGGTAGAGACCGTGGCCGGCCTCGTCCTGCACCTTGGCCATCAGGATCGCCTTGCGCCGCAACGACGGCGCCCGGGTGAGCCAGTTGCCCTCGGGCTGCATGCCGATGATCTCCGAGTGTGCGTGCTGGGCGATCTGACGGATCAGCGTCTTACGGTAGCCGTCGGGCATCCAGTCGCGGGGTTCGATACGCGCCTCGTCGGCGATCGTCGCGTCGAACCACTCCTGCAGGTCGGTGGTGTCGGTGGTGGGGCTGCTCATCTCATCTGCCTTGTTGTCGGGGGCTGTACTGCCGTGCGTTCAGCGGCCGGCGAAGTGGGGCGTGCCCTTGTTCAGGAATGCCTGGACGGCGCTCGCGTGATCAGCGGTGGCACCCAGATGTCGCTGGGCGTCGAGTTCGCGGTCCAGGGCCGCATCGAGTCCGGTGGCGGACGCGCCGACGAGTGTCTTGATCCGGCGGAACGCTTCGGTCGGGCCGGTGGCGAGACGTGCCGCCGATTTCTTCACTGACGTGTCGAATTCGGCGTCGTCGACGACGCGGTGCACGAGTCCCCAGTCGGCGGCCTGTGCGGCATCGAAGCGGTCGCCGAGCATCAGCAGTCCCATCGCCCGGCTCGCGCCAAGCATCGAGACGAGGTGATGCGACAGGCCGGAGTCACTGGCCAGCCCGATGCCGGCGAAGGCGGTCGCGAATGTCGCGTTCTGCGAGGCGATCCGGATGTCGGCGGTCAGCGCAATGCCGAGTCCGGCGCCGACGCAGGCTCCGCGGATGGCGGCGATGACGGGAACGTCGATGGCCGCGAGGGCCCGGATCACCGGGTTGTAGTGGTCGGCCACGGTGTCCATCGCGTGTTCGGGCGATTTCTCCAATTCGGCGACGTGATCGCCGAGATCCTGTCCGACGCAGAAGTTCTTGCCGTCGGCGGCGAGCAGGACCGCACGCACGCTGCGGTCGCCGACGATCTTCTCGATCGCCTGGAGTAGTGCGACCTTGGTGTCGACGTCGAGCGCGTTGTGGGCTGTCGGGCGGGCCAGCGTGATGGTGGCGAGCCCGTCGGCGATCTCGAGGGTGGTGGTCATGCTCTCAGCCTTTCCAGTCATAAAAGCCGCGGCCGCTCTTGCGTCCGAGTTCGCCGCGAGCGACCTTGTCACGCAATAGCTGTGGCGGTTCGAAGCGTGGTCCGAGGGTCGCGGCGAGATGTTCGGCGACGGCGAGACGTACGTCGAGACCCACCAGGTCGGTGGAGCGCAGCGGACCCATCGGATGTCGATAGCCCAGTTCCATGGCCTGATCGATGGATTCGGCGTCGGCGACGCCCTCCGCCAGCATGCGGATGGCCTCGAGGCCCAGGTGCACGCCGAGGCGGCTGGTGGCGAAGCCGGGTGAGTCGTTGACGACGATCGCGGTCTTGCCCAGCGCCTGCGCCCAGCCGACCACGGCGTCGACGGTGACCTCGGCGGTCTGCGGTGCACGGACGATCTCGACCAGTTCCGACACCGGTACCGGATTGAAGAAGTGCATCCCGACGAAACGGGACGGATCGGACAGTGCCGCAACGAGTTCGGCGATCGACAGCGAGCTGGTGTTGGATGCGATGATCGCGTCGGCGTCGAGCGTCTTCGCGAGTTGGGTGAGGACGTCGAGCTTGAGCGCGGTGTTCTCCGGAACCGCCTCGACGACGAGGTCGAGATCCGCGGGTAGCTCGTCCGGCGCACCGACGGTGCGCACCTGCGCGAGGACGGCCTCGGGTTGCGCCCCGTCCAGCTTGCCGCGTTCGGCGGCCCGCCGCAGTCCGGTCTCGACACGCTGGTATGCGGCCTGCTGATCGACGGTCTCGGCGATGGTGACCGTCGCCCCGCGTTCGGCGAAGACCTGCGCGATGCCGGCTCCCATGCGACCACCGCCGACCACGCCGACGCGGGCCGGGACCTGTTTGCTGCTCATGACTTCCTCTCCAGAAACGCACTCATCCGCTGGGCCTTGTCGGCACTCTCGAAGAGCACGGCCTGCACGATGTCGTCGGCCCACGGGTGATGTCCCGGGGCGTCGATGACTTTCTTCGACAGCCGCAGCGCCAACAGCGACTGCGTCACCACCCGATCGACGAGGGTGTGGGCGGCGACGAGCGGATCGTCGGCGATCTCCATCACCAGACCATGCCGCAGGGCTGCGTCGGCATCGAGCCGCACTCCGCCGAGCAGGATCTGCTTGGCCACCGACGTACCCACCAATTGCGGCAGCCGGTAGCTCGCGCCGGCGGCCGCGAGAATACCCAGCGCCGGTTCCGGGTTGCCGAACACCGCGTCGGGGGCCGCAACCCGGATATCGCAGGCGTAGGTGAGCTCCGCTCCCCCGCCGAGCGCATAGCCGCGCACTGCGGCAACGGTCGGCAACGGCAGGGCCGCCACCCGATCGAAGAGCGTGCGGTTGATGCCGGCGAGCGCGTCGTCGCGGGTGCGACGGGCGAGTTGGGCGATGTCGGCGCCGCCGGCGAAGTTGCCGCCCACTCCGGTGAGGATGACCGGCTTCGGGGCCTGCTCGACGGCGGCGCAGACCCGGTGCAACTCCGCGATCATCTCGCCGGTGATGGCGTTGCGCCGGTCCGGGCGGTTCAGCGTCACCACATAGCGGTCACCGCCGTCGTCGAACCGCACATACTCCAGGCCGTCGAGCACCGTGGCCGTGTCCTCGGTAACACCAGTGGGCATCTTCGCACCTCCTCACACTGTGGACCTTTCAATTAATAACCGACTATTTGGTCGGTTCGCAAGCCCTGGGTCGAAATACCCATCAACTCACGCGTCGGCGTTTGTCATGATGAGCACGTGACTGATGAGCTGATCGGGGCAAAACCCGCGAAACGCACCGGCCGCCCGGGGCGCCCCGGCTACGACCTCGACTCGCTGCTGGCCGTGGCGGTCAAGGTCTTCAACGAAAAGGGCTACGACGGCACCAGCATGGATGTGCTCGCCGACCGGCTCGGCCTGAGCAAGTCGTCGATCTACCACCACGTGTCGGGTAAACAGGAGCTCCTCGAGCTCGCCCTCGGCCGCGCCCTCAATGCCCTGTTCGCGGCCACCACCGAGGCGGGTGCGACCGAAGGGAAGTCCATCGAGCGCCTGGAATACCTGGTCAGACGCAGTGTTGAGATTCTGGCCGCCGAGCTCCCCTACGTGACCCTGCTGCTACGCGTGCGCGGAAACAGTGCCGTCGAGAGGCGCGCACTCGCCCGCCGGCGCGAGTTTGACGAGTTCGTCGGCAACCTGGTGATCGCGGCGGCGGAGGAGGGCGACGTCTCCCCCGAGGTCGATCCTGCCCTTGTCGCGCGGCTGCTCTTCGGCACCGTCAATTCGCTGATCGAGTGGTACCGGCCCCGCGTCGGCATCAGTGTCGATGATCTCGCCGACGCCGTCGTCGCGATGACCTTCGACGGTCTGCGCCGACGCCGCGCCTGACGTATCCCCCTCTTGACACGGGACCTTCGTCCCAGCGATGGTAATTACCGACCGAATGGACGGTAGAGGGAGTTGACTGTGAGCGCAATGTTGGACAGCTACGCGCAGGGACGCTGGTACACCGCACCGGATGAGGGCACCGCGTTGCCCGATGCGGTCGACGGAACGGAGGTCGCGAGGATCAGCTCGACCGGTCTCGATCTGGCCGGGATGGTGACCTACGCACGAACCGTCGGCGGGCCCGCGCTGGCGGCACTGACCTTTCACGAACGCGCCACGCTGCTCAAACAACTCGGACTGACCCTGATGGCCGGCAAGGAGGAGTTCTACGAGCTCTCCCGCCGAACCGGCGCCACCGATCGCGACTCGGCCGTCGACATCGACGGCGGAATCGGCACCATCCTCAGCTATGCGAGCAAGGCGCGCCGCGAACTCCCCGACGACACGGTGTATCTCGACGGAGCGGTGGAGACGCTGGGCAAGAAGGGTACCTTCGCCGCCCAGCACATCTACACCTCACGCCGGGGAGTTGCGGTGCAGATCAACGCCTTCAACTTTCCGGTGTGGGGTTTCCTGGAGAAGCTGGCGCCGGCGTTCATCGCCGGTGTGCCCTCGATCATCAAGCCGGCCAGTGCCACCGCCTACCTCACCGAATTGGTGTTCCGCCGCATCATCGAGAGCGGCATCCTCCCCGAGGGCTCGGTGCAATTGCTGTGCGGGAGCGCGCGCGATCTGCTCGATCACCTCGACGGCCAGGATTCGGTGGCCTTCACCGGCTCCGCCGACACCGCCGCCCTGCTGCGCGCACATCCGACGGTCGTCTCATCGGGTCTGCACTTCACCGCCGAGGCCGACTCGCTCAACGCGTCGATCCTCGGCACCGACATCGGTGTCGACGATCCCGAATTCGAGCTCTACATCAAACAACTCGTCACCGAAATGACCGTGAAGGCCGGCCAGAAGTGCACCGCGATCCGCCGCGCCCTGGTTCCCGAACCGCTCGTCGACGCGGTGATCGAGGCAGCATGTGCGCGCCTCGCGAAGGTCCGCGTCGGCAATCCGAGCAATCCCGACGTCCGGATGGGGGCACTGGCGGGCATCGAACAACGCGACGAGGTACTCAAGGCCGTTCGCGGACTGACCAAATCCGCCGACATCGTCTTCGGCGATCCCGATCATGTCGACGTGATCGACGCGGATTCCGGGAAGGGCGCCTTCCTGTCTCCACTGTTGTTGCGGGCCAACGATTCCACTGCACCCGAACCACACGACATCGAGGCCTTCGGGCCGGTGGCCACCGTCATCGAGTACCGCGACACCGCCGACGCCGTGGCGTTGGCGGCGCGCGGACAGGGCAGTCTGGTGGCGTCGCTGGTCACCAGGGATTCCGGCCTCGCCGGCGAGGTGGTCCGAGGACTCGCCCCATTCCACGGGCGCGTGCTGGTGCTCAACTCCGAGGATGCCGCCGAATCCACCGGTCACGGTTCGCCGTTGCCGGTCCTCGTTCACGGTGGTCCCGGGCGGGCCGGTGGCGGTGAGGAACTCGGCGGTATCCGCGGGGTGCTCCACCATATGCAGCGCACCGCCGTTCAGGGGACGCCGAATGTGCTGACCGCCGTCGGGCATCGCTGGGTCAACGGTGCCGATCGCCGGGAGAGTGACGTGCATCCCTTCCGGAAGGATTTGTCACAGTTGCAGATCGGCGACACCATCGTCGGCGGGCCGCGCACCGTCACGCGCGCCGACATCGACCACTTCGCCGAGTTCACCGGTGACACCTTCTACGCCCATACCGATCCGGTTGCGGCCGCGGCCAATCCACTGTTCGGCGGGATCGTTGCCCACGGGTACCTGGTGGTATCGCTGGCGGCCGGACTGTTCGTCGACCCGGCTCCGGGTCCGGTCCTGGCGAACTTCGGGGTCGACGGTCTGCGGTTCCTCACGCCGGTGAAGGCCGACGACAGTCTGACGGTCACATTGACCGCCAAACAGATCACGCCACGCCAAAGCGCCGACTACGGTGAGGTGCGCTGGGACGCCGTCGTCACCAATGCCGACGGCGCTCCGGTCGCGACGTACGACGTTCTCACCCTGGTCGCCAAGGGCCAGGACTGACCCGGTTGTCACCAACCGAATTGAGGAGCACACCATGACCATTCGCGTTGCCGTCTGCTACGGCGAGCCCACCGACCCCGCCGCCTTCGACGAGTACTACGAGCGTGTGCACATCTCGCTGGCCAATGCGATTCCGGGCCTGACCGAGTACACCTACGCCAAGGCGTCATCACTGGACGGTTCACCGGCACCGTACTATTCGGTGGCCAGCCTGTACTTCGCGGACGCGGAGTCACTCAAGGCCGGGCTGACCTCACCGGAGATGGGCGCGGCCGCCGCCGACGTACCCAACTTCGCCACCGGCGGCGTCACCATGTTCACGCATGAGGAAACCTCGGTCCGCCCATGACCGCAACACCCGCGTCCTCGCTTGAGGATCACCCGATCGCTCGCCGGATGTGGGCCGAGGACAACGCATCCCGCGCGCTCGGCATCGAACTCGTCGAACTCGGTCCCGGGCGGGCCCGGACCTCGATACGGGTCGGGACGCAGATGGTCAACGGCCACGGCATCACCCACGGCGGCTACGTCTTCATCCTCGCCGACACCACCTTCGCCCTGGCCTGCAACAGCGGCACCGATGCCGCCGTGGCCGCCCGCTGCGACATCCATTTCCTCCGGCCGACCCGTGAGGGAGAC
The DNA here is from genome assembly GCF_053605205.1 of Gordonia sp. NPDC003950. Lineage (NCBI taxonomy): Bacteria > Bacillati > Actinomycetota > Actinomycetes > Mycobacteriales > Gordoniaceae > Gordonia > Gordonia sp. NPDC003950. The sequence continues at coordinate 124,704 of NZ_JBSGIT010000010.1, read as the reverse complement.
GTCCTCGTCGCCGAGGCCCGCGAGGTGCGGAGTTTCGGCCGTAACGGCATCTATGACGTGACCGTCACCTGCGATGGTGACGTGGTCGCGGAGTTTCGCGGTGACAGTCGGACGATTCCGGCGCGGCGGGACTGAGTGCGTCGGGCCGAACTCCGACCGCTCCTTACATCGATTGAACCGATGCACTAGCTCAATTAAATGCGCTGTACAGAACCAATCGGCCCCTGAATCATTGACGGCAACATACGTGATGATCAGCGGACCATTGGAGGGTTACGGTGACGAACGAACAAGTCGAGGTGCTGATCGTCGGCGCAGGTCAGGCCGGTATCGCGATGAGCGAACACCTGAGCGCACAGGGTCTGGACCACCTGGTGCTCGAGAAGGACCGCGTCGCCGAGCGGTGGCGCTCCTGGCGCTGGGATTCCCTCGTCGCCAACGGCCCCGCCTGGCATGACCGCTTCCCGGGCATGACCTTCGCCGGTGACCCCGACGCGTTCGTCGGCAAGGAGGGCGTCGCCGACTATCTCGCCGCCTACGCGGCAAAGATCAACGCGCCGATCCGCACCGGCGTCGAGGTGACCTCGGTCCGCAAGCTCGACGACGCTGCCGGATTCCGGGTGACCACCTCCGACGGAACGATCGACGCACGCTACGTCGTCTCGGCCACCGGCGCCTTCCAGAAGCCGGTCATCCCGCCGTTGGTTCCCGCGAACTCCGCACTGCACCAGATCCATTCGAGCTCGTATCACAATCCGCAGCAGTTACCCGATGGTGCCGTCCTCGTCGTCGGAGCCGGTTCGTCGGGAGTGCAGATTGCCGACGAACTGCGGGCGTCAGGACGTTCTGTGTACCTCGCCGTCGGCCCGCACGACCGGCCCCCGCGCAGTTACCGTGGCCGCGACTTCTGTTGGTGGCTGGGCGTTCTCGGTAAGTGGGATGCCGCAGCTCCCCCGGCCGGAGCCGAGCACGTGACGATCGCGGTCAGCGGTGCGCACGGCGGGCACACCGTCGACTTCCGTAGCCTCGCCGCCGACGGCATCACCCTGCTCGGTCGTGCCGAAGGGGTGACCGACGGCGTGATGACCTTCGCCGACGATCTGCGCACCAACATCGAGGCCGGAGATTCCAACTACCTGTCGATGCTCGACGAGGCCGACGCGTATGTCGCCCGCAACGGCCTCGACCTGCCGGAGGAGCCCGAGGCACGGGTGATCGGCCCGGAGCCGGCATGCGTCACCGACCCTATCCGGTCACTGGACCTTGCCGCACACGACATCACGTCGATCGTGTGGGCCACCGGCTTCGCCTACGACTACGGCTGGCTGCAGGTGGACGCGCTCGACGAGAACGGTCGCCCCCGCCATCAGCGTGGCATCTCCAGCGAGCCCGGCGTGTACTTCCTCGGGTTGCCGTGGCTGTCACGCCGCGGGTCCAGCTTCATCTGGGGCGTGTGGCACGACGCCAAGTATCTCGCCGATCAGATCGCCATCCAGCGTGGCTATCTCGCCTACCGCGCGCCGGCGGCGGAGCCGGTCGCGGTCAGATAGTCCGCCGACCCCCACCACACCGAGAGGACACCACACCATGACCGCCGCCCCACTGACCCCCACCCACACCCGCATCCGGCCGTTCAACACCCGCGACACCTACCCCGAGCAGAACCTCGACAACGACCTGTGCCAGGCCGTCGTCGCCGGTGGCGTCGTGTATCTGCGCGGACAGATCGGCCAGGATCTCGACACCCGCGAATCGGTGGGCATCGGCGACATCGAAGCCCAGACCGAGAAGGCCATGAGCAACATCGCCATGCTCCTCGAGGAGGCCGGAAGCTCGTTGCGCGACATCGTGAAAGTGACCGTCTACCTCACCGACATCCGCTACCGCGAAACCGTCTATCGGGTGATGGGACGCTGGCTGACCGGCGTTTTCCCGGTGTCAACCGGCCTCGTCGTCGAGGCCCTCGCGCGCCCCGAGTGGTTGGTCGAGATCGATGCCACCGCGGTACTGAGCGATTCGGGAGATGCCCGATGACCATGTCACTGATCGCCCGTGACCCGGCTACCGGAGCCTTCGGCATCGTCATCTGCTCCTCGAGCCCGGCGGTCGCGGCCCGTTGCGCGCACGTACGACCAGGCGTCGGTGTGGTGGCCTCGCAGAACATCACCAATCCGGCGCTGGGCACCGCGGCGCTGGACGGCCTCGCGGCCGGTTCGGATGCCGCCACCGCACTGAAAGCCGCTCTGGCGCAGGAGGAATTCCCCGATCACCGGCAGGTGACCGTGGTCGACGCGCGGGGCACCGGCGCGGCCCACTCGGGTGCGCTCAGCCTCGGCGTCCACCATCACCTCGTCGGTAATCAGGCCGTGGCCGCAGGCAATCTCCTCGCCGACGCGTCGGTGATCGATGCCCTGCTGGCCGGCTACACCGACAGCGGCTCGACCGACTTCGAGCAACGTCTCCTCGACGGGTTCCGCAGTGCGCTCGAGGCCGGCGGTGAGGCCGGCCCGGTCCACTCGGCGGGACTGATGGTCACCGACGACGTGGCGTGGCCGGTCACCGACCTGCGGGTGGACTTCGCCGAGGATCCGTATGCCGATCTCGAAGCGCTGTGGCGTCTGTGGCAACCGCAGAAGGACGACTACCGGGTGCGCGGCATCGACCCGACCCGCGCCCCGTCATATGGTGTTGCGGGGGATCTGTGACCTCGCCCGACGCGATCGTCTCGACTCAGGTGACCGCCGATCACGGCGTCCTCACCGAACTGTCCCGCGACCTCTATGATCACCCCGAAATCGCTTGGGAGGAAGAGCGTTCCGCCCGTCGAGTGGCCGATCGGCTGGCCGACGCCGGATTCTCGGTCACCGAGCGCTTCTGCAACCTGGACACCGCCTTCGCCGCCGTCGTCGGCAGCGGCGATCTGCATATCGCGCTCTGCGCCGAATACGACGCCCTGCCCGGCCTCGGCCATGCCTGCGGCCACAACCTGATATCGGCGATCACCGTCGGCGCGGCACGTGCGCTGGCCCCGATGGTCGACGACCTGGGCATCACGCTCAGCGTCATCGGCACCCCGGCCGAGGAGGGCGGCGGCGGCAAGATCGAGATGCTCGAACGCGGCGGATTCGACGGCCAGCACGCCGCGGCGATGGTCCACCCCGGTCCCGTCGACGTCGCCCGCGCGCGACCATTCGCCGTGTCGCACAGCCACGTCGAGTATCGCGGCAAGGCCGCACACGCCGCCGCCTACCCCGAACGCGGTGTCAACGCCGCCGATGCCTTCACCATCGCCCAGGTGGCGATCGGATTGCTCCGTCAGCAGTTGCCCTCGTCGGTACGCGTGCACGGCATGATGACCCGTGGCGGTGAGGCACCCAACGCCATCGCCGAACGCACCGAGGGCCGGTGGTATGTGCGCGCCGAGACACTCGCCGAGCTGGCCGAGGTGGAACCCCGCGTGATGCGGTGCTTCGAGGCGGGTGCGCTCGCCTCCGGCGCACAACTGACCGTCACCCCGGAATCCAAGCCCTATGCCGAATTCCACACCGATGACGAGCTTCTCGGCTGCTACGAGCGGCGCGCGCTGGCTCTCGGACGACGCTTCGAGTCGGGTGCCGATTCGATGATGGCCCGCGCATCCACCGACATGGGCAACGTGTCGCAGGTGCTGCCGGCGATTCACCCGTACATCGGGATCGATTCCATGCCTGCGGTGAACCACCAGATCGAGTTCGCGGCCGCCACGCTCACTTCTGCGGCCGAAGCCGCCATCGCCCAGGGTGCCATCGCGTTGGCCGGCACAGTGATCGACGCGGCGAGCACCTCATCGATCCGGCAACGCCTCATTCTCCGGGAGCCGCGATGATCTCCACCGACCGAGATGCCGTGCGCATCGAACACGATCTGCTGGGTGACCATGACGTCCCCGCCGACGTCTACTACGGCGTGCACACCTGCCGAGCGTTGGACAACTTCCCCATCAGCGGGGTGCCGATCTCGCGGTACGACGATCTGGTGATCGCACTCGCCGCAGTGAAACAGGCCGCCGCCGAGACCAATCGCGATCTCGGCCTCCTCGACGTCAACGTCGCCGAGGCGATCATCGTGGCCTGCACCGAGATCCGTGAGGGCGCGCTGCACGAGCAGTTCGTCGTCGACCAGATCCAGGGTGGGGCCGGCACGTCGACGAACATGAACGCCAACGAGGTGATCGCCAATCGGGCCCTGGAGATCCTCGGATATTCGCGGGGCCGCTACGACATCGTCCATCCCCTCGAACACGTCAATCTCGGGCAGAGCACCAACGACGTGTACCCGACCGCGGTGAAGGTCGCCCTGGCCCGTGCGGCGCACGCCCTGGAGACCTCGTTGCGCGGGTTGGCTTCTCGGTGCCGATCCAAGGCCGATGAGTTCTCCGACGTCCTCAAACTGGGCCGTACCCAACTCCAGGACGCAGTGCCGATGACGCTCGGCCAGGAGTTCGGCGCGTACGCGGTGACCATCGCCGAGGACGCCGACCGGATGAGTGAGGCAACTCTGCTCATCACCGAGATCAATCTGGGTGGCACCGCGATCGGCACCGGCCTCAACACCGACCCCGATTACGCGGCACGCGCCTGCGATCGGCTTGCGGCCATCACCGGCCTACCACTGAGCAGCGCCGACGACCTCGTGGAGGCGACCTCGGACGTCGGGGCCTTCGTTCAGTTGTCCGGCGTCACCAAGCGCGCCGCGGTGAAACTCTCCAAGATCTGTAACGACCTGCGGCTGTTGAGTTCTGGCCCACGATCCGGATTCGGCGAGATCACCCTTCCGGCGGTGCAGGCCGGATCGTCGATCATGCCCGGCAAGGTCAATCCGGTGATCCCCGAGGTGGTCAACCAGGTAGCGTTCGAGGTGATGGGCAATGACCTCACGGTGAGCGTCGCGGCCGAGGCCGGGCAGTTGCAGCTCAACGCTTTTGAGCCGATCATCGTGCGCGCACTGCTCTCCTCGCTGACCCGCCTGACCGCCGCGGTCGACGTGCTCGGAGCACGCTGCATCGCCGGGATCGCACCGAACGTCGACCGGATGCGGGACGCCGTCTACGGTTCCGCCAGCCTGGCCACCGCCCTGAACCCCCTCCTGGGCTACGAGACCGCCACAGCCCTGGTCGCCGAAGCGATGTCGACCGGAGCATTGATACCCGATCTCGTGCGGCGCGGGGCACTTCTCGACGAGGCGGTACTCGAGAAGGTCTTCAGCCCGGAACGTCTGTGCCGGACCGACACCGGTCGATGACGTCGTGCGGTCACCTGGGTGATCGCGTGGCCTCCGATATCCCCCATCGGGGTGCTGGGCTGCAGATGGTTTCCGGCGTCGGAATACGAGGTCTCGACGCGGCCCTCCGCTGGCGCTCCGGACCCGCTCCACCGGCGAGACGAGACCCACTCGACCGGCGGGATGAGGCCACTCGACGCCGGGAAGCAAGCTACTCGACCGATGACGGCGCCCGCGCAGCCGACCGTGCGGTCGCGACCAGCCGCGGACACGCCAGTGCCGCAATGAGATAGCCACGCAGCAGGCAGCGCGCCCGGTGTGCGTCGAGGTTCTCGTTGCGGCCGACCAGGTGGAGGCCCATTCCATCCTCGAGTGCGACGGCGGTGGCCGCGATGTCGGCGGCGTCGCCGTTGATCACGAAGTCTCCGGTGCGCAGACCGTCGGCGATGACCTCGCGGTACAGCGACGCCTCGAGGTCGAACAGGCGCGCCATGAGCTCCGCATGACGGGTCACCCGGGCACTGTGCAGATGAAGTTCGTACAGGGCCGGCCACATCGGGTCGTCGGGATCGCAGATCCCCAGGTTCACGAGCGCACCGAGTCGGTCGAGCGGATCGTCATACTCCCCCATAGCTTCTCGGCGCCCGCGGTAGAATCGCTCGACGGCGGTCTCATGTACCGCCAGTAACAGATCGTCGAGTTCGGGGTAGTAGTAGGCGACGGACCCGGGCGACAACCGCGCAGCGGCGGCGATGTCCTTGATCCGCAATCCGATCAACCCGCGCTCGGCAATGGCAACCGTTGCCGCGGTGATGATTTCAGCGCGGCGGGCATCTTGCCGACGGGGACGGGCCATGCCTGCCGATCCTGCCCCGCACCACGCCTCGATGCAAGCGTGCACTTGCGTCGGTTCCACCGATGTCGCGGATCGAATGTTCCGATGACGAGATGTTGGCTACAGGTGGGCGAACTGGCAGGCCTCGCGATACCGTCGAATTGTTCTTTGCGATTGAGCACAAAGAATGACCATCCCAGCGACCCGCTGATCGACAGCCCAGCCCAACGGAGCGTTCCCCATGCGTGACCCCCGCTATGACATCCTCTTCGAACCGGTCCAGATCGGGCCCGTGACCGCCCGCAACCGCTTCTTCCAGGTCCCGCACTGCAACGGAATGGGTTACCGCGATCCGTCGGGCGAGGCTGCGATGCGGCGCGTCAAGGCCGAGGGCGGGTGGGCGGTGGTGTGCACCGAACAGGTGGAGATCCATCCCACCTCCGACATCGGTCCATTCATCGAGCTGCGCCTGTGGGACGACCAGGACATGCCGGCGATCGCGCGCATCGCCGAGCAGATCCACGAGGGTGGAGCGCTGGCCGGAATCGAACTGGCGCACAACGGCCTCAACAGCCCGAACCTCATCAGCCGCGAAACCCCGCTCGGCCCACAGCATCTGCCCGTCGTGTCGTGGAATCTCGATCCGGTCCAGGCCCGCGCGATGACCAAGGCCGACATCGTCGACCTGCGCAAATGGCATGCCGATTCGGTCCATCGCTCGCTGGCCGCCGGCTACGACATCGTCTACGTCTACGCCGGTCACGCCATCGGCGGCCTGCACCACTTCCTGTCGCGCCGATACAACAACCGGACCGACGAATACGGCGGCAGCCTGGAGAACCGCATCCGGCTGATCCGCGAGATCCTCGAGGACACCCGGGAGATCGCCGACGGCAAGGCCGCGGTCGCCTGCCGCATCTCCGTCGACGAACTCCTCGGCGACGAGGGCATCACCCGCGCCGAGATGGAGGACGTCTTTGGCATCATCGGCGAGCACCCCGACCTCTGGGATCTGGTCCTGGGCAGCTGGGAAGATGACTCGGTGACATCGCGTTTCGGTCCCGAGGCCGAGCAGGAGCCGTACGTCACCGGCCTCAAACAATACACCACCAAACCGGTGGTCGGTGTCGGCCGCTTCACCTCCCCGGACACCATGGTGCGCCAGGTCAAGAGCGGCGTCCTCGACCTCATTGGCGCCGCACGCCCATCGATCGCCGATCCGTTCATGCCCAACAAGATCGAACGCGGCGACCTCGAGGACATCCGAGAATGCATCGGATGCAACATCTGCGTCTCCGGCGACTTCACCATGTCACCCATCCGCTGCACCCAGAACCCGACGATGGGCGAGGAGTTCCGCCGCGGCTGGCATCCCGAACACATCGCACCCAAGGCCTCCGATTCGTCGGTGCTCGTCGTCGGCGCCGGGCCCGCCGGCCTGGAAGCCGCTCGTGCCCTGGGTAACCGGGGATACTCGGTCACCCTGACCGAGGCCGGACGCGTCCTCGGCGGACGCGTCGCGCGCGAGTCGAAGTTGCCGGGGCTGGCCGCATGGATTCGGGTGATCGACTACCGGCTCCAACAGATCGAGAAACTCGACACCGTCGACATCTACCGTGAATCGCCGATGACGGAACAGGACATCCTCGAGTACGGCTTCGGCCACGTGCTCGTGGCGACCGGCGCTTCCTGGCGTCGCGACGGCGTCGGCCGCTGGCACACGCACGGCATCGAAATCGACTCCACCACCGACGTTCTCACGCCCGACGACATCACCTCGGGAATCCGCCCACAGGGCAACCGGGTCGTGCTCTTCGACGACGATCACTACTACCTCGGCGCGGTCATCGCCGAGATGCTCGCCAAGGAAGGATACGACGTCACCCTGGTGACCCCGGTACCGCAGGTGTCGCAGTGGACCACCAACACCATGGAATCCCACCGCATCCGGGCACGCATCATCGAGGCCGGGGTGGCGGTACGTACCGACACCGCCGTCACCGCAATCCGCGACGGGGGCGTCGACACGGCGTGCCGATTCACCGGTCGCGCCGGGCAGATCGAAGCCGACTCCGTCGTCCTGGTCACCGCGCGCCTGCCGCACGACGAGCTCTACTCAGGTTTGTATGCGCGCGAGGACGAGTGGGCCGACGCCGGCATCCGCAGTGTGCGTGGGGCCGGTGACGCATGGGCACCCTCGACGATCGCAGCGGCCGTCTGGTCGGGACACCGGTACGCCGAGGAACTCGACACGCCCCCGTCGGACGCACCGGTCCCGTTCCGACGCGAGGTGACCCAGCTGTCGATCGAGCCGGTGTTCCGCATCCCGGTTTCAGTGTCCTGAGCCGCGCGCCATAACCGCGCCGCCGCAACCCGCACCACCACCACACCGCCGCAGCCGAATACCGGGAGCCGCCATGTACGCCGAGCACATCTTCACCAATGCAGCCGTCTGGCAGACCGGCGATGGCGCATCCGGCGCCGACACCGTCGCCGTGGCCGACGGGGTGATCACCTCCGTCGTCCGCGGCGTGGATCGCGCTCTCGTCGGTCCTCGGACGCAGGTGCACGACCTGGCGGGTGCGAGCCTGATGCCCGGCTTCATCGACGCCCATGCGCATCCGGTGGCCGGCGGGCTGGCCGCGCTGCGCTGTGACCTGTCGGAGTTGCCGCATGATCGTCGGCGCTACCTCGACGCGATCAATGCCTATGCCCGGAACCATCCGGACGAGCCGATGATCAGCGGAAGTGGTTGGTACGGTGACGCTTTCCCCGGCGGGCTGCCCACCCGGGCCGACCTCGACGAGGTCGTCGCCGATCGGCCCGTGGTGCTGTCCAGTCATGACGGTCACGGTGTGTGGGTCAACTCGGAGACGTTGCGGCGTGCCGGTATCGACGAGTCGTCCCTCGATCCCAGCGGCGGGCGCATCGAACGTGACCCGACCGGGCAACCGACCGGCGTGCTGTTCGAGCGGGCCGGCGACCCCGCGAATGCGCTCATCCCGGCCTACGACGACGAGTTCCTCCGACGCGCGTTGCTGACGGCGCAGCGCCGCCTGCATGCGGTGGGCGTCACCGGCTGGCAGGATGCGGGCGTGGACATCCCGGCATTCGGACTGTCCGACACGCTCGCCACCTATATCGCCGCCGACGACGCCGGGGAGTTGACGGCACGGGTGTGCGGCGCACTGTGGTGGGCCGCGGATAAGGGTCTCGGGCAGCTCGACACGCTGCTCCGGCGACGAGAACAGGGTCACGGCAATCGCTTTCACGTCGACACCGTCAAGGTGATGCAGGACGGGATCTGCGAGAACTGCACCGCCGCGATGCTCGCGCCGTACACACATCTTCCGGCCGGGGCCGCATCGCAGGGGCTGTCGTTCATCGATCCGGCGGAGCTCGACGAGGTGTGTTCACTGCTCGCGCGCAACGACTTCCACATCCACATGCACGCGGTCGGCGATCGGGCGGTGCGGGAATGTCTCGATGCGCTGGGCACCGCCATCCGGGCTCGCCCGGATTTCGCTGCACGCCATCAGATCGCCCATCTCGACGTCGTCGACCCCTCAGACATCCCACGCTTTGCCGAACTCGGCGTCATCGCCAACGTCCAGGCACTCTGGGCACGACGCGACACCGAGATCGTCGAACGCAAACTCCCCTTGCTGGGCCCCGACCGGCAGCGGTGGCATTTCCCGTTCGGGTCGATCCTCGCAGCGGGTGGCGCGTTGGCGATGGGCAGCGACTGGCCGGTCACCGATCCGAATCCTCTGTGGGCCATCCACACCGCCGTCCATCGGATGGGTTCGCTGGCAGACCCGCACGCCATCGGTGACGACGCCCGCACCCTCCCACTCGTCGCCGAGGAAGCCATCGGGCTGCGGGCGGCCGTCGACGCTTACACGATCGGGGCGGCACGCGCGATGCACGCCGACGACACGACCGGGTCCGTCGACGTCGGCAAGGATGCCGACCTCGTCGTCCTCGACGGTGACATCCGCGAGGCGCGTGACATCGGAGAGATGACGGTCCAGATGACGATGGTCGGTGGTGCGGTGGTGCACGGCGTCTGAGGTTGTGGGGTCCAGTCAGCTCACGCGGCACCCCCCCACGTCCACGCCCTCGTTGCACTGAGCGCGCGTACACGCAGCCGGCGCGTCCACCAGAACCACCCGCGCCAATCCCCACCGATCGGATCGACCTCGTCGACGAGCTGGCTCCCGCAGACACGACAGCGGTGGCCCGGCCCCTCCGTCGGAGAGGCCGGGCCACCGGTTGTGTCGCGTCTCAACCGACAGGTTCGGTGATCCGCGGCTCGTCGCTCACCACCGGTCGCGCCTCGGCAGGAACGCTTCCGCGTCCGCGGAGGTAGCCGGCGACCGCGATCAGGGCGAGTAGGGCCAGGGTGCCGACGGTGAACAGCTCGAACCTCATGCGGCTGACTCCCCACGTCTCGAGGAAGTCGTAGTCGATGCCGACGAGGTTCTCCAGGGTTCCGGGGAAGACCGCCACCCACACGCCCAGTGCGGCCCAGAACGTCGTCAGGGCGACGGCCACCGTGATGCCCACGCGTCCACCGGGAATCGCGTAGGAGCGGCCACGCGCGGGATGGGTGAACCGCAGGCGAAGTGCCGCCGGGAACACGAACAGGTAGGCGACCAGCGAGGTGGAGATGGTGATCGTGAGGACCACGGTGAACGTTGCGGCACTGTCGCCGCGGGAGAACAGCACACCGGCGACCATGAACAGCAACGCGATGACACCGGTGAACATGTTGACGCGCACCGGAGAATCCCGCTTCTCGTCAAACTTCGCGAAGTAGGGGAAGAAGCCACCGTCGGCCGCCGCGACGGCCAGCGCACGGTTGGCGGCAAGCGCCCAGGTGGCACCGGTGACGCCGAGCCCGATGATGAAGGCGATCACCGCGACTTTGACCAAGACCTAGCCCGCCGGACCGTAGACGCCGAAGACGGTGTCGACGGCGGCCATGAATCCGCCTATGCCGGTGATCTTGTCGGCCGGGAGCACCAGGAGCAGGGCCAGAACCGGCAACGCGTAGACGAGGATTCCGACGAATCCTCCGACGGCGATGCCGCGGGGAACGTCGCGCTGCGGGTTGGTCATCTCTCCGCCGGCCTGGCTCGGCACCTCGAAGCCGACCAGTGAGAACAGCAGCAGCGGAACCAGTCCCAGGAAGCCGGCCATCGTGGGCGACCAGCTCACCGCTTCGATGCCGTGGAAGCCGTGCTTGAGACCGAAGATCACAGTGGTGATCAGGAAGACCGCGGCGAGAACGAGTTTCAGATACGTACCAATCCGGAAGACCACCCGTGCACGGCGCATCGACAGCAACGTGATGCCCACCGACGCACAGACGAACACGATCTTGAAGGCGTAGTCGCCGACGCTGCCCTCGCCCACCGGACGGATGAAACTGCTCCACGCCTCGGTACTGATGAAGGCGAGTGAGCCGCCGATCCATAGCGGGTTGATCGACCAGTACATGATGGTGGCGATCGATCCGGGCAATCGGCCGAAGGCACGTTTGACCCACTCGTAGAGGCCGCCCTCGTCGGGGAAGGCACTGCCCAGTTCCGCGGTCACCAGGCCGTAGGGAATCATCCACAGCACGGCGAGCATGAGTAGCCAGGTGAAGGTCTCGCCACCGAAGGACGAGATCTCACCGACCATGTCCAGGCTGATGAGTGCCGACAGGATCATGATCGGGACGTCGAGACGGCGCAGCGAATGCCGCAGATGCAGATCCGGCCCGTCCTGGGCTACGGGGTGGGTTCCCATGAGTCAACTCCTGCTCGACGGGGGAATGAATACGTGTGCTACCAGACTGAATGCCGAGGTTTCATCTGTACAGTCTCTGTTTCCGTGGTTTAATATCGGAAGAGTCGAATCAACGAGGTGAGGCATGGCGGACTACACGCTGCGGCAACTCGAGTACTTCGTGGCGGTCGCCGAAGCCGGAAGCATCACGAAAGCGGCCACCGCCGTGCACCTTTCACAGTCGGCGATGTCGACGGCCCTCACCGACCTGGAGGGGTCCCTGGGCGTCCAATTGTTGGTGCGCCACCACGCGAAGGGCATCACGCTGACACCTTCGGGCCGCGAGTTGCTGGTCGCGAGCAGGCAGCTTCTGGCGTCGGCCGCCGACCTGCGGTCGATCGCCCACGGCATGGGCGGCTCCCTGACGGGGTCCTTGTCGATCGGCTGCTTCGAGGTGATGGCGCCCTATCTGCTACCCGAATTGCTCAGCACCGCAGCGGAAAAGCTACCGCGGCTGCAGTTGCAGACCACCGAGGTCGACCTCGCGGACCTCGCCGAGGGCGTCGCCGACGGCACCTTCGAACTCGGGATCGGTTACGACCTCGTCGACGATCCCCGGCTGAAGCGGTGGCCGCTGCGGACCGTGCCACCCTACGTCCTCGTGTCCGGTTCACACCGGCTCGCGAAGCGGAAATCGGTACGGCTGCACGAGCTTGCGGACGAACCCATGGCCCTACTCGACCTACCGCACAGTCGCGACTATTTCGGCCGGGTCTTCCGGGAATGCGGAGTGGAACCCAACGTCCGGTATCGATCCACCACCGTCGAGACCTGCCGCGCGCTGGTGGGACGGGGGCTGGCCTACACCGTGCTCAACCTGCAGTCGGCGGTGCCGATGGCACTCGACGGGCACGCGGTCGCGTCGATCCCCATCGCCGACGACGCCCCGGCCCTGACCATGGTGCTGCTCAACGCGATTGCCGCGCGGCCGACCAGGCGGGCCGGGGTGGTCGCCGAACTCTGCCGCGACCTGTTCGGGACGTAGCCCAGGCCCCCTACGGCTCAGTGCCCGCGACGACGATCGGTGGCGATGAGTTCTGCCGCTCGCTCCGCAATGCTCATGATCGTGCCAACCGGGTTGACCGACGTCAGCGTCGGCATCACCGAGGCGTCGACGACGCGTACACCATTGACGCCCCACACGTTCAGTCGGCTGTCGAGAACCGCGAGTGGGTCGTCGTCGGCTCCCATCCGGCACGTTCCCGACACGTGATAGACGGTCTGATGGGTCGCGCGCAGGGCCTCCGACAGTGCCTCGTCGTCGTCGACGTCGGTTCCGGGAAAGACCTCCCGCACAACCCAATCCGACATCGGAGCGGTGGCCGCGATACGTCGCGCGGCGCGGATACCGGCCAACAGTGCGGCCTCGTCCTCCCCATCGGGGTCGGTGAAGTAGCGATAGTCGATGGCCGGCGGTATCGCCGGATCGGCGTCGGTGATCCACACGCGCCCACGACTGTGGGGTTTGGCCACGTTGGGGGCGATGGAGATGATCTTTGCCGGCAGTTCGGTGCCGTAGGTGACGGCATGATCGGCGACGGCCTCAACCGGGAAGTGCATCAACACATCCGGCCGTGCCGGGCTGTCGTCGGACAAGCGCAGCGCGGCACCCGCATCCCAGCCGGTCGCGCAGGTGGACGGCACAGCCCGATCGGTCTCCCACACGATGAGACCTTCGGCGTGATCCATCAGGTTCTCCCCCACGCCGGGCAGGTCGACCCGGATCGGCACGCCCGCCGCCGCGAGAATCTCGGCGGGACCGATGCCCGAGCGCTGCAGGAGCGCGGGCGACCCGATCGCGCCCGCGCAGACGATGATCTCGCGGTCGGCATGGATGTCGGCGATCTCGCCCGCGGCATCGACGGTACGGACACCGGTCGCGCGATGGTCGTCGAACAGCATCGTCGTGACCGAACGGTTGTGCACCACAGTCAGATTGGGACGTTGACGGATGGCATCATGCAGGTAGTGCACCGACGTCGCCGACCGGAGATTATCCTCCGGCGTGTAGCCGATCTCGAAGAATCCTGCGCCCTCACCGGTTTTCGCGAAGTCGACATCGGTGTTCCAGTCGGTCCGGGCCGGCAACTCCAGGGCCTCCCGGGCCGCGGCCACCACGTCGGCGACATACGGGTTCTGGTCCGCCGGCGCCACCGGCGTGATGGGTGTGGCCAGACGGTCGTAACACCGGCCGAGCGTCTCCGCATCCCACCCGGCGACCCCGTAATCGGCCCATTCGTCGATATCGGCGGCGAGTGGCCGCCAGGTGATCATCGTGTTCGCCGTCGAGCATCCACCCAGGATGTGCATGCGCGACTGACGAATTCCGGAGTTCCCGCGTTCTTGCGGCACGCTGCGGTAATCCATGTCGTACTCGCTGCCGATCATCTCGGCCCACCGGCGGATCGACCGCGCCCGCGGTTCGTGCTCGTCACTGGGCCCCGCTTCGATGACCGTCACAGTGACATCGGGGTCTTCGCTGAGCCGGGCGGCGACGATGCATCCCGCGGTTCCGCCGCCGACCACGACGTAATCGCTGCTCATGCAGCGGGTTCCGTCATCAGTACGGACGGGGAGGCGGCCGTAGCAGACTGCCGCAGCCGCATCAGGCCGTAATAGAGGGGGCAGATCACCGCGAGCCCGACCAGCCACGAGATGTCCACGCCACCCAGCGATTCAGCGATCGGACCCACCCACAGGGTGGTCGAGAGGAACGGTATCTGCAACGCGATGCCGAGCACGTAGCAGGCGATCGCCGTCCAGTTGAAGCGGCCGTACACGCCGCCGTCACGGGCGAACAGCGAGGGGATGTCGTAGACGCCGTGGCGCAGGAAGTAGTAGTCGACCAGGTTGACCGCGGTCCACGGGATCAACACGCAGAGCAGCAGGGACAGGAAGTTGGCGTAGTTGGCGAGGAAGTCGTCGGCGCTGACGAGGGCGGGTACCATCGCGATGGCGAACAGGACGACGGCGATCACCGCACGACTGGTGGCCTGTGGCCGCCATCGTGGCAGGATGTTCTGTCCTACGGTGATCGTCGACAGCGCACCGCAATACAGGTTCATCCCGTTGGTCAGGCTGATACCGACAGCGAAGACCGCGAACAGTCCCGTCGAGATCCCGTGGGTGAGCGTGGACATGCCGTCGAGGGTGTCGGCGGCGGGAAGGGCCGCGCCGACCAGGACGCCGAGCAGCATCGGCAGCACCGAGCCGAGGACGCATCCCGCGTAGGTGGCCCAGAAGGCGGTGGTGACGCCGGTGTCCTTGGGCAAATAGCGGGTGTAGTCGGACACGTAGGGCGCATAGGCGATCTGCCACAGCGCGGCGGCGGAGAAGGTCGCCATGAAGCCGGCCCAGCCGAAATCACCGCTGTGCCAAGTGCCCTCGGGCAGGCCGTTGACACCTACCATCCAGACGAACGCCACGAGCAGCGCCAGGCCGGCCACGACCGAGAGCACGGCGGCCATGGAGTGGATCAGCTTGTAGCCGATGACGGTCACCACGACGCTGATGCCGCCGATGATCAGGATTGCCCAGTTCGTCGGTAGTCCGGTGACCTCGGCGAAGGCCTGTCCGCCGAGGACCGCGTTGGAGGCGAAGAACCCGAGGTACATGAAGACGACGAGGACGACGACGAGGAGGCTGCCCAGCGATCCGAACTGTGCGCGGGTCTGCAGCATCTGCGGCACGCCCATCTGCGGTCCCTGCGCCGCGTGCAGTGCCATGACGACACCACCGACGAGGTTGCCGAGGATGACGGCCAGCGCGCCGGCCCAGAAGGGCAGACCGAACACCGTGGTCGCGAGTGCGCCGGTGATGATGGTCAGCAACATGATGTTGGAGCCGAACCAGACGGTGAAGATGTCGCGGGCTCGGCCGTGCCGCTCGTCGTGCGGGATGTGGTCGATGGTGCGGCGCTCGAGTGCCGGCCCGGCACCTGTCGGCGTGGCACCTGTCGGCGTGGCACCTGTCGGCGTGGACTCGGGTGTGGTCGTCATGAATTCGACTCCTCGTTGCCGTCGTGGTCTGTGAGATGCGCGCCACGTCGTCGGGGCGTTCAGGCCAGTATTCGACAGCACGCATCCCAGGGAAAACAGAATCTTCCGACCTTCTGGATCAACAAATCAGATGCAGTATTTATCGACTCCACCGATGTAGATCATCAGATAATTCGGCTCGACAGGATCTGTTGATCGGCGGCCGAGTCGGTCACCATGGGTGCATGTCTGCACTCACGATCGATTGGCACGCCCGCGCGGCCGGCCTCAAGATGCCGACCGACGCGTTCATCGACGGTCGTCCGATTTCCGCGGTCTCGGGAGACACCTTCGATGTCGTCAACCCGGCCACCGAGGATGTCCTCGTCGCCGTCGCCGCCGGTGCGGAGGCCGACATCGACGCCGCCGTGGTCGCCGCGCGGCGAGCCTTCGACGACGGCCGCTGGTCGCGTCGCTCCGCCGCCGATCGCGGTGCGATCCTCGTCCGCTTCGCGGATCTGCTTCTCGAGCACGCCGACGAACTCGCACTCCTGGTGACCCTGGAGATGGGTAAGGCCATCCGCGACTCGATCGACGTCGAGGTGCCCGGCGCGGCCGCGGTGTTTCGCTACTACGGCGAAGTGATCGACAAGATCCCCGGTGAACTCCCACCCACCGCCGACGGCAGTGTGGCCATGGTCCGACGCGTACCCCTGGGCGTGGTGGGCGCGGTGGTCCCGTGGAACTTCCCCCTCGACATCGCCGCGTGGAAGCTCGCACCGGCACTGGCGGCCGGCAATTCCGTCGTCCTCAAACCCGCTGAGGAATCACCGCTGTCGGCGCTGCGGATGGCCGAGATCGCCCTCGAGGCAGGCATCCCGAGCGGCATCCTCAACGTCGTACCCGGTCTCGGCGCCACCGCTGGACGCGCCCTGGGCCGACACCCCGACGTCGATTGCCTGACGTTCACCGGCTCGACCGAGGTCGGCAAGAAATTCTTGGCCTACAGCGCCGAATCCAACATGAAGCAGGTGTGGCTCGAGTGCGGCGGGAAGAGCCCCAACATCGTGTTCGCCGACTGCGGTGACCTCGAAACCGCCGCCGAGATGGCATGTTTCGGGATCTTCGGCAATCAGGGTGAGGTGTGTTCGGCCAACAGCCGACTCCTCGTGCAGCGGGAGATCGTCGACGAACTCGCCGCGACCCTTGCGGCAAAGGCCGCGACGTACCGGCCGGGCGATCCACTGGATCCGTCCTCGACCACCGGCGCGATGGTGTCGCGCAAACAACTCGACCTCGTCCTCGACTATGTCGAACGGGCGCGATCAGACGGCCGGATCATTCTCGGCGGCAACCGGATCGGAGACACCGGATTCTTCATGGAACCCACCGTCGCCACCGACCTGCCGACGGACTCGACGGTCATCACCGAGGAGATCTTCGGTCCGCTGCTCGCGCTCATCCCGTTCGACACCGAAGAGCAGGCCATCGCCATGGCCAATGACACCGAGTACGGTCTCGCGGCATCGGTGTGGACCTCCGATCTCGACCGGGCCCTGCGCGTTTCGGATTCCCTGCACGCCGGAACGGTGTCGGTCAACACCGTCGACGCCCTGTCACCGGGTACCCCGTTCGGCGGCTTCAAGGGATCGGGATTCGGGTCCGACCTCTCGGTGCACGCCATCGACAAGTTCACCGGACTCAAGACGACGTGGATCGCACGGCGGTAGGCCGGCCCCGGCATCACGGCGGCCGCACCGTCAAACTTGGCCCCTCCGGCAATCGCTGCTCCATGAGCGCGAACATCTTTCGCGTCACCTCGCCGATTGTCCGGGTCCGGCGCGACAGCCAGTACTCGTGTGCGGCGATCGCCGCTGCCGCCGACGCAAACCCCGCGGCCACCGGATACTCGTCGTCGGCAGAGCATCCGGTGTGTTCGGCCGCGAATTCTGCCACCACAGCCGCTGCGTCTGTGCCACCAACTCGTAAGCGCTCGTCACTGCCGGGCGACCGCCCCGGTCGCCCGGGTCGATGCCGCTGCCGTCGTGGGTCCCGCTCCCGACCTCGTGATGGAGCGGGGGAGCACCTCACACCTCCGCGCGTTCCAGTCGCTGCCGGATGTCTTCCCGCATGGCCTTCTTGTCGATCTTGCCCACCTTGGTCATCGGGAACTCGTCGACGACGACAAGCCGCTCCGGGAACTTGAATCGGGCCACCCCGGCCCCGTCCATCACATCGAGGACGTCGTCGAGTCCCACCGAGGCGCCCCGCTCCAGCGTGACGTACAGGCACAACCGCTCTCCGAGAACCGGATCCGGCTTCTCGTCGGCGACGCCAGTCCCGGACATCTGGTCGGTGCCACCGAACATCTCGCAGCGTCCCTACCGCGTGCGACGACCGTCGAACTGGATGGTCAGGGACACTTCGCGCACGTCGCCGACACCGCGCGAGTGGCAAAGACGATTGCGGATTTCATCGACGGATGACGACCATCAGGCGCGTGCCGGTTCGTTGCTCTGCGCGCCGGCCACCGCCGATTCCACCAGATTGCCCTTGTCCAGGGCGCGTCCGTCACCGAGTGCGGTGAGCCACTCGTCGGTCGATGCGACGGCGGCAAAGTTGGAGTGGAACAACACCATCAGCGTCGTATGTAGCTGTTCGGCAGAGACCGATCCGGCACCGTTGGCCAGGTGAACCGCACCGGTGGCGTCGGACAGGATCTCCGCACCCAGCCCACGCACCTCGGCGTCCGCGGCGGTGGCGAGGTCGCAGTTGTTGGTCATGTAGCCGACGATGGTGATGGTGTCGACGTCACGGTCGGCGAGCCACTGCGCGACGTCGGTGCCACCGAAGACCGTGCCGAACTGCTTGGTGGCGACCAACCAGTCGACACCGACGCGCCGCGCCACCTCGGGGTGAAGCTTCCACCCCTCCGATCCCTCGGCATAGACCGGGAAGTCGGCGGGCAACGTGTGCTGCAGCGCCACCACCGGCAGCCCAGCCGCAACGGCCGCGTCGATCGCCCGCGTGATGTTGGCCAACGACTCGTCGCGCGGCGGGTACTGGATCTGCATTGGTCCGTCGAAGTAGTCGTTCTGCACATCGACGATGACAAGGGCGCGCTTCGGTGCGGTCATGGGACATCCCCTTCCGGTGGTCGGCGAGCGAATTCCCTCGCCTGGCACTGCAGTCTGCTGCAGTATCGTCGGTCGCAGAAGTGGCACGAATGCCACTCTGCGATGGAAACGCGCCAGCCGGTCGGCGCGATAATCGTGCCGCCGAAGGGAGCCGACGGATGCATGTCGCGATCTTCGTGTACGACGGCGTGAGTCTGTTCCATGTCGCCGCCCCGCAGATGGTGTTCGGCGAGGCCGCAGCAGTCACCGACCATCCCGCCGAGTGGTCGGTCACGTTGTTCTCGACCGGTGCCGAGAGCGTCGACGTGGCCGGCGGAACACACCTGTCCGGCATCGCCGGGCCCATCGCCGCCGACGACGCCGACGTGGTGATCATTCCGTCGTGGCCGGAGTCCACGCCCGAGATCGGCGAGGATCTGCGTGCGATCCTCGTGCGCGCGCATACGCGCGGCGCGGTGGTCGCGGGCCTGTGCCTTGGCGCCATCGCGGTCGCCGATGCCGGATTACTGGAAGGTCGCGCGGCCGTGACACATTGGCTGGGCACCGACACCCTGCTCGGCCGCGGCCGATGTGGCTCGGTTGACGACTCCGTGCTCTACATCGACCACGGCGACGTGATCACCTCGGCCGGTACCGTCTCGGCCGTCGACGCCTGCCTACATCTGCTGCGCCGCCGCAGCGGAGTGGACCTGGCCAACCGGGTGGCACGCCGCATGGTGGTGGCACCGCATCGCGATGGCGGTCAGGCGCAGTACATCGAGAATCCGGTCACCGCAGTCGATTCCGATGCATCCATGAGCGCGGTCATGCAGTGGGCGGTTGGCCGACTCGACCAGGATCTCTCCGTCGCGGTACTGGCCGACCACGCCGGCATGAGCCAACGAAGCCTCATTCGCCATTTCCGGAGCGAGACCGGCACCACGCCGGCGCGATGGGTGACCCGGCAACGACTCGACCGCGCCCGGCAACTCCTCGAGACCACCGACCTCGATCTGCGAATGATCGCTCACACCTGCGGCTTCGGCAGCGAGGTGACGCTCCGCCAGAATTTCACCGCGCAGTTCGGGGTGCCGCCGTCACGCTTCCGCAGCCAGTTCCGGTGAGGATCAGTCCACGAGATCCTCATAGCGGTACTCGGTGGCGATCTGCACCGAATCCCGGTGTGCGGCACTCTCCCGCTGCTGGAGTTCGACGCGGCGGATCTTGCCCGAGATCGTCTTGGGGAGTTCGAAGAACTCCACCCGCCGCACCTTCAGGTACGGGGCGAGGTGATCGCGGGAGTACTCGAGGATCGCTCGCGCGGTCTCGGCGCTGGGCTCCCAGCCCTGCGCCAGGGTCACATAGGCTTTCGGAATCGCGAGCCGGGTGTCGTCGGGTTGGGGCACGACGGCGGCCTCGACCACGGCCGGATGTTCGATGAGCACACTTTCGAGTTCAAAGGGGGACACCTTGTAGTCCGAGGACTTGAACACATCGTCGGTGCGGCCGACGTAGGTGATGTAGCCATCGGAATCCCGTTGCGCCACATCACCGGTGTGGTAGTAACCGCCGGCCGTCACGGCCTCGTTGCGCTCCGGATCGCCGAGGTATCCGGTCATCAGATTCTTCGGATGCTGCGACAGGTCCAGACAGATCTCGCCCTCGTCGGCGAGCTCGCCGGTCAGCGGATCCACCAGCACCACCGGCACGCCCGGCATCGGGCGGCCCATCGACCCCGACTTCACCGGCTGCCCCGGCGTGTTGCCGACCTGCAGCGTCGTCTCCGTCTGACCGAAGCCGTCACGGATCGTCAGTCCCCACGAGTCCTCGACCTGACGGATCACGTCGGGATTCAACGGTTCACCCGCGCCGAGCAGTTCGCGCAACGCGTCCGGACGCTCACCGAGGTCGGCCTGGATCAGCATGCGCCACACCGTCGGTGGCGCGCAGAAGGTGCTCACCTTCGCCCGGCGGAGTTGATCCATCAGTGCCGCCGCGTCGAACCGGCCATAGTTGTAGACGAAGATGGTGGACTCGGCGATCCACGGCGCGAAGAAGCAACTCCACGCATGCTTGGCCCACCCCGGCGAACTGATCGCGAGGTGAACGTCGCCGGGACGCAAGCCGATCCACGCCATGGTGGTGAAATGCCCGACGGCATAACTGGTCTGGGAGTGCTCCACCAGCTTCGGCCGGCTGGTGGTACCCGAGGTGAAGTAGATCAGCATCGGATCGTCGACGTCGGTGACCGCCTCGAACGGACCGGCCGACTCCGATTCCCCGGCGTCGGCGTACTCGACCCAGCCCGGGGCCGACGATCCGACGACGATCCGGAGATAGTCGCCGTCGAGGTCGTCGAACTTCGGTGTGTCGGCGGCGTTGGCGATCACTGCACGCGCCTGCCCGCGTTCGATGCGGTCGCGCAGATCCTCCGGGCCGAGCGCCGCGGTCGTCGGCATCACGATCGCACCGAGCTTCAGCACGGCCAGCATCGCCTCCCACAACTCGACCTGATTGCCGAGCATCAGGATGACGCGATCCCCCTTGCCGATGCCCAGGTCCCGCAGCCAGGTGGCCACGCGATCGGAGCGCTGCGCCATCTCGTCGAAGGTGACCGTCACCTCGGATCCGTCCTGCTCGGTGATCCACAGGGCAATGGCGTCGTTGTCGCGGGCGATGACGTCGAACCAGTCGGTCGCCCAGTTGAAGCGGCCGGACAGTTCCGGCCACCGGAACTCGGCGACGGCCTTGTCGTAGTCGGAGATGAGACTGATCATCTGGTCGCGGCCGGCGCGGTAGAGGTCGGTGTTACTCGTCATGGACGACATGATCCACGTCACACTCGCGGCGCGACACCCCCCCGAAGAGGGGTCGGTCGACCACGGATCGGCCGGGACGTGCGGGTGGGTCGGTCCGGGAATGTCGATTCGATGGGCCATGCTCGAACGATGACGACACGACCTCCACGCCTCGAGGACCGCCCGCGGACGACCACCTACGAGACAGGTGACGATGCCGACCTCTCCCCCGACGCCTCCATCGAGATGACGTCGTTCCGTGATCTGGACCTCACCGACCGGGATCTGATGGGGGCGGCCCTCACCGACTGCGAGGTGCGATCGGTGATCCTCGACGGCGCCGACCTGAGTGCCTCCCGCATTGCGGACGCCCTCTTCACCCAGCTCCAGGTGGGACGATTGTCGTTGCCGCGCAGCACTCTCCGCAATCTGCACATGTCGCGCTGCAGGCTCGGCGCGCTCGACATGTTCGACGCACGGGTCCGCGGAATGGTCGTCGAGGGTTGCAAGGTCGACCTGCTGAACCTGCGCGGTGCAGACGTCCGAGATGTCCTCTTCCGGGACTGCACCATCGGCGAGATCGACCTCGGCGACACCACCCTCGCCCGCATGGCATTCCAGGACTGCATCGTCGGAGGCATCGATGTGCACCGCGCGAAGCTCACCGACCTCGACCTGCGCGGGGCGCGGGTGGGCACGCTGCGGCACCTGGACGGACTGTCCGGAACCACCATCGCCGGCGAACAGCTCATCGGATTCGCCGAGATGTTCGCCGCCCATCTGGGCGTCGAGGTCGACTGAGCGCCGCCTGGTCTATAGACTATTTTTTACAGTCGCCAGCGAGCCCAGGAGGCATCACCATGTCGGACACCGTGCAGCGAACACTTCGCGACCACGTCGCCGGTTGGCACCCCGCACCGATCGTTGAGACCGACATCCTCGATCCCGCCCAGGCGAGCCGACTCGCCGCCACCCTGGACACCGGCGAGACCTTCGGGCCGGATGACGCGCTCCCCATCCCGTGGCATTGGGTGTACTTCTCCGAGTGGCCGCCGACGGCGGACCTCGGCCCCGACGGACACCCCGCGGACGGACACTTCCTGCCGCCCCTCCCGGAACGTCGCCGCATGTTCGCCGGGTCGCGGATCACCTCCACCGGGCCGCTGCGTCTCGGCGTCTCGACCGAGAAGCGATCGTCGATCGCCGCGATCACCGAGAAGACCGGACGCACCGGCGACATGCTGTTCGTGACCGTGCGGTCGGAGTACCGCCAGGACGGCGACGACGAACCACGCCTCGTCGAAGTGCAAAACCTGGTGTACCGCAGCGACTCCGGCCATTCACGCCCATTCGAGCGCCCATCGTCGGAACTGGGCGAATCCACCGCACAGTGGTCGACGGAACCGACCCCGACCACCACCACGCTGTTCCGCTACTCCGCGCTGACCTCCAACGCGCACCGCATCCACTATGACCGCCCGTATGTGACGGAGGTCGAGGGTTACCCCGACCTGGTGGTGCACGGCCCACTGCTGGCCACCTACCTGGCCGAGCTGGTGCGCATCAGTCGAGGAGGAGAATCGTTGCGCAACTTCGAGTTCCGCCTTCAACGCCCGCTGTTCATCGGTGACCGGTTCCGGGTGGAGGCCAGCGACGATGACGGCGACGTCGCGCTGCGTGTCGTCACCGGTGGCGACGCGGTGCATGTGTCCGGACGGGGGTCGTTCTGATGAGCACCCATCCCGGCGACATCGTCGAGAAGATCCGCACGGCAAGGACATTCCTGTTCGTTCCGGGCGATCGTCCGGAACGGTTCGACAAGGCCGCCGCGGCCGGTGCCGACGCCGTGATCGTCGACCTCGAGGACGCGGTATCACCCGCCGACAAACCGGCGGCCCGCGAGCACATCGCCGACTGGTTCGCCGCCGGGAACACGGCATTGATCCGCATCAATGCCGCCCAGACCCCCTGGCATGACGCCGATGTCGCTCTTGCGCAACAACTTCACGCTTCCGTCGTACTCGCCAAGGCGACCGACGTCGACGCGGTGGCCGCGGTCGGAGCGGCCACATCGGCACCGGTGATCGCGCTGGTCGAGACCGCGCGCGGAATCGGCAACGCGGGCGCCCTCGCCGAACTCGACGCGGTGGTCCGCCTCGGATTCGGCGCGATCGATTTCGCCGTCGACATCGGTGTCGATCCGAATGACCGTGAGGCGCTGCTGTTTGCGCGGTCGGCACTCGTGCTGGCCAGTACCGCAGCGGGTATCGCGGCACCGATCGACGGTGTCACCACGGCCCTGCGTGAACCGGACGTCCTCGTCGACGACGTGCGGTACGCCGCGCGCGTCGGCATGCCCGGCAAGCTGTGCATCCACCCCGCCCAGGTGTCTGCGGTGCACGACTGCCTTGCGCCGACCGACGACCAGATCGCCTGGGCACGTTCGATTCTCGAGGCGGCCGGCCAGGGCTCCGCAGCGGTCGCGGTGGACGGCCACATGGTAGACCCGCCCGTCGTGGCACGCGCAGAACGGATCCTGGCGTCAGTGAATCGCTGACAGGCCGGCCGGATCACCGCCCGCCGGACAGGCTCTCATCCCGCCCATCGAATCACCCGGGGTGCCAATATAATCGGGGTCGCTCAACGCCTCGGAGGAGATTCTTGTTTCCGATCCGCTGAGTCATCCCGGTTGTATTCGCGTGTGCCGCCCGATCCAGCCCGAGTCCCCACTACTCCTCGCGGCGATTGTCGGCGAGGAGCCGACCGGCCTTGCGGACGTGCTCGGCCATCGACTCGCGTACCGCCTCGGCGTCCCCGCGGCGTAATCCGTCGAGGATGGCGCGGTGATCCTCGGCCGATGCCTGCGGCCATCCCTCGACCGAGGCGAAGAAACGTCGAGGCGCATAGCTCAGCGACGACTTGATCATCCAGGACAGCTTGGGCGAGTCGGCGGTGCGGTAGATCCGACGATGGAATTCGTGGTTGAGACGCTCCACCTCGTCGTTGTCACCACGGTCGGCCGCCGACTCCAGATCGGACTGGATCGCCTCGAGGGCCGCCAGCCCGGCGTCGTCGATGTTCGCGGTGGCCCGGGCGGCGAGTTCGCCGGCCAACAACGCCTGACCGGCGAACACATCCTCGATGTCGGCGCTGCTCAGGGGCGCGACAACGAATCCGCGTCGCGGCTCGACCCGCAGCATCCCCTCCGTCTGCAGCGAGAGCAGACCCTCCCGCGCCGGGGTCGCCGACACCCCGAGTTCCTCGGCGACGTTCTCCGGCCGGATGAACTCGCCCGGCCGTAGCTGCCCGGACACGATGAGCTCGCGTACATACTCCGACACCTCGTCGGATAGTCGGGGACGACGGCGGCGTGGCGATACCGCCCCGGAGGAGGATCGGCCCATCGGCCCCTGATCGGGCATAGTCTATAGACTATACACAGGGTCATCCGAGCCTCCCCGTCGATGACCGTGCCTACAGTGGAGCCGATGTCCGACAACCGCGCACCCGAGTCCACCACCGGGACTTCGGCGCAGGCCATGGACGACGGGATGTTCTCGTCCCTGCGAATCCACAACTACCGCCTGTACTTCGGCGGTCAGGCCCTGTCCCTGGTCGGCACCTGGATGCAGGCCACCGCCCAGGCCTGGCTGGTCCTCACCCTCAGCGGGTCGTCGGCGGTCCTCGGCGTCATCGTCGCCCTGCAGGCCGTTCCGATCCTGGTGCTCGGGCCGTATGCGGGGGTGGTCGCCGACCGGGTGGATCGGCGGAGGTTGATGATCGCGCTGCAGTCGGTGATGGGCCTGCTCGCGGCCGTCCTCGCGGTCCTCACCCTCGGTGGCTGGGTGCAGGTGTGGCATGTCGGAGTGCTGGCGGTGCTGTTGGGACTCAACAACGCCTTCGAGAATCCGGCCCGCCAGGCCTTCATCCACCAGATCGTCGGCGAATCCCTGATCCGCAACGCCGTCACCCTCAACTCGGTGATGGTCAACGCCGCCCGCGCGGTGGGCCCGGCGGCCGCCGGGGTGATCCTCGCCGCGGTCGGTGCCGGCTGGTGCTTCGCGGTGAACGCGGCCAGTTTCGTCGCCGTCGTGGTGTCGCTGATCGCGATGCGCACCGCCGACATCGCCCACGAGAAACCCATCAAGCGCGGTAAAGGTCAACTGCGCGAAGGACTTCGGTACGTATCCGGAAAGCCGTTGCTGTGGGTGCCGCTGGCGATGATGGCCCTCGTCGGCACGCTGGCCTACGAATTCCAGGTGTCGTTGCCCGCGGCCGCACGGGACTCGTTCGGCGGCGGACCGCAGGCCTTCGGATTCATGACCGCGGCGATGGGCGTCGGCGCTGTCGTCGGCGGCCTGCTCGTGGCCGCGCGCGGAACCACCGGACTGCGCACGTTGACCATCGCGGCGGCGGGCTTCGGGGTCACCATCGCCGTCACCGCCGCCGTCCCGCACCTGTGGATGGCTATCGTCGCGCTCTTCTTCGTCGGCTGGCTCAGTGTGTCGTTCATGTCGACCGGCAACGCCACGTTGCAGCTCAATTCGGAACCGCACATGCGCGGCCGGGTGATGGCACTGTGGTCGGTGGCGTTCATGGGATCGACGCCGATCGGAGGGCCGATCATCGGGTGGATCAGTGAGGTCGCCGACCCGCGTACCGGTCTCGCCGTCGGTGCCGCGGCCTGCTTCGTGGCCGCGGTGATCGGCATCGTCGCCCAGCGTCGAACCGATACCTCGATGCCCAGGATGGTGCGGACGACGTCGTGACCTCGCCGTCGACCCCGACCCAGCCGAGTCACGAGTGACGAAAGGGACGAACCCTGCAGTGGGATGCGTCACATCGCGGTCGGGGCGCCGCGCATCCGGCGGCGGGCCGGGATTGCGGCGAGCCGCCGGACGCCACGTCCCCGCCTTCCTGCATATTTGATGTCAGGATGGCAGGGAGACTGCTGATGGGGCGATCGACAGGGACAGCGCCGCGACGTCCGCCCGCAGCGACGGTTGCGGAGTGCCCCGATGGCCGACCGACTTCGGTTCTCCCAGCAACACGGAGTAGCCTCACCCACTGCGACGTGCGAAGAACTGTGATCGTGCGAAGACTTGGATGGAGGGTCCCCGATCGTCACCGAACAGCCATCGACCGGCACCCCACCTGCCTCGTCGGACACCACGTCATCCAATGCTGCATCCTCTGACGCGGCCACACCGACGGCATCGGTGACCAAGCCTGCAACGACCGGTGCTCCGGAGACCGAGGCTGCGGCAACTCCCACCACCAAGCGCGACAAGCACCTCTACCAGATCGACCTCGTGCGTCTGGTGACCTTCGGCGGCGTGATCCTCGATCACGTCATGCTCACCGTCACTGCACCGACGAGCGTCGCCGCGGGCGCGGTGGAACTGTTCCTGCGCTACACCCGCTACGGGTTCTTCACCCTCACCGGCTTCGTGCTGACCTATCAGTACCGCAAGCGCGAACTGCAGACGATCCCGTTCTGGCGACGCCGCTTCAAACTCATCGGTCTGCCCTTCCTGACGTGGAGCCTCTTCTACTGGTTCTACGTGCGATATCACTTCCACGGTGTGCAATCGATCGTCGACGCCTGGAACAGCGTCGACGCGGTCAAACAATCGGTGAAGAGCATCGGCTACGACCTCCTCACCGGCCATGCCGCCTACCACCTCTACTTCCTGTCGGTGAGCATGCAGATCTATCTGGTGTTCCCGGCGGTCCTCTGGGTCCTCAAACGGACCTGGGGTTATCACCGATACCTGCTGGGCCTGAGCTTCGTCATCCAGATGACGATGATGTACCTGATGGTCCGGCCGCCGCTGTCGTTCCTCACCTGGGGGCTCCAGGGCGTGATCTGGCGCCACCTCGAGGTGCTGATCTTCCCGTACCAGTTCTTCATCTTCGCCGGTTGCGTGGCCGCCATGCACTACGAGGCCGTGCAGGCGTTCGTGAAGCGCTGGCGCGTCCACATGATGGCGATCGGTGCCGTCGTGCTCTTCGGGACCTGGCTGTACTACCTCTACACGGTCGACCAGGGCGAGAATCTGTTCCGCGCCACCAACGTCTTCATGCTGCACAACCTGTGGGCCTTCATCGCGATCATCGTGATCCTCTACAGCCTCGGCACCATCTGGCAGGAACGACGTCATCCCGGTTCCATCCCCGACAAGCTGATGAAGACCGCCTCGGACCGGTCCTTCGGCATCTACCTCGCCCACGCGCTCGCGATCTACGCACTGATGCCACAGATCGCCGACCCCGACATGCCGGCGGTCCCCCGAGTGCTCATCGCCTACGTCGCGACCGTGGCGCTGACCGTCTTCATGGTCGAAACCCTGCGTCGCAGCCCGATCAGCCTGATCACCACCGGCCGCAACCGCATCGACTGGCGCTCCCAGAACGCGACGCGGTCCGTTCTCGTCGGTGCGGCCGCGATCGTGCTGGGACTCGTCCTGCGATTCGGCTTCGACATGTGGGCGGGCAACCTCGTCGCCCTCACCGGCGCCTTCCTGATCTTCTCGATGGGCCTGGTGTACTGGCGTCAGATCCGCCACCACGATCACGAGTTCGTCGAGCAAGCGGTCTGAGGTCGCGGGCCGGTACCGGCTCGGTCTCGGGTGCTCGGTGTGCCCACTCGATGCGCAAGGGCGGCCTTCCCGTCATTGACAGCGCTCACGCGCGCGCTGTCAACGAGAACCGGGCGCTGTCAACGGTTCGGGGGCGCCCGTTCGACGGGAAACAGCGCCCACTCGACGCGAAACAGCGCCCATTCGACGGGAAACAGCGCCCATTCGACGGGAAACAGCACCCACTCGACGCGCAAGGGTACCCACTCGACGCGCGAGGGGTTGGGTCAGCGAACCGCGTTGATGATCATCGCGGCGACGGCGGCCTTACCTGCGGAATTCGGGTGATACGGCACAGGCGTCTCGAATCCCCGCAGCCACGGATCCGTTGAGCAGACCGTGTGGTCGGCTCCGGCGACCGACGCCGTGATCAGTTCGGCGCCCGAGATCTGGGCCGCCGCGGCGGTGACCATCGCCAGGCCGTCGAAGACGCGGATGGTGGCCTCGATCTCGGTCGGCGACAGGGGCAGCTTGGCGCAGGTGGGTCCACCGAGCACCACCGCCGGTGGGTAATCGACCAGCAGGATGCGTGCCTGCGGTGCGCGCTGGCGCACCGCGAAGACCGTGGCGATCATCTTCTGCTCGAGCGCCGCGAACCGTTCCGGCCCGGGTTCGGCCGGGATGGGACGGCCGAGATTGCAGGTACGTGCCGCGACCTCTTTGGCCACCTCGGGCGCGACGTTGCGGCAACTCATCGCGATCAGCCGCTGGATGTAGCCGACGTCGTTGCCGCCGGTGGTGATGGTGACCAGCGAGGTCTCCGGGGTCACCGCGTCGATCTGCGAATTCGGGGTGAACCGCTGCGGACGGTCGAGGATGTTGTCCGACGTCGATCCCGAGCACGTCGCGTCCACCAGGCTCATCCCGAGCGCGGTGGCGACCTGATTCGGATAGTTGTCGGGCGAACGCAGGCACCGATTGCTCAACGATTCGATGCCTCCGGGTCCGGCGGCGTACGAACTGCCCAGTGCCACATACTTCTGCGGGGCGGGCGCACTGATGTTCACCGGTGTCCCGGTCTCGTGCTGCGCCGCGGTACGCACCGATGGTGCCGCCTCGGTGTGCGACGCCAGCCCCGAACTCCCGGACAGCACGACGACGCCCGCGGCCACCAGGGCTCCGCAGGCCGTTGCGATACGACCGATCAAGGCTCGAGACATAACCGTCCAAGTTTCACACACGCGGCGCCGGAATCCACGGCGCGACCCATGTTGGGTTGACCACGCCGACAAGAACTTCTGACAACGCGCCGGCTCACCACCCGGTGGGCGTGTCGAAGATGTCGGGAAGGTCCGTCGCGACCGAGTCGGTGAACACCGGATCTCGCTTCTCGAGGAACGACATCACACCCTCGCGGACGTCGGCCATGCGGCCGCGCGCGTAGATCGCCGTCGAGTCGGCGCGGTGTGCGTCCCACGGACTCGGTGCACCGGCCATCCGCCACAGGAGTTGGCGGGTCAGCGCCACCGACACCGGTGCGGACCCGGCCGTCATCGATCGGGCCACCGCGATCGCGGTGTCGACGACCTCCTCGGGTGCGACCACCTGCTGCACCAGCCCTGCGTCCAGTGCCTCGGCCGCACTGACCATCTGCGCCCCCATCGTCCATTGCAGCGCGGTGGGTAGGCCCACCAGGCGCGGCAGGAACCACGTCGAACAGGCCTCGGGAACCAGCCCACGCTTGGCGAAGACGAAGCCGAAGCGGGCGTTGTCCGACGCGATCCGCGCGTCGGCGGGCAGCGTCATCGTCACACCCACCCCGGCCGACGGACCGTTGACGGCCACCACGACCGGTTTGAGCGATTCGAAGATGCGCAGGGCGACGCGACCCCCGTAGTCGCGGGGCACCTCCCCGGCGGCCTCCTCGGTGAGCTCGAAGGTCGATGCGCCCGCCCCGAGGTCGGCACCTGCGCAGAACGCGCGCCCGGCGCCGGTGATGACCACGGCGCGCACGGAATCATCGGCGTCGGTGTCATCGAGGGTGGCCATGAGCTGATCGCCCATCTCCGAGGTGAAGGCGTTGAGCCGATCCGGCCGGTTGAGGGTGATGATGGCGATCTCGCCGTCGCGGGTCACGGTGATCGGCGCCGCTGCGGTGGTCTCGCCGGACGCCGGGTCGCGATGGTCGGATTCGGTGGTCACAGTGTGCAGTCTCCTCGATCGGTTGCCAGTAGTCACGGTACTGAGTGACCACGGGCCGTGGACCGGGTCGAGCAACGACGACGCCCGCCGTATCCCCATCCGGGGTCACAGCGGGCGTCGTGGTATTCGATTGGGCGCGATCAGCTCTCGCTGCTGCCCTCACCTGCCTTGCTCAATTCGACCGGGGCGTCCGGCAGTTCGCGGGGCTTCTCCGAGCCGGTGAAGGTGAACGTGGCGTCCTCGCCGTCGCCTTCGCCGTCCCAGCCCTGCACGTCGATGAGGACGATCTGGCCGGGCGTGATGTCGCCGAACAGGATCTTCTCCGACAGCTGATCCTCGATCTCGCGCTGGATCGTCCGACGCAACGGACGGGCGCCGAGCACCGGATCGAAGCCGCGCTTGGCCAGCAACGACTTGGCCTTGTCGGTGACCTCGATGGCCATGTCCTTGTTGCGCAGAGCGGTCTCCACCCGGTTGAGCATCAGGTCGACCATCTGGATGATCTCTTCCTGCGTCAACTGGTGGAACACGACGATGTCGTCGATACGGTTGAGGAACTCCGGGCGGAAGTGCTTCTTCAGCTCGTCGTTGACCTTCATCTTCATGCGCTCGTAGTTCGACTTGGAATCGTCGCCCTTGCTGAAGCCCAGACCCACGGCCTTGGAGATGTCCGAGGTACCGAGGTTCGAGGTGAAGATCAGCACGGTGTTCTTGAAGTCGACCGTGCGACCCTGACCGTCGGTGAGGCGGCCGTCCTCGAGGACCTGCAACAGGGTGTTGTAGATCTCCGAGTGGGCCTTCTCGATCTCGTCGAACAGCACCACCGAGAACGGCTTGCGGCGCACCTTCTCGGTGAGCTGGCCGCCCTCTTCGTAGCCGACGTAGCCGGGAGGCGCACCGAACAGACGCGACGCGGTGAACCGGTCGTGGAACTCACCCATGTCGATCTGGATCAGCGCGTCGTCGTCGCCGAACAGGAAGTTGGCCAGCGCCTTGGACAGCTCGGTCTTTCCGACGCCGGACGGGCCCGCGAAGATGAACGAACCGGACGGGCGCTTCGGGTCCTTCA
Organism: Gordonia sp. NPDC003950; assembly: GCF_053605205.1. Classification (NCBI taxonomy): domain Bacteria; kingdom Bacillati; phylum Actinomycetota; class Actinomycetes; order Mycobacteriales; family Gordoniaceae; genus Gordonia; species Gordonia sp. NPDC003950. The sequence goes on along the minus strand of NZ_JBSGIT010000010.1, from coordinate 93,029 downwards.
GGCCGGCGCGGGTGCGGCGGATCGCCTTGGAGACGGCCTTGACCGCATCCTCCTGGCCGATGATCCGCTTGTGCAGCTCCTCCTCCATGCGGAGCAGACGGGTGGTCTCCTCCTCGGTGAGCTTGAACACCGGGATGCCGGTCCAGTTGCCCAGCACCTCGGCGATCTGCTCGTCATCGACCTCGGCCACGACGTCCAGATCACCACTGCGCCACTGCTTTTCACGCTCGGCGCGCTCGGCGACGAGTTGCTTCTCCTTGTCCCGCAGGCCGGCGGCCTTCTCGAAGTCCTGCGCGTCGATCGCGCTTTCCTTCTCCTTGCGGGCGTCGGCGATCCGCTCATCGAACTCGCGTAGGTCTGGCGGTGCGGTCATCCGGCGGATGCGCATCCGGGCTCCGGCCTCGTCGATGAGGTCGATCGCCTTGTCCGGCAGGAAGCGGTCGTTGATGTAGCGGTCGGCCAGTGTGGCCGCGGCGACGAGTGCACCGTCGGTGATGGACACCCGATGGTGGCTCTCGTAGCGATCGCGCAGACCCTTGAGGATCTCGATGGTGTGCTCCACCGACGGCTCGCCGACCTGCACCGGCTGGAAGCGTCGCTCGAGTGCGGCGTCCTTCTCGATGTACTTGCGGTACTCGTCGAGGGTGGTGGCGCCGATGGTCTGCAGCTCACCGCGGGCCAGCTTCGGCTTGAGGATGGACGCCGCGTCGATCGCGCCCTCGGCGGCACCCGCACCGACGAGCGTGTGCAGCTCGTCGATGAACAGGATGATGTCGCCGCGGGTGTTGATCTCCTTGAGCACCTTCTTGAGGCGTTCCTCGAAGTCACCGCGGTAGCGGCTGCCCGCGACCAACGAACCGAGGTCGAGGGTGTAGAGCTGCTTGTCCTTGAGGGTCTCGGGCACCTGACCGTTGACGATGGCCTGGGCGAGACCCTCGACGACGGCGGTCTTGCCGACGCCGGGCTCACCGATGAGTACCGGGTTGTTCTTGGTGCGGCGGCTCAGCACCTGCATCACGCGCTCGATTTCCTTCTCGCGCCCGATGACGGGGTCGAGTTTGCCCTCCGACGCCGCCGCGGTGAGGTTTCGGCCGAACTGATCGAGGACCAGCGAGGTCGACGGGGTGCCACCCTGCTCGGTGGAGCGACCACCGGTCCCGGCCTCCTGCGGCTCCTTGCCCTGGTAGCCGCTCAGCAGCTGGATGACCTGCTGACGCACCCGGTTGAGGTCGGCGCCGAGCTTGACCAGCACCTGCGCCGCCACGCCCTCACCCTCGCGGATGAGGCCGAGCAGGATGTGCTCGGTGCCGATGTAGTTGTGGCCGAGCTGCAGCGCCTCACGCAGCGACAACTCGAGGACCTTCTTGGCACGCGGCGTGAACGGGATGTGCCCCGACGGCGCCTGCTGGCCCTGACCGATGATCTCCTCGACCTGACTGCGCACACCCTCGAGGGAGATGCCAAGGGACTCGAGTGCCTTGGCGGCGACTCCCTCACCCTCGTGGATCAGGCCGAGCAGGATGTGCTCGGTGCCGATGTAGTTGTGGTTGAGCATCCGCGCCTCTTCTTGGGCGAGCACGACAACCCGCCGAGCGCGGTCGGTGAACCGTTCGAACATTGTTCTCCCTCATTTCGCTTTCGCCCCGGCCGTCGTGTTGTCCCGATGATCACCGAGCGTTCGGTGATCGAGATAGGCGACAACTGCGATGGTGTCGGGGTACACGACGACCAGCCTGCTTCCACTCTAGAGGTCGTGTGGTGTGCACCTGCAGTTAACGCCCGCCTGAAGTGATGTCGAAACGGGTGACGACGGGGGTTCGAGCTGTACAACCGCCCTGCATGGCAGGCTGTTCCGGCCTCGCTACGCCGAGAGCGAACGCGGGACGATCAACCCTGTCCGGTCGTGAAGGAGTCGACAATCCGATCAAGGATCGCGGTCACCTGCGCGGTCGCGGTGGCCGAGTCCTCGGCTGCGGCCACGAACAGCGCCGACTCGTCAAGCGCGCCGAGTGCTACATGCGCCATCGGACGGGTGGGCCCTGGCGCGATCTGCCCGGCCTCCATCGCCGCAGCGAGCAGGGACTCGACGAGGGCAAAGCCGAACTCCTCTCCGCGCGCCCGCCACGCCGCCCAACCGAGAACCGCCGGCGCATCGACGAGGCCGATTGTCTGAGCCGCCGGATCGTGAAAGAACTCCAGAAATGCGCGAATGCCCGCCTTGAGGGCAGCCACCGGATCGGCGTCCACGAGTTCGGCCGTCGCGTCGACACAGAAGCGGGCCACGTCCTGTTCGAGTTCATCGAAGACGGCCGTGAAAAGACCCCTCTTGTCGTCGAACTGGTGATAGAGGGCGCCGCGAGTCACCCCGGCCCGCTCGACGATCGCCTGGGTTCCGACGCCCGCATATCCCTCACGTCCGAAAAGCTCCCGTCCGGCACTGACCAGCGCTGCACGGGTGGCCGCAGTGCGCTCCGCCTGCGTTCGACGACGATTGACATTCATACTGTGTGTACGTAACTTCCATACTCAGTGTTTGTAACTTGCTCGGCAACTCTACCGGGAGATCTCAATGCCATCGGTCCGTACAGTCGAACTCCCGTCGGGAGTCCTCGAGTACCGCGAGGTGGCGCCCGCTGGTCGCGCCACCAACCTGCCACCCGTCGTCTTCGTGCACGGAGTGGTCGTCGACGGTCGGATGTGGGAGTCGGTGGCCGCACGCCTCGGCGTGGCGGGTTTCCACTGCTATCTACCCACACTCCCCCTGGGTGCCCACCGCATCCCCTGGGGGTCAGACGCCGATCGTTCTCCACGTGGTGCAGCAACGCTGGTCCGTGAATTCGTCGCCGAACTCGGCCTGTCCGCGGCCATCCTGGTGGGCTGCGACACCGGCGGCGCAGTCTGCCAGTTCGCGCTCGACGCCGATCCCGGCTTCGTCGGACGGGTGGTCTTCACCAATTGCGATGCCTTCGAACAATTTCCACCACAGCCGTTCCGCATCATCTTCGGTCTTCTCACGCAACGGTCACTGCTGCGACCACTCATCGCCGGGCCACTACAGCTCCGAGCACTGCGCCATAGCGCGCTCGGCGTGGGACTTCTGATCACCGACCCCGACCCCACGTACACACGCTCGGTCTTCGATCCGCTGCGGACCGATCCGGCCATCCGCGATGACTTCGTCACGTTCCTGCGCGCCATCGATCGACGAGAACTCGCTGAGTTGACGCCTCGACTATCCCGGGTGACATGTCCGGTGTCGGTGGTGTGGGGCATGTCCGACAAGGCATTTCGTCCCACCCTCGGCCGACGGTTGGCAGCGGTGTTCGAGCAGGGCGAGTTCATCGAGGTCGCGAACTCCCGCACGTTCGTGGCGATGGATCAACCGGAGGCACTCGCCGAGTCGATCATCGCGAACAGCCGGAAGGTGGGTATCACGACCGAATGACAATTCCTGAACTCCGCTAACAATCCTCGGGCGACGCCGATGTGACGAGTACGGAATGACTTCCGGTAGGGAACTACTTCCGGGGTCGGGACAACGGTCGGGAACGAACGCCACCACATCGAGGAAGGCCGCATCATGATCGATCCATCACCAACCTCCCGCACATCCACACGTCGTCGCCCGCGCACTCTCCGGCGGCTGGTGATCGCGTGCCTGTCGGTGACCGGCATCGTCGCCGGCACCCTCGGCGCGACGTCGATCGGTGCGGGCAGCGCGGCAGCCGCACCCAACGGCAGCGGACACGGCATGTGCTTCGACATCAACTCAGCCCTGGCCCGCACCTCGGCCGCCAAGGTCGGACGAGACGTCAACGGCGGCACCTTCGTCCCGTACCGGGCCAGCAACAATCCCATCTCCCGCGGCTGCAACCTGGACTGGATGCTGGTGAACGGCAACGGGATCGGCGATGCGACGTATCAGTCGCGGGTGCTGCTGTTCGCCGGCGGACGATTCCTGGGCACAGTCGACCCGAAGCCCTTCGGATACACCAGCATCTCCGGATACTCGCCGTATCACGTGACCGTCCGTTACCGCTGGCTGCTGCCCCAAGATGCCTTCTGCTGCGCGAGTGGCGGACCGACGTATGTGACGGCGGTCCAATTCGCCGGCAACATCATCCGGTGGGGCAGCTTCCCGCCGGCGTGATCCGGTACCACCATCGCCCCCTTGTCATCTCGGGCTGGTCGTCATCTCGCTCGGGCTGGTCGTCATCTCGCGCTGCGCGCTCGTCTGGTGGCGAGCGCGCAGCGCAGCAGGTAGCCCGGACTCGGCGGAACCCACCCCAGTTGTCGCGCCATCCCCTGATCGTCCCGATTGGCCCAATGCTCTACGCACAGGCCATCGACGAGCCGATACCAATGAGTCTGCGTGACAGCGAAACGTCGACCGGTCGGGGCGAAGGCCCGCTCGACGCGCCCGGCCGCGTCGTAGACGACGAACGGGCCGCGATGCGTTCCGGACATCGTCGCGTGAATCACGACGAGGTCGCGATCGGACACCACGTCGAGCACGTCGAAGGACAGGTCGGGAAAGGCCGCACGGAGCCACCGCGCGGTCGCCCTGAATGCTTCCGGGCCACGCCCACGACACGCGGGCGGTTCCTCGACCGCTTCACGATTGACTGCGTCCGGATGAATGTGGGCGCCGAAGGAGTCCAGGTCTCCCGCACCCATGTCCACCAGAGAACGCAGAGCCACTCCGGTCGGATCGACGACACTCATGGAATCCCCCACCAATTTGGATACAGATCGCTGTAATGAAAATAGAGTATTCATTACAGAGTGCCTGGAGTCAATAGCGCGTCTCGTGGATATGACAGCTCGCGTCGACGCGAACGCGCCCGGGAGACCCGCCGCCGCATCGTCGCCGCAGCCACCAAGGCCTTCGAGCGCGACGGGTTCGCCGCGACGATCGCCGACATCGCACGCGAGGCGGAGGTATCGCCGGAAACCGTCTACAAGGGTTTCGACGGCAAGGCCGGGCTGCTCAAAGAGGCTTTCGACCAGGCGATCGCGGGCGACGACAAGCCTGTTCCGATAGCCGAGCGCCCCGAGACCGCCGTCATCGATGCCGAACCCGACGCTCGCACCAAGATCCGCATGTACGCCTCGGTGGGCACGGAGCGTGCCGCCCGGGTGTCACGATTGATGCCGGTGATCCGGGCCGGAGCAGCGCAGGAACCGAATCTGGCGCGGCTCTACGACGAGTTGCTGGGGCAACGCCTGGCCGGAATGACCGCCCTGGCCACCACGCTCATGAGCACCGGTGAGGTCCGTTCCGGGATCACCGTCGAGCATGCGCGCGACGTGCTGTGGACGCTGATCGCACCGGAGGTGTTCGACATGCTCGTCATTCAGCGCGGATGGTCACTCGAGGACTACCAGGAGTGGTTGATCCGATCCATGACCGCCGAATTGCTCTGATTTGCGCACGAATCCCGCCCGGTGAGGACGCGCGTCCGGCAGAATGTCCGGCGCGGGAGATCGGGGTATGTTCCGCGCATGATCGATCCGAGCGCCTGGGCCGGGGTGCCGTTCACCTATTCCGAGGTCGGTGCGACGGCGTCCACCCCGCCCGCCGATGCCCATGCGATTCACGTCGAGCGCGTCGTCGGAGCGGGCCGGACCGACTTCGTCGCCGCCGCCGAGTTCATCCTCGGCTACGGCATGCAGCGCGGTGCCGGACTACGCGTGCGCGCGAACACACCGACCGCCGCCGTCGACACGATCATGGTGATGTCGGCGCCGGTGTTCGGGCGCATCCGGATTCCGTGCCGGGTGGTGTACGTGCTCGACGAGCCCGATCGGGCCGGTTTCGCCTACGGCACCCTCGCGGGGCATCCGGAGAGCGGCGAGGAACTCTTCAGCGTCGAACACCGCCCGGACGACTCGGTGGTGGCGGTGATCCGGGCGTTCTCCCGCCCGGGACGCTGGTACACCCGACTGGGCGGACCGCTGGTGAGAGCGGCGCAGGCCGCGACGACGCGACGCTACCTCTCCGCGATCACCGACGCCGTCGGCGCGCACTGATCAGAAATACCTTCCCCGAGACCGCCGGATTTCGGCCCCCGCCGACGACGATAGAGACGTGAGCGGTCAACGCGGCGGTGCCCAAGCACTGCTGGAGTGCTACGACGAGGCACTGCCGGCGGTATATGGGTACGTGCTGCGCCGCTGCTCGGACCGGGGCGTCGCCGAGGACGTGACGTCGGAGACCTTCCTGGCCGCGATGGACACCGTGCGCCGCGACACCGACCTGATGCCCAGCGTGGCCTGGCTGATCGGGGTGGCACGGCACAAGCTGGCCGATCACTGGCGCCGCGCCCAACGCACCCCCGAGCCGGTCGACGAGATACCGGAGAGCGCGGGCGACGACTGGGATGCGCACCTCGATCGGATGATCGCCCATCACACGCTTGCCCAGCTCTCCCCGATCCACCGCGCAGCGCTGACCCTGCGTTACGTCGACGACCTCCCGGTCGCCGAGTGTGCCGCCCTGCTCGATCGCACCGTCGGCGCCACCGAGGCACTGCTCACCCGGGCAAAGCGAGCGTTTCGCGCTGCCTACCCCGAGGAGACGACCCACCCCGAGCAGACCCGGCCATCCCGGAAAGGAGGACGCGCATGAGCACCGACGGGACCGAATTCGTTTCGCCGACAGATCCTTTCGTCGCGCTGCGCGCGTCGGCCGGACCGGAATGGACCGATCCGATCGCACCCGACCCCGACTTCGCCGCGCGTCTGCGTGATCTCCTCGAGCGCGGCGCCACCCTACCGACAGGAGTTGTCATGTCCACCACCACCGTCGAGGACCCCACCGCACCCACCAACCCGACCGCACCGGTCGTCGAACGGCCCGGAGCCCTCCCCTATCTCACCGTGCGCGATGCCCGTGCGGCCGTCGACTGGTATGTCGCGCACCTCGGGGCGCGGCTTCGCGGTGAGCCGATCCTGATGGACGACAACACCATCGGGCACGCCGAACTCGAGATCGGCGACGGCGTGCTTTATCTCGCCGAGGAGTTCCCCGACATGGGTTTGCAGGCACCGGGTCCCGGCCACGTGTCGGTGAGCCTGATGCTCCCGGTGCCCAGCGCCGACGCGGCCCTCGCGAACGCCCGCGGCGGGGGCGCGATCGTGACCCGGGAACCGTACGAGGCACACGGCACCCGATCGGCCACCATCATCGATCCCTTCGGTCATCGGTGGATGCTCACCGGCCCGGTGCTCGCGACCACCGTTGTACCCGAGCCGCTCCGGCCCGGCGATATCGCCTACCTATCGCTGCAGACCCCCGATGTCGAGAAGGCGGCACGCTTCTACGGTGCGGTATTGGGGTGGGAGTACGATCCGAGCCGTCGCCAGGTCACCAATCTCGGCCACCGGCTGGGCATTTCGGCCGCGAGTGACTACGGGGTGAACACCCTGTTCTGCGTGTACGCCGTCGACGATTTCGACGCCGCACACGCGGCGGTCGTCGCCGCCGGTGGTCGCGCCGGAGAGGTGTCGACAGCCGGCGACGGCGTGCGGGTACTCGACGCCGTCGACGATCAGGGAGTCGCCTTCTCGATGTACATCCCTCAGGCGAATGATCAACGCATGCAACAGAATCCGTCCGGCCACGGCGAGATGTCGTACCTCACGGTGCACACCCCCGACAGCAGCCGACTGCGGTCGTTCTACGGCTCCGTGCTGGGCTGGTCCTTCACACCCGGGCGCATCGACGACGGCTGGGAGGTCGACGGCGCCCATCCGCAGATCGGCATCGCCGGTGGTGCGGATTCGTCTGTCGCCGAACCGATGTGGAATGTCTCCGACATCGACGCCGCGGTGGCGCGGGTGCGCGATGCCGGCGGCCGGGTGCTACGCGAACCCGATCGTCAGGCCTACGGGATCACCGCGCACTGCGTCGACGATCAGGGCGCCCGGTTCTACCTCGGTCAGCTCTTCTGACGCGACTCGTCGAACGCGTCGCGTGACCGCGCGACACTCTCGACGCTGCCCTCGACAAGTTCGATCAACCCCAACAGTCGTGCCGCCACGTCGGCACCGAGTTCGGTCAGCGAATACTCCACCTTCGGCGGAATCGACTGCAGCACGGTTCGATTCACGAATCCGTCGCGTTCGAGGTGCTGGAGCGTCCGGGACAGCATCCGCTCACTGACACCGTCGACGCGGCGACGCAGGGCACTGAATCGCAGATCCCCCTCGCCGAGTGCGACCAGCGCGAGCAGTCCCCAGCGACTGGTGACGTTCTGCAGGATGTCGCGCGAGGCGCAGTCACGGGCGAAAACATCGGCCATCAGAGCCGAGTCCGGCTCATCGCCGACCGGGTCGATCCCGGGGTCGGTGGCGGCGGACTCGGCGGACATGACAGTCATCGTATGCCCCCATCCACGCTGGCGCTAACCCTCATGGTTGCACCGCACGAATAGTAAGTGCATGATGATCAGGAAGCCGAACGAAGGAGCATCACCATGACCAGCTACGCCGTGACCGGAGCCACCGGAGCCCTGGGTGGCCTCGCCGTGTCCGCACTCATCGACCGGGGCGTCGCCCCCGCAGACATCCACGCCGTCGTCCGCGACCCCGACAAGGCGGCATCACTGCGCGATCTCGGTGTGGACGTGCGCGTCGCCGACTACTCCGACCCCGCCGCGCTGCGCGCCGCACTCACCTGCGTCGACCGACTGCTCCTCGTGTCGGGATCGGCGGTTGGATCACGAGTCCCCCAGCACCGCAACGTGATCGAGGCCGCCCGCGACACCGGCGTCACCCTCGTCGCCTACACGAGCATCCTGCGGGCCGACACCTCGCCGCTGGCCCTCGCACAGGAGCATGCCGCAACCGAGAAGATCCTCGTCGAATCCGGCGTCGGCTACGTCCTGCTGCGCAACGGCTGGTACTGGGAGAACTATCTGCAGTCGGCGCCGGCCGCCATCGAATCGGGCGTGCTGTCCGGCGCGGCCGGGACGGGCACCGTCGGCGGGGCGGCTCGTGCCGACTTCGCCGGTGCGGCCGCCGCCGCCCTCGTCGACGCGGCAGGCGGGGAGATCTATGAACTCACCGGAGATGAGCACCTCACCTACCCGGAGATCGCCGCGGCACTGGCGCAGGTCAGCGGCCGGCCGGTCGCCTACCAGGACCTCCCCGAGGCCGACTACGCGGCCGGACTCGAGCAGGCCGGCATCCCGGCACAGTTCGCGGCGATCCTCGCGGACTCTGATGCGGGCGTGGCACGCGGTGATCTCGATTCCGACTCGACCGCGTTGCACGACCTGCTCGGGCGGCCCACCACACCGCTCGTCGACGTGCTGCGCGCCGGGCTGGTCAGCGCCCCCGCCTGAGCGCCGCCTGGCCTCCCGACGCCGGCCGGTCGACGTGATTGACTGTTCGCCATGTCACTTCGCGCCGACCTGCGCCGTCTGGCCCACCGCCTTCCGTTCGGGATCGGGACCGTGGTCGCGATCCTGGCGGCAGCGATGGTGGCATCGGTCGGCGCGGTCCTGGCGATGGGCACCCCCGACGACGCCGACACGGTTCACGACTACGGACAGTTGCGGTCGTATCCGCATGCCCCGGCGGCGGCGTGGACGATCACCGATCGGCGCCTGCCCGGGTACACCGCCGCCGTCGGTCGGATCGAGGTCGCGGCCACCCACGGCGACGAGTGGTTGCTCAGCTACCCGTCGGGCATCGGACGCAGCTATCTGCTCGTCGACCGCGGCGACGGCCACGCGCTGTGGCCGTCGCCGGTCCGGGCGGGCACCGGGAGTTGCGACATCACCGATGACGGCGTGGTGGGATGTGCCGTCAACGCGAGCAGCGACCTCGCCAAGGGCTTCTATCTCGTCGAGGACGACGGCACACCCACCGCCGCGCCGGGTGACGACGACTCCGCGAAGGTCGTCGCCGTCGGCCACAACTTCGCGCACATCGACGCGACCGGATATCAGGTCACGCTGCGCACGCCGTCGGGTCGCACGCTGTGGTCGCGCTCGTTCTCCGACAGTGCCACACCGGAGGTCACCGCCAACGGCCTGCTGATGATCACCACCTCCGGGGGTGCGCGGTTCATCGTCGACCGTGGCACCGGCGCCGATCTGCTGACGTGCTCGGGGTGCACGATCAACGTCTATCCCACCGGCATCACCGTCGACCGCACCGACGCCGACACCCGCACCTTCGATTCCTATGCCGTCGACGACGGTCGGATCGATCCGACCCCCACCGCGCACAAGGACGGCTGGCACGTCATACCGGGGCCGACAACCCTTCCGGTGCTGGCCCTGACCGGACTCGCGCAGATGCAGGCGACCGACGGGCTCTATGTGATCGTCGACCCGGCCCGATCCGGCGCGCTCTGGCAGGTGACCGATCCCGAACTCTCCAAGGCCAACACCCGCCCATGCGGCCGCTACGTCGCGTTCGCGCTGAAGGATCGGTCGCGGTCGATTCACGCCCTGTCCGACGGTTCGGCGGTCGGCTCGCTGCCGGCACCGTCGTTCGAGGATCCCAACGGCAACCTCGACAATCTGCGGTGCGTCGGATCCAGTGGAAGCCTATTGGTCTTCGCCAACGGCGCGCGGATCTCGGCGGTCGATCCGGCCACCGAGTCGACCGCGTGGTCGGTCGACGTGAACGGGGCCGTCGACAGCGTCGACGGTTTCATCGTGGCGCACGAGGGAAGTACCCTGCGCGTCTTCCAGCCCAGCTGAGCACGCCATTGTGGCGGGTATCACATTGCTCCGATCGCGACCGTGATGACCTGCATCGGCATATGCGACGCTCAGCCGACTCCCAGGATTTGATAACGACCAGATAACGGATTGGACACGCTGGCGTGTAGCGTCGTCGGCGGTCCGCGACCGAACACATGCTCGCGGGCCTCGATGTACCCGAGATGTTCTGAGGTCCGACCGTTGGGAAAGCACTCCAAGCCACGCTCGCCACTCCTTCCACGAGCGCGTAAACCGTTGATGGCCACCGCCTTGATCCCGGTCGTCGGCGCCTTTGCCGTCGCGGCCGCCGCCGCCACCGACGACGGCGGGCAGGCCGTCGCCCAACCCGCCGCGATGTCGACGCCCACCGCTTCACACACCGCCTCGTCGGCCTCCCCGGAGGCGGTCGGCGCACCCGCGCCCGCGGCGCACACCGCAATCACCGCGACACCCGCCGTCGCCACCCCGGCCGCGGCGCCGCTGCCCGCCAGCGTGACCGACGGAGCGGTTCCGACAATCAACTTCGAGGCCTACCGCAAGGCCGCCGACACGATTGCCCGCACCGAACCGGTGTGTGGCATCGATTGGAAATTGATCGCGGGGATCGGCAAGGTCGAATCGCACCACGCCAACAACGGCGACGCCGACACGTCCGGCCGTCTGCGCACGCCGATCTTCGGCCCCACCCTCGACGGTTCGTTGGCCGGCAATCAGGTGATCACCGACACCGACGGCGGACGTCTCGACGGCGATGCCGTCCACGACCGGGCGGTCGGGCCGATGCAGTTCATCCCGGCGACGTGGCAGAAGTACGGGGCCGACGGCAACGGCGACGGCGTTGCCGACCCCCAGAACATCTTCGACGCGGCCCTCACCACCGCGCGCTATCTCTGCGACGGCGGCCTCGACCTGCGCAATGCCGCGGCCCAGACGACTGCGGTGCTGCGCTACAACAATTCGATGACCTACGTCTCCGACGTCCTGGGGTTCGCGCGCGAGTACTGACGGGCGCAGTGTGACGACGGGACCTGACGACGGGACCGGCAACACGATCGGGACCCATCACAGTTGACTTCCCCGACCCACTGGATAGAGTGACGTTACCCATCGGGGGATTCGACATCGTGAACTCCCCGTCCTCATTTGCGAACGGAGAGTTCATGAGGCGCATCCTGCGCATCGTCACCGTGGTTGTCGGGCTGCTGCTGGCCCTGACACCCGCATTCACGGCACACGCCGCACCGCTCGCACCCGTCGGTGGTGGTAGCGGCATCGTCATCGACTCGCGGTACGGCTGCACGATGACGACTGTGGGACACGATCGCGCCGGACGACTCATCGGCCTCACCGCCGGCCACTGCGGCGATGTCGGATCGCGAATCTCGTTGGAGAACAACCCCCGAGCCGGGGTCGTCGGCCGCATCGTCCAGAAGAGCAAGCCCGGCGACTACGCGGTGATCCAGCTCGATACCAGCCGCGTGTTCGGCACCCGGACCGCCGGCGGCGCCACCATCCGTTCCGTCGGAGCGTTCCCGCCCGCCGGCGCGTCGGTCTGTAAGACCGGCCGCACCACCGGTTTCAGCTGCGGCCCGGTCCTGCAGACCTCCAGCACCGACAGCCTCAGCTACGTCTGCGCCAACCACGGCGACTCCGGCGGACCGGTACTCTCGGGCAACCGCGTCGTCGGCATGCTCAACGGCGGACTGATCGTCGGTATCCCCGGCACGCCGATCAAGGGTGCCATCGGCTGTATCCACCCCGCCGTCCCGGTCTACACACCGATGGTCGCCACCAAGATGACCGCCATCGTCGGCGACCTGAACTACTACGGACGCTACGGAGCCGGTTTCCGTCCGATCTGAATGACGTTGGCAGCGCCCTGAATTACGTTGACAGCGCCCACCCTGACGCTCATCGCATTCGGGTGGGCGCTGTCAGCGTGAGGAAGAGCGCTGTCAGCGTCAGGGAGAGCGCCGTCAGCGGGTGGCGGGCTGCCGGTCGGGATCGCTAGTCGGCGCTCAGAAATGCCTGCAGCGCAGCCGAATACATCGGAACGTCGGCGGCACCCATCATCTCGCGGGCACTGTGCATCGCCAATTGGGGCGCACCGACGTCGATGGTCATCAGACCGGTGCGGGTGGCGGTGATGGGGCCGATCGTCGATCCGCAGGGCAGGTCGGCGCGGTGGATGTAGCGCTGCATCGGTACCCCGGCGGTGTCGCAGGCGAGCGCGAAGATGGCCTCCCCCACCGCATCCGAGGCGTAGCGCAGATTCTGATTCACCTTGAGCACCGGACCGCCGTTGATCGCGATGCGGTGAGACGGTTCGTGACGCTCCGGATGATTGGGATGGGTGGCGTGCGCCATGTCCCCGGACACGCACACACTCGAGGCCATCGCCTGCAGGTAGTCGGCACGGGTTCCGCCGCGCGTCAGCACGATTCGTTCGAGGGTGGTCGCCAGGAAGTCCGACGCGGCGCCCCGTTCGGATCCGCTGCCGACCTCTTCGTGGTCGAACAGCGCCAACACCCGGGTGTGGACCGACGGCGCACCGTCGAGCAACGCGCGCAACCCGGCGTAGCATGTGCCCTGATTATCCAGCCGTGGCGCGCTGAGTAGATCATGATCGGCACCGATCAGCCCCGACGGCGCGATGTCGTGGGTCATCAGTTCCCAGCCGAGCAACGAATCCGGTTCGATGCCGGCGTATTCGGCCACCCAGCTCAGCACGCTCGGCACGTCGTCACCGATACCCCAGATGCCATCGACGTGGCGCTGCGGATCCGGGGAGACACCCTTGCGGTCGGCGGAGAGGTGAATCGCCAACTGCGGCACCCGCACCACCGGTTCGGTCACATGAACCAGTGTGTGCGCCACGGAGTTTCCCGATCGGTACGCCAGCCGCCCGGACAGCCCGAGGTCGCGGTCCAGCCACGAGTTCAGCCACGCCCCGCCGTACGGCTCGAGCGCGATCATCGCGACGCCCGCACTCATTCGGTCCGGACGTTGCTTGAGTCGCAGGTTGGGACTGTCGGTGTGGCCGCCGACGATGCGGAAGTCGTTGCCGTCACCGAGATCCCACGCGATGATCGAACCACCGCGGATGACGTAGAACCTCCGATCCGGTGACGGGATCGACGCGTCCTGTTCGGTGAGCCACTCGTGTTCCTCGAACAGCCGCCGAAAGCCCGCCGCCTCCAACACTGTTGCGACGGTGGCGCAGACGTGGAACGGCGACGGCGAGGCGTCGATGAACTCGGCGAGCCCGGCCGCCGTCGCCGTCGTGGACAGACTCATGCGCGGCGACTCATGCGGCCGAGAGCACGGCGTCGATGGCCGAGTAGAACATCCCCAGACCGTCGTCGCTCGGGCCGGTCAGCGCCTCGGTGGCATGCTCGGGATGCGGCATCAGACCGACGATGCGGCCGTCGGGGCTGCTGATGCCGGCGATGTCGAGTGCAGAACCGTTGGGATTGCCGCCCGCATAGGTGAAGACGATGAGGCCCTCGCCCTCGAGTTCCTCGAGTTTGCGCTGCGGCGCGACGTAACGCCCCTCACCGGACTTCAGCGGAATGAGGATCTCCGCACCCCGCTCGAAGCGTGAACTCCAGGCGGTGGTGGTCGACTCCACCCGCAGCCACTGATCGCGGCAGATGAAGTGCAGTCCCTCGTTGCGCGTCAGGGCGCCGGGCAGCAGACCGGCCTCACACAGCACCTGGAAACCGTTGCAGATTCCGAGGACCGGCATGCCCTTGCCCGCGGCCTCGATGACCGAACCCATGACGGGCGCGAACTTCGCGATGGCACCGGCGCGCAGGTAGTCGCCGTAGGAGAAGCCGCCCGGCACGATGACCGCGTCGACCCCTTTCAGGTCCGCATCGCCGTGCCACAGGTCGACGGCCTCGGCGCCGGCGAGGCGGACCGCGCGGGCCGCGTCGACGTCATCGAGGGTGCCCGGGAAGGTGATGACCCCAATTCGTGCGCTCATCTGCTCCCGACCTACTCCGAGACCCGGGAGACGCTGAAGTTCTCGATGACCGTGTTGGTCAGCAGCTCCTCGGCGATCCGCTCCAGGGTCACGTCGTCGACGCTGTCGTCGACCTCGAGTTCGAATCGCTTGCCCTGCCGGACGTCACCGATCCCGCTGAATCCCAGGCGCCCCAGCGCGCCGACGATCGCCTGACCCTGCGGATCGAGGATCTCGGCCTTGGGCATCACGTCGACCACCACTCGTGCCATCGGCAATTGCTCCCATTCGGTATGTCCATGTGTCGCGTCGGAAAATGGACTTTGGCTGATCACGGGCTACCTTACCGGCATCACGGGCGCCCGCTCGCCCCGACCGCCACCGGTCTAGAGAGCCGCTTCGATGGCCTCGATCACCTCGGGGGCGGTCGGTTCGGTGCGCGGGCGGAACCGGGCGGTGACCTCACCGTCGGAGCCGACGACGAACTTCTCGAAGTTCCACTGGATGTCGCCCGCTTCTCCGTCGGCGTCGGTGGCCTGGGTGAGTTCGGCGTAGAGCGGATGGCGGTCGTCGCCGTTCACGTCGGCCTTCGCCAGCAGCGGGAAGGTCACGCCGTAGTTCGTGGAACAGAACGTGGCGATCTCCTCCGGGCTGCCGGGCTCCTGCCCCATGAACTGGTTGCAGGGGACACCGACGACGGTCAGCCCGCGGTCGGCGTACTTCTCGGCGAGCTCCTCGAGACCCGTGTACTGCGGGGTGAGGCCGCATTTGCTGGCGACGTTGACCACCAGCAGCGGACCGTCGAAGTCCGACAGCGACAGTGCCGATCCGTCGAGGGCGGTGACCGGGATGTTCTTGACATTGCTCATGGCATCCGAGCGTAGTCGCCCTCGGTGTGACCCCCGTTGCTTCTGCGAGGGGTTGGCGGAATCGATTGTTCGCCGGCAAGGCGGAGGAGGGAGCAATGGCGGAGCCATTGTGACCGACGACAACGCAGCCAGGGGGGCAATCGAGCCGCCAAGACCCACAAAGGGCAACGGGAGACATGCCCTATGACCGAGCTCACCATTATTTGCGTTGGTGCGATAGTTGCGTCCCCGTTACTATTTCCCGGTGTCTTCCTCCGTCGATTCCGCGTGCGGCGCGCTCCGCGACTTCCTGGATCGATTGACCTGCCTCGGCAAGACCGCCGCCATGGACGATCTCGCCACCACCGACCTCACCCTCAGCCAGATCAGAACACTGTTCGTGACCGGTGACGCCGAGGAGCCGATGTCGGTGCACGAGATCGCCGATGCGATCGGTTTGTCGGTGGCCGCCACCGGCCGCACCGTCGACCGACTGGTCAAGTCGGGATTCGTCGACCGCCGCGAAGATCCCGACGACCGTCGGGTCAAACGGGTCAGCCTCACCGCCGAGGGCCGCGCACTGATCGACAAGCAGTTGACCGTCCAGCAAGGCGTGCTCCGCGCCTTCGTCGCCGGTCTGCCCGCCCAACACCAGGCCGCCCTGATCGCAGCACTCCGACCGATCGTCGACGCCGACGTCGACTACTTCGACCTCTCCCCCATCGACTCGTCCACTCGCAAGCAGAAAGTCACCTCATGACGTCATCCTCCACCGGAGGTCATCTCCATTCCGGGCCGCCGGACACCGGGCTCGACAAGCATGTGCTGAAGATCGCCGGCGTCGTCGTGCTCGGCGCCATCATGTCGATCCTCGACGTCACCGTGGTGTCGGTGGCGCAGAACACCTTCCAGGAAACCTTCGACACCGACGCCGCCGGTGCCGCCTGGACGATGACCGGCTACACCCTGGCGCTGGCCGCGGTGATCCCGCTGTCGAGTTGGGCCGCAGCACGTTTCGGCACCAAGAAGGTGTATCTGACGTCGTTGCTGCTGTTCCTGCTCGGCTCCGCCCTGTGCGCGGTCGCCTGGAACATCGGATCGCTGGTCGCCTTCCGCGTGGTCCAGGGCCTCGGCGGTGGCCTGCTGATGCCGATCGGCATGATGATCCTCACCAAGGCCGCCGGCCCCGAACGGGTCGGTTCGGTGATGGCCGTCCTCGGTATCCCGATGCTGCTCGGCCCCATCGGTGGCCCCATCCTCGGTGGCCTGCTCATCGAGAAGGCCAGCTGGCACTGGGTGTTCCTGATCAACGTCCCGATCGGCCTGGTCGCCCTCGTCTATGCGTGGCTGGTGCTGCGTGACGACGAGGAGACCACGCGCCCGAGTATCGACATCATCGGATTGCTGCTGCTCTCACCGGGTCTCGCCTTGTTTCTTTACGGCATCTCCTCGTCCACCGAGGCCGGCACGTTCATCGACGCGAAGGTCCTCACGATCACCATCATCGGTTTGCTGCTGATCATCGGGTTCGTGTTCCACGCCCTGCGGTCGAAGAATCCGCTGCTGGACCTGCGTCTGTTCAAGAACAAGACCCTGGCCATCGCCGTCATCACGATGACGACGTTCATGATCGCCTTCTTCGGTGCGGCACTGCTCTATCCGCAGTACTTCATCGGGGTGCGTGGCGAGTCGACGCTGATGGCAGGACTGTTGCTGGCGCCACAGGGACTCGGCGCGATGATCACGATGCCGATCGCCGGCCGCCTCACCGACAAGATGGGCCCCGGCAAGTTCGTTCTCGCCGGTATCGTGCTGATCTTCTGCGGCATGGGGTATTTCGTCTTCCTCGGCCCCGACACCCCGTACTGGGCGCTGTGCATCGCGCTGTTCGTGCAGGGTCTGGGCATGGGTATGACGATGATGCCGATCATGTCCGCTGCCCTGGCCACCCTGAACAACAGGCAGGTTCCGGACGGTTCGACCTTGATGAACGTCGTTCAGCAGTCGGCGTCGTCGATCGGTACCGCGGTGATCTCGGTGGTTTTGGCCACCCTGTTCAAGGCACATCCGGAGTCGCTCCTGGCGATCAGCAGCAATGCCGCACCGGAGAAGTACGAGGCGGGTGTGCAGGCCGGGCAGTTACCTCCGGAGCCGCCGCAGCAATGGTTCGAGTGGGCTGCGAATGCGTTCGGCACCACCTTCATCATCGCCACCGTCCTGGTCGCGGTGACCCTCATCCCGGCGTTCTTCCTGCCCCGCAAGAAGATCGCCTCCCCGCTGGTCGAAGAGGACATGGATCGCCCGGCACCGACGATGCTGCACTGAGCGACGCTCCGCGTCGCACGATGCCCCGCACCCGTTCTCGGGTGCGGGGCATCGGCTGGTGGTGCACCCCGTCGCACTCGGGGCCGGTCGGGCCCTCTACCCCGATCTGGAGAAACCAGTGCGCCCCGAGCGCGTCACGGCCGTGTTCCGTGGCGGAATCGTGGCGCACACCATGGTTCCGGTGTCAGACACCGTCGTCGACTGACACCCGAACACCGCCGGGACACACATATAGATGGGATGAATAGCCGGACTCACGTCAATAATTGTCATGAGTCCCCTGAGCCATCCGGTTACATGAGGCCCTCTCCCACTCAGGGCGTGACCGCACCGGTCTGCTGCAGGATCCAGGCGATCTCGAAGGCGACTTCCTCCCACTGCTTGTACCGGCCGGACACGCCGCCGTGGCCGGCCGACATCTCTGTCTTGAGCAGGATGAGATTGTCCGAGGTGCTCAGATCCTGTAGCCGGGCAACCCATTTGGCCGCCTCGGTGAACAGCACACGGGTGTCGTTGAGCGAGGTCTGCGCAAGGATCGGCGGATAGGGCAAGGCGGTGACGTTCTCATACGGCGAGTACGACTTCATGTACTCGTAGACCACCGGATCGTGCAGCGGGTCCCCCCACTCATCCCATTCGATGACCGTCAACGGCAGCGACGGATCGAGGATCGAGTTCAGCGCGTCGACGAACGGCACCGATGCGAGGATGCCGTTGAACAGTTCCGGCGCCAGATTGGCGACCGCCCCCATCAGCAGCCCGCCGGCCGAACCACCTTCGGCCACCATCTGTTTCGGGGTCGTCCAGCCACGTTCGACCAGATACCGCCCGGAGTCCACGAAGTCGGTGAAGGTGTTCTTCTTGGTGAGGGTCTTGCCGGTCTCATACCAGTGGCGACCCATCTCGCCGCCACCACGGATATGGGCGAGGACGAAGACGACGCCACGGTCGAGCATCGACAGTCGTGACACCGAGAATCCGGGATCGAAACTCGCCTCGTACGAACCGTATCCGTACAACAGGAGCGGAGCCGGGGAGGCACCGTCCTCGCCGGGCGCGGCGACATCCTTGCGTCGCACGATCGACAGCGGGATCCGCGTTCCGTCGGCGGCGGTGGCCCATTCCCGGGACTGCACATAGTCATTGACGTCGAAATCACCGAGCACCGGCTGCCGTTTGAGCAGCACACGCTCGCCGGTGGTGACGTCGAGTTCGAACAACTCCGACGGTTCGATGAAGCTGCCGTATCCGAAACGCAGTCGCGGCGTGGCCCATTCACGGTTACCGGCCAGGCCCAGGGAGAACAGTTCCTGGGCGACGGCGACCTCGATGAAGTCCTCCGCCACCGGGATGCCGTCGATGCGACGGAGGTCGGCGATCGACACCCGGGGCAGTGCATCCGCGCGGTAACTCAGCACCAGGTAGTCACCGAAGGCGTCGATGTCCTCGATCCGGATGCCGCGTCGGTGTCCGATGAACTCGGTGCGCGCGGACGGATCATCGACCGGCGCGATGTCGATGGCGAAGTCTTCGCTCTTCTCACCACCACGCTCGTCGTTGTGCACGATGAGGAAGTAGTCCTTGCCACCGATCTCGGCATGTTCGACGTTGTACTCGACACCGTCGACTCGTGGTGCGACGCTGCGGAATTCGCCGGTCGGATCGTCCGCGGCGAGGACGAAGCACTCGGAGGTGATCTTGGATCCGACGGCGATCATCAGGTACTTGTCGCTGCGGGTGGTCCCCATGCCGACCCAGTAGCGTTCGTCGGGTTCGTAGAACACCTTGACGTCGGGTGTGGAGGTCCCGATGTCGTGGCGCCACACCGTGTCCGGACGCCACGCGTCGTCGACGGTCTGATAGAAGACGTGGCGGGTGTCGGCCGACCAGACCGCACCGCCGGCGGTGTCGGCGATGGTGTCGGGCAGCAGTTCACCGGTGCGAAGATCCTTGAACCGCAGGGTGTATCGCTCGTCACCGACGACGTCGATGCTGTAGGCGAGCCAGTTGCCGTCGTGGCTGACGGCCAGGGCGCCCAACGAGAAGAAATCGTACCCCTCAGCTTCGGCGTTCGCGTCGAGCAGGACCTCTTCGCCGGGCAGGGCTGCGTAGTCGGACACCTCCGGGGGTGTCCAGTCGTCGGCGTCGACGATCGGGCAACGGCAATGCGTCGCATATTGTTTACCCTCGTGGGTGCGTCCGTAGTACCAGAATCCGCCGCGTCGCGACGGTACCGACATGTCGGTTTCCTTGGTGCGGGAGCGGATCTCACCGAAGATGTCGGCTCGCAGTCCGGCCAGCTGCGCGGTGTGCTTCTCGGTGAACTCGTTCTGCGCCTTCAGGAAGGCGATCACCTCGAGATCATCCTTGTCGCGCAACCACTCGTAGTTGTCGATCACGGTGTCGCCGTGGTGCGTGCGTTCCTTGGGAACCTTCTTCGCCGCCGGAGCGCCGTTGCGGCCGGTGTCGGTCGACGATGCTGCGTCGCTCACTGAACTCCTATCCTTGCGGCCAGTCGGTGAAGGACTTCTGCGAAATCCATTCGTAGGCCTCGATGTAGCGTGCCCGGGTGCGTGCCACCACGTCGTCGGGCAGTGCGGGTGGGGTGGTGTCGGAGGCGCGGTCCCAGCCGGATGCCGGTGAGGTCAGCCAGTTGCGAACGATCTGTTTGTCGAAGCTCGGCTGGACCTGACCGGGGGTGTAGCCGGTCGCCTCCCAGTACCGCGACGAATCGGGGGTGAGCACCTCGTCGGCGAGGACGAGGGTGCCGTCGGCGTCCTGGCCGAACTCGAACTTGGTGTCGGCGAGGATGATTCCGCGGTCGGCGGCGATCGCGGCACCCCGCGAGTAGATGTCGAGGGTGGCCGCGCGAAGCGCGGTGGCGAGGCCGTCCCCGACCGTCGCCGCCACCGCCTCGAAGCTGATGTTCTCGTCGTGGTCGCCCTGCTCGGCCTTGGTCGCCGGGGTGAAGATCGGTTCGGGCAGCCGGTGGGCCTCGTCGAGGCCGTCGGGCAGCGCAACCCCGCACACCGAGCCGGTGGCCCGGTAGTCGATGAGTCCAGAGCCGGTGAGATATCCACGCGCCACGCATTCCACCGGCACCATCGGAAGCTTGCGCACCACCATGGAGCGGCCCACCGCACCCTCCGGGATGCGCTCGTCGGTGGGTCCGCCGGCGAGGTGGTTGGGCACCCCGAGGGCGTCGAACCAGAAGAAACTCATCGCGGTGAGGATGCGTCCCTTGTCGGGGATGGTCGGGGTCAGGATGTGGTCGTACGCCGAGATCCGGTCGCTGGCCACCATGAGCAGGGTGTCGTCGTCGATCTGGTAGATCTCGCGCACCTTGCCCGAGGCGATGTGGGTGTACGAGTCGAGTGCCGGCCGCATGGCTTCGACCTTAGAGGTATGACAGGCTGACCCGCATGGCCGGGCCGCACGTCACCATCACCTACTGCACTCAATGCAACTGGCTGCTACGCGCGAGCTGGATGGCGAGTGAACTGCTGAATACCTTCGGTGCCGACCTCGGCTCGGTGACCCTGGTACCCGGAACCGGCGGCATCTTCGTCATCGACGTCGACGGCACACAGCTCTGGGAACGGAAGACCGACGGTGGATTCCCCGACGCCGCCGAACTCAAACGCCGACTGCGGGACGCGGCCCTGCCCGACTGGCGGTTGGGGCATTCGGAGGGGACAAGTTCGGCGTCCGAGGCGTAACCCGTCACCCGAGGCGTCCTCGACGCGGTGCCTCCACACTCACGTTCCCGGTGCAATGATCGCGCAAAGGAGCAGGTGCCGCGTGAGGAAGCAGTGACCGCGGCGGCACCGTCGAGCAGCGCCACTCGCCCTACAGAATCGGCGCCGGGCTATAAGCCGCAGCCTCCGGATACTCCCCGATGATCTTCTCCGCAGCAGCGATCACGTCGGCCACCTGCCTGCCGGCCGCTCCGACGAAGGCTTCCTTGTCCTCGAGCAGGGCGTCGAGCTGCGCCCGATCGAGCGGGATGCGGTCGTCGGCGGCGAGCCGGTCGAGCAGGTCGGGTTCGCGACCCTCCTCACGCATCGCGAGGGCCACGGCGACGGCGTTCTCCTTGATCGCCTCGTGGGCGGCCTCGCGGCCGACCCCGGCGCGCACCGACGCCATCAGCACCTTGGTGGTGGCCAGGAACGGCAGGTAACGGTCGAGCTCGTTGGCGATCACGGCCGGATAGGCACCGAACTCGGCGAGGACGGTCAGGAAGGTCTCCATCAGGCCGTCGATGGCGAAGAAGGCGTCAGGCAGTGCGACGCGGCGCACCACCGAGCAGAAGACGTCCCCCTCGTTCCACTGGGCGCCGGCGAGTTCGGCGGCCATCGAGGCGTAGCCGCGCAGCACCACCTGCAGTCCGTTCACGCGTTCGCAGGAGCGGGTGTTCATCTTGTGCGGCATCGCCGACGACCCCACCTGCCCCGGCTGGAAACCCTCGGTGACCAGCTCGTGGCCGGCCATCAGGCGGATGGTGTGGGCGAACGACGACGGCCCGGCGGCCACCTGCACCAACGCGGAGACCACGTCGTGGTCGAGTGACCGCGGGTAGATCTGGCCGACCGAGGTCAACGACCGCGCAAATCCGAGGTGCCCGGCCACCCGCGATTCGAGGTCGGCGAGTTTGCCTGCGTCACCGTCGAGCAGGTCGAGCATGTCCTGGCTGGTGCCCATCGGCCCCTTGATGCCGCGCAACGGATAGCGGTCGATCAGCTCGGAGAGCCGGGTGAGCGCGATCATCAGTTCGTCGGCGGCCGACGCGAATCGCTTGCCCAGGGTGGTGGCCTGCGCGGCGACGTTGTGGCTGCGTCCGGCCATCACCACCGTCGAGTACTCCGCGGCCCGCTCGACGAGGCGTGCGAGCACCGCGACACCGTGGGCGTGCACGTACCGCAGGGACTGCAGGATCTGCAGCTGCTCGACGTTCTCGGTGAGGTCGCGGCTGGTCATCCCCTTGTGGATCTGCTCATGCCCGGCCAGGGCGTTGAACTCCTCGATGCGCGCCTTCACATCGTGGCGGGTGACGCGTTCGCGGTCGGCGATCGATGCGAGGTCGATGTCGTCGACGACCCGCTCGTAATCGGCGATGGCCGTCTCGGGTACGTCGATGCCGAGGTCGCGCTGGGCCCGCAGCACGGCGATCCAGAGGCGGCGTTCGGCCGCGATCTTGTTGGTCGCCGACCAGATCTCGACGAGATCGGCCGATGCGTAGCGGCTCGCGAGGACATTGCTGATGACGGGTTTCGGCACGTCAACAGTCTAGTGTCTGGTGTTTGGTATGTGGTTTCTGGTGTCGACGCCGCGATCAGCGGAAACCGCGAGCGCAGTGCTGCACTACAGGGCGAGCACGGCGGTGCTAAAGGGCGAAGCACGGCGGTACTAAAGGGCGAAGCACGGCGGTACTAAAGGGCGAAGCACGGCGGTACTAAAGGGCGAAGCACGCCCAGCCCGAGCCGTAGCCCTGATGCACGGGTGCGGTCACAACGGGACCCTTGACGCCGTTCTGCACCGCATAGAGCGTGCGCTTGCCCTGGTGCCGAGGAATCCAGTCGACGGTGGCCACGAGCTGGTGGGCCTGTGCCTTGCCGATGAACAGCGGCTTCTGTCCCTGGCCCTGCTCCCAGAAGTAGACCATTCCGGACGCGTTCACCGGGACGACGAGTTGATAGGTGCAGCCGGTGCCGTAGACGGCCGAGGAGAAGGGGACACCCGCATCCACCTGCCCGGACGGGGCCGCCGCCGCCGATCCGGCGCCGATCAAACCGGCCGCGGCCACCGACGCCGCCGCCATCGCCGTCACGGCCCACCGTCGCATCCGATACGTCATACCTTCTCCCATGTCCTCCCCTGACCCGGCCACCGTGCCCGACGACAATCGTTGCTGCTCTTCATCTTCGAGGTGCCAGGATATCGACGACACCGCCGAGTGCCGCGCGTGCGGCCGCGAACGGCGATTCGGCACCGGAGCCCAACGTCCCGACGACCGCACCATCCTCCACCGCGATGAGCCATCGCACCTGCTCCGGCTCCGATCGCCGCCCGGACTTCTCGAGCACCTCGCCGTGCAACGCCGACACGTGTTGCCGACGCTCCTCGACGACCTCACGCAGTCGTGGGTAGCGCGCGGCGAGGGTGATCAACTCGTAGCGGGCCGCGAGTTCCTCGATCGGGGTGTCGACGCCGACGAACACCTCCGACAGCACCTCCGCGGTGGCGCCGACGCCGCGTCGGCGACGGGTCACCGCCGCACCCCGGGCGGCGATCGCCTCGTCGGCGTCCCGCGTCACCTGACGAGCGGCCTCGGCCATCAACTCCTCGAGAGAGGCGAAATAGTAGGTGGTCGATGCCAGCGGCATCTGGGCACGATCGGCCACGGCACGGTGCCGGACGGCGTCGAAACCGCCCTCGAGCAGCAGGGAACCGGCAGCCTCGATGAGTTGAGACCGTCGCCTCGTCCCCTTCGGTGTGGCCGCCGATGTCATGGCGACCATGCTGCCAGGGTGATCTGCGCCACTGCGCCCTTTTCGTGGATCCGCGCCTCGATCCGCGGCCCGCGCAACGTCCCGGACGCCGGTCGGTTGATCACCCGACAGCCGGTCCGCGGCGGGTCCACGCGCATTAGCGTGAGCGGCATGCATCTGGACGGTTTGCGCGCGGTGGCCGATTGCGGCGCCTGGTACGCGCGGCTTCGACGCGACATGTTCGACGCCTTCCTGGCACGCGAACTGGGCGAGTGCACCGCGACATTCACCGGCACGCGGGTCGTCT
This sequence comes from Gordonia sp. NPDC003950, assembly GCF_053605205.1. NCBI lineage: Bacteria > Bacillati > Actinomycetota > Actinomycetes > Mycobacteriales > Gordoniaceae > Gordonia > Gordonia sp. NPDC003950. Next base: position 68,370 of record NZ_JBSGIT010000010.1, on the reverse strand, counting down.
TCACCTCCGTCGACGACCCGCGGCGCCTCGTCGAGACGCACGCCTCGCTGGTGGCGACGCTGGCCTCCGACGCATCGAGGGCCCGCTGGGGCTGGGCCGTCGACGCGGGTCCGACCGACCTGTCCACCGCGGAGTTGCGCCGGGCCGCAGAACGACTCGGGCTCACCGCGATGTCGGTTCCGGAGATGCCCATCGGGCCGCCGCAGCACCCAACCGGCAACGTCCTCGACACCCTCGGCACGACGCTCGGCGCGGTGGCCGTGCAGCTCCTCGGACGTGGTCCCGACATGTGCGTCGTCCGTCCCGACGGCGGCCGCGACGTGGTCCTGCTGACCGACGTCGCTCTACCCGAACCCACCTTCGCCGACTTCGTCGCGGCCCTGCCGGATCTCCTCGCCGACGTCGAGGTCGGCGATCACCGGGTCGCGGTCCACGGACTCGCCGCACGTCGGGGATGGCACATCCGGTGGCAGACGCCGGGACCGGCCGAGGCCACCCACCGTTTCGACGTCACCGAACCGGGCGCGTCGATGTGCCTGGTCTCCGACGGTCGCGCGGTGACCCCGCTGTGGTTCGATCGCGCCGGTCGCGGGTTGACCGAAGCCGCAGAACTGTCCGCCTGATCGGCCCAGAGCTTCCCGCTCCGCCGCGTTCTCCCCTCGCATGTCCGAGGTACGGGCTTGGGCTTGCCGTTTTGATACCCCTAGGGGTATGTTGGCCACACCCATCCGATACCCCCATGGGTATGCTCGTGAGGAGAGAACGTGGCCACCAGCAAAGAGCTCGACGAATCACCACCGCCGACGGCACCCGAGCCGTCGGGGACGTCGACCCCGACGACATCATCACCCGGCCCGATGGCCCGGCTCGGTCTCTGGACCGCCACCCACCGCGGCTGGGTGTTCGCGGTGTGGGCGATCCTGGTGATCGGACTCGGTGCGGCCGCACCGAGTGTGTTCAGCTCGCTGGCCGGCGCCGGATGGCAGGCCAACGGGTCGGAATCGGTCGCGGTGCGCGATCTCGCCCAGGAGCACTTCGGCGGGAACTCCTCGGCCGCGGTCCAGGTGGTGATCCACTCCGACGACCAGCAGATCTCGAGCCCCGCGGTGCAGCAGGTCATCGCCGAGATCACCGAGGTCGCACACAGTGATTCGCGCTTCGCCGCGGTCGTCGCGCCGCAGCCGGGCATGACGATCAGCCAAGACGAGCACACCGGAGTGGTCATCATCGGCGCGAACGCCGACACCGACGCCATGGTCAAGGCGGTCGACGACCACAAGGAAGCACTGACGGCGTTGTCCGGCAACGGAATCGACGTCTACCCCACCGGGGCGTCGGCGCTGTGGAGTGACTTCAACAAGGCCAACCACGAGGCAATGATCAAGGCGGAGATGTTCTCCTGGCCGATCACCCTGGCGATCATGGTCGTCGCATTCGGTTCCCTGGTAGCAGCCGGACTTCCGTTGCTGCTCACCATCGCCGGGCTGGTCGCCTCGGCCGGCGGTCTGGTCCTGTTGAACACCGTCACACCGATCTCGGTGTGGGCCATGAACTTTGCCATGATGTTCGCCCTCGCCCTGGGAATCGACTACGCGCTGTTCATGGTGTCGCGGTTCCGTGCGGCGATGGTCTATCACGACACCCCGAAGCACGCGACCGCCGAGACGATGGACACCGCGGGTAAGGCGGTTCTGCTGTCGGGCCTGACGGTCCTGGTCAGCCTGTCGACGGTGCTACTGGTTCCCGCACCCGCGGTGCGCACGATGGCGGTCGGCATCATGCTGGCGGTGATCTTCGTCCTGGCCGCGACGATGACCCTGCTGCCCGCCGTGATGGCGGCCCTGGGCCCGAAGGTCAACGCCGGATCACTGCCGTGGGCCCGCAAGCAACAGCATCGCTCGCACCTGTTCGGCAAGTGGGGTGAACTGCTGCATCGTCATCCGTGGCCGTTCGCCGTCGTCTCGCTGGCCATCCTGATCCTGCTGGCGCTGCCGGTTCTGGGTCTCAAGGTCGCGATGCCGTCGATCAACGTCGTCCCCTCCGGCGCCCCGGTGCGCCAGGGCTATGCGATCGTCGCCGAGAACATGGGTCCGGGAGCACCCGGCGCCCTGCAGATCGTCGTGCCGCAGGCCGATGCCGCGGCGACGGCCGCCGCGGCCGCGCAAACCAAGGGCATCGCCATGGTCACCCCGCCCCAGAACGCTACCGACGGTTCCGGATACGCGATGATGCAGGCCATTCCGTCGGTCGATCCGTCGGATGCTTCGATGAACGACATCCTGTCCCGGCTACGCGAGAACGTGCCGGCCGATGCCCTGGTCGGCGGTGCCCCCGCGGAGAACATCGATCTGCAGACAGCGCTGAACGACTGGTTCCCGGTGATCGTCGCGGTGATCCTGACCCTGGGCTTCCTGTTGCTGCTGATCGCACTGCGCGCGCCCGTCATCGCCCTGCTGGGCACCCTGGTCAGCCTGCTGTCGACGGCCGCGGCCTTCGGCGTCGCGAAGCTGATCTTCCAGGACGGCCACGGCGCGGGACTGCTCGGTTTCGAGCCCCAGGGCTTCCTGGACGGCTGGGGTCCGGTGTTCTTCTTCGCGATGATCTTCGCCATCGCCATGGACTACACCGTCTTCCTGCTGGCCACGGCCAAGGAGCACTACGAGAAGTCGGGTGATCCGCGGTCCGCCCAGATCGACGGTCTGGCCTACTCCGGACGCATCATCTTCGCCGCGGCGGCGGTCATGGTGGCGGTGTTCTTCACCTTCGCGTTGGCCGATCCGCTCCCACCGAAGGAGATGGGCATCATCCTGGGTGTGGCGGTGTTGCTCGACGCCACGCTGATCCGCCTGGTACTGCTGCCGGTGCTGCTCCGGATCACCGGACATGGCGCCTGGTGGACCCCGCGCTGGCTCAACCGCATCCTGCCCAACATCTCGTTCAGCCACTGATGCAGAGCGACCGGTAGTCATACCCCAAGGGGTATGATGGATGCAAGTCAGCACGACAGAAAGGTCAGCCAATGGTAGGCGACGACGAAGCAATCGCAGTGGTTCTCAACCGACTGCGCCGGGCACATGGGCAACTCGCCGGTGTGATCTCGATGATCGAAGACGGGCGGGACTGCAAGGACGTGGTCACCCAGCTCGCCGCGGTCTCCAAGGCACTCGACCGCGCCGGTTTCAAGATCGTCGCCACCGGCCTGCGCGAGTGCCTCACCGGTGACGACGCCACCGGTGAGCCCATGACCCAAGAACAGCTTGAGAAACTGTTCCTCGCCCTCGCCTGAGGCGAGCCCATCCAGAGAGTAGGAGTTCCGATGGATATCGCGATCGCCACCACCCTGCCCGACACCGGCTTCGCCGAGGCCGTCGCCCGCACCCGGGAAGCGTTGGCACAACAGGGTTTCGGTGTCCTCACCGAGATCGACGTGACCGCAACGATGAAGAACAAACTCGACGAGGACATCGAGAATTACCTGATTCTCGGTGCGTGCAATCCGCCGCTGGCCCATCGCGCCCTGGGCGCCGACCGGCAGATCGGGTTGCTGCTGCCCTGCAACGTCGTCGTCCGCGACGACACCACCAACCCGGGATCGGTCATCGTCGAGGCGATGAACCCGGATCTGATGGTGCAGTTGCGGGACGCACCCGGACTGCCCGAGGTGGCCGCCGACGCCGCGACCAAGCTGCGTGCGGCGATCGCAACCCTCGACGCCGGGGTTCCGGTGGCCGAAGGGAGCGCCTGACATGTGCTACCCGGTGCGATGTGCGGTTTGCGGCAAGATCACCTGGGACGGCTGCGGCGCACATGTCGACGACGTCCGCGCGACGGTCCCACCGGAGCAGTGGTGCGACGGCCGGCATCAATCCGCCGGAATCGGCGGATAACCACGCGGTCAACGATGTTCGTCGACGGCCGGGGAATCCATCCCCGGCCGTCGACGGCGTCCGGGGTCTGCACGACGTCAACCCGGCGGGAAGGAAGACAGCCAGTGCCTTCGGAGTTGCTGAGCTCTTGTCCCGTTGGGGAGATCCGATCGATCCACGTCCGGTTCCCCGGCGGTACCACGACGAATTCGGTGACCGTCTGCCGCAACTCATGCTCGACAGGTGGCGGGAGATCGGCTTCGCCGGAGTCGTCGACACCTGGCTGAGCGGAATCGAAGTACCCGAAAGTCATCGGGGCAACCATATTCCGCTGTTCCGCAACGCTTTTGGCAAGATCTTCGGCTTCACGCCCGAACTCGGCCCCACCATCACCATCGACCCACTGTCATCGACGATCGTTGCGGAATCACCGTCCCCGCTTCGGGGTCGACGGTGGCTCGACCTCGAACTCGCGCATCGGCGCGCTCGAGGTCCCGACAGTCTCCGCCGTGTGAGCAGGTCGACGCCGACGGTGCCCGGTCGGACGACTACAGCGAGATCCGGCCCTCCAGCGCGGCCAGGCCGATGTCGGTCCGGAAATGGGAACCGGGGAGCTTGATCCCGGCGACCCGATCGTAGGCCTGCGCCCGCGCCGCGGCCAGATCGGCGCCCACCCCGACCACCCCGAGCACACGACCGCCGGCGGAGACGACCTCTCCGTCGGCGTCTCGTTTGGTACCGGCGTGCAAAACTCCCTCGCCGTCGGCACCGGTGATCACGTCGCCGGTGCGCGGCGTCGACGGGTAGTTCTCGGCCGCGATCACCACGACCACCGCGGACCCGTCGGCCCATTCCAGCGGCGGCAGGTCGGCAAGCGTTCCGGAGGCGGTCGCCTTGAGCGCCTGTCCCAGCGGGGATTTCAGCAATGCCAGGACCGCCTGGGTTTCCGGATCGCCGAAACGACAGTTGAATTCGACCACGGCCGGGCCGTCGGCGCCGATCGCCAGGCCGGCATAGAGCAGCCCGCTGAACGGACAGCCTCGTCGCACCATCTCGGCGGCGACCGGCTCGACGACGTCGGTGACGATCTGCCGGGTGACCTCGTCGGGCAGCCACGGCAGCGGCGTATAGGCGCCCATGCCACCGGTGTTGGGTCCGGTGTCACCGTCGCCGACCCGCTTGTGGTCCTGCGCGGGGATCAGCGGGACCACGGTCTCCCCGTCGACGAGACAGAACAGGGAGACCTCGGGACCGTCCAGGAAACTCTCCAGCAGCACCGGGTGCCCACTCTCGAGACATTCGGCGGCATGATCGCGGGCGGCGGCGCGGTCGGCGGTGACCACCACGCCCTTCCCGGCGGCGAGGCCGTCGTCCTTGACCACCCAGGTCGGTCCGAAGCGGTCGAGGGCGGCGTCGAGGTGGGCCGGGTTGTCGACGGTCTCGGCGTGCGCCGTGCGCACCCCGGCAGCGGCCATGACGTCTTTCGCGAAGGCCTTGGAGCCCTCGATCCGGGCCGCCTCCCGGGACGGACCGAAGGTAGCGAATCCGTTCTCCCGCAACGCGTCCGCGACGCCGAGCACCAGCGGAACCTCGGGGCCGATGACCACCAGGTCGGCGGCGATCGAGGTGGCCAATGCCACCACATCGTCGGACGAGGTGACATCGACGGTGTGGTTGGTGGCCACCGTCGCCGTACCGGCGTTACCCGGCGCGACATGCAGATCGGTGACCGACGGGTCGTCGGCGAGTCGCAGGAGCAGGGCATGTTCGCGGCCGCCCGAGCCGATCACGAGTACGCGCACGTCCATGACTCTAGCGGCCGGCGTCATTCGACGTCGACGCCGATGTCACGCAGGGCGTGGGCCCGCCGCGGCACCCCGGCGATCTCGTCGATCACCGCGATCGACACCGGTGCGAGCGCGATCACCACCACCGCGGCGATCAGCGAGACACCGGCCGCGGCCATCCACACCCCGGCGACGAGAAGAACCAGGACGCTGACCCCACCGACAACGGTGACCGGCTCGAAGGGCAGCAGGTAGTTGTACAGGGTCAGCATGCCGAGGCAGTAGATGCCCAGCGGCACCGCCACGCAGGCGACCACCGCACCCGGGGAGATGCTGGCCTCGTGCTCGCTCCACAGTGCGGCCACCTCCAATCCGGCTCCGGTGGCCGCCGCCGACATGAAGATGATCAGGTGGCCGTAGCCGAAGCCGAAGCTCTTGTCCCGATGGGCATGGAGGGCGTCGCCGATCGGAACGGTGAAGTAGATCCACCACATGCCGAAGGTCACGACCATCGCCGCGAGTCCGAACACCGCCGCCTCGACCGACCACCCCTGTTCCTCGACGACTGCCTGCAACACCGCGACGGTCGCGACGATCCCCTCACCGAGGGTGATGATCGTCAGCAGGGAGTAGCGCTCGGCAATGTGATGCGGATGCCACGGGGTTGGCTTGACGCGGGTCTCGGCGATCACCGGGCCCATCAGTTCGATGAGTGCACAGACCAGGATCGCCACGATGGTCGGCCACAGTGCGAGAGGGATGATCGCGACGATCACCCAGGCGATCTGTGCGGCGAGCACCGCGGTGGCGTAGGTGAAGCAGGTCTTCCGATACTCGGGACTCTGCAGGCCGGCACGTATCCACTGGGTGAGCAGTCCGACGCGCATCACCACGTAGCCGATGACCAGCACCCTGATGTCGACGTGCTCGTTGTGATCGATCGAGCTGAACACGGGGGCGACGCCCAGTGCCAGGATCGCCACGCCCACCATCTGGATGAGCACGACGCACCGGAAGAACCAGTCGTCGGTGTCGAAGGCCGAGGCGAACCAACTGAAGTTGATCCACGCCCAAATGCCCGCGAAGGTACACAGCACGTAGCCGAAAACCGCGGTGCGGTAGTGCCCTTCGGCGAGGTAGTGGGCCATCTGGGTGCCCGCGAGGGAGAAGATGACCACGAAGACGAGGTCGTAGAACAGTTCCAACCCGGTCGCGGCCCGCTCCTCCTGGAGCGGGTCGCGACCGGTCATGCGGGTGAGACGATGCCCGATTCGAAGTGCCACATCGGCACTTTAGCCAATCACTTCGGCGCGGTCAGGTCGTACAACGTCACGTTGTCGATGATCGACGAGGTGAAGTTCTGCTCCACCCATTCGGTGATCTGCGACGAGGTGCCCTCGGAGCCGCCTCCCATCATGCCCCGACCACTGGCGATGAAGTAGTGGATCTTCTTCTCCTCCACCAGTTTCTGGAACTGGGCGAGCGTCGGCGACGGGTCGGTCCCGTTGAAGCCGCCGATCGGCATGACGGAGTACCCGGTCTCGAGTTGGTAGCCGGAGGCGGTGTTGGATCCGATCGCGGCGGCCACCCAGGTGAACTGATCGGCGTTGCGCTGCAACGTCGAGACCATTTCGGCGCTGGGTTTCGAGCCCATCAGGAGGCCGCCGGCCGGGCCGTTCATGCCGCCCATACCCGTGTAGCCGCCGCCCTGGCCCGTTGCACCGGGCATCTGGTTGCCTTGCATCTGGCCCTGGCCGAAGCCGCCGGGCACCTGACCCTGGCCACCCTGACCACCGGGCATGCCGGGCATCTGGCCCTGGCCGAAGCCGCCGGGCGGCATGCCCGGCATCTGACCGTTCTGTTGGCCCCCGTTCTGTGGGCTCCCGTTCTGTTGGCTCCCGTTCTGTTGGCTCCCGTTCTGTTGGCCCCCGGTCCAGCGGTTACCGCCACGCCCGGGTCCGCCGAAGCCGCCCGGTCCACCGCCCTCGACGGTCGGCCCGGCCGAGATGATCGAGCCTTCTTTGGCGGTGGTGATGGTGTCGACGGTGTAGGCCAGCGGTCCGGCGAGCGCCGCGATGAGTGACAGCGCCACCGCGACCGCACCGAGGTAGGCGCGATGCGCGATGAGCATGACCGCGCCGCCGACGAGACCGAGGAACAGTACGATCCACCGCAGCCACGGAACGAAGTCCGGTGAGCGGTCGAGCAGCACGAATCCCCAGATGGCGGCGAACCAGACCGCCGCCGCCAGCAGGATTCGCACCCAGAGGGTGGCCCGGGCGCGCCAGGCCACGGCACCGCCACCGGCGAGCACGGCGGCGACCGCCGGCGCCAGTGCCGCGGTGTAGTAGCTGTGGAAGATGCCGGCCATGAAGCTGAAGACGGCCATCGTCACGATCAGCCACAGGCCCCAGACCGACAGGTAGGCGCGGCGCATGTCGGTACGCGCGGCGCGACCGATGATCACCAGAGCGCCGATGCCGAGGATCAACGCGCTCGGGATCAGCCAGGCGATCTGTCCACCCTGGGCGGGTTCGAACATCCGCAGAATGCCTGTCTCTCCCCACATTCCGCCACCCGGGCCGCCGCGGCCGCCCGGACCGCCGGGGAAATATCCACCGGGACCGCCCATTCCGCCCATTCCGTCGGCGTAGGCACCGTACCCACGGTTCCCACCACCGGGCATGACACTGCCCCGCTCGTTCCCGTTGAGACGACCGAAACCGTTGTAGCCCAACGTGAGTTCGAGGATGGAGTTGTTCTGCGAGCCACCGATCCACGGACGTGACGACGCCGGCCACAACTCGACCGTGAGAATCCACCAGCCGGCAGACACGATCATCGCGGCCAGCGCGGCCAACAGATGCCACACCCGCTTGAGCCACCCGCCCGGCCCGAATGCCAGATACGTCAGCGCCAGCGGCGGCACGATCAGCATCACCTGCAATTGCTTTGTGAGAAAACCGAATCCGACGAAGACGCCGGTCAGGATCATCCAGCGCAGACGACCGTCCTCACAGGCCCGAAGACATGCCCAGGTCGCCGCCACCATGAGCAGGACCAGCAGCGCCTCGGGATTGTTGAAGCGGAACATCATCGCCGCCACCGGCGTCAACGCCAGAACGACACCGGCGAGGATGCCGGCCCAGTGCCCGAGATACCGGCGGGTCATCCAGTACAGCAACGCCACCGCGGCCACACCCATCAGGGCGTTGGGCACCAGCATCGCCCAGCTGTTAAGGCCGAAGATCCGCACGGAGATACCCGGAATCCACAGCGACGCAGGCGGTTTGTCGACGGTGATCGAATTCGCCATATCCGACGAGCCGAAGAACCAGGCCTTCCACGACTGCGAGCCGGCCTGGATGGCCGCGGCGTAGAACGAGTTGGCCCAGCCGTTGATCGACAGGTTCCAGAGATTGATCAGCGCGGTGCCGACGATCAGGGCGACCAGCGACAACCACTTCCACAGCGTCGGCGGATCGGCGGGCACCGAAACAGGGCCACGGCCCCGGGAGGAACTCTCCGGTGCCGCGGCATCTTCGGTGACGTCTGCCGATTCGGTTGTGGCGATGGAATTGTCGGACTCTTCGGGTGAATCGGGTTGACTCATCATCTCTCTCACTGGGCCGGTTGCGGCGCGGGGCGGTGCATGTGTGATCGGAAGACCCACCGTAGCCCGACGAATCGGGTGGCGGTGGCGACGAGGTTGGCGATCACCAGGACGAGCAGTTCGATGTGCTTACCGGCGTCGGGCGCGAAGTAGTGCAGTGCGACCAGCGAAAGCGACGTGACCGCCCACCCGAACAGGAAGACACCGAAGCCGAAGAACTGGTGCTTGACCGCATCCTCACGTCCACGGACGCCGAAGCTGAACCGGCGGTTGGCCGCGGTGTTGGCGATGGCCGTCACCGCGAGCGCGACGAAGTTCGACACCTGCGCGCCAAGAAATGAATGCAGGAGCAGGTATAGAACGGCGTAGGCGACGGTGGAGGCGACTCCGACGACGCAGAACCGGGCGAGCTGACCGACCATGCCGTGCGGGACGCCGTCGAGGGCGGGTCCGGGGGCACGTTCCCGACCGATGGTGGAGCGCAGTTCGGCGATCGGCAGCCGGCCGGTGCTCAGCGCATAGCCGACGCGGGCGCATCCCTTGAGGTCCTCGACCGCGGTGGACACGATGTCGACGGTGCTGTTGGGGTCATCGGTCCAGTCGACCGGAACCTCGGCGATGCGCAGCCCGATCCGTTCGGCGAGCACCAGGAGTTCGGTGTCGAAGAACCAGCCGGTGTCCTCGACGTAGGGCAGCACCTGCCGCCCGATGTCGGTGCGCATGGCCTTGAATCCGCACTGGGCGTCGGAGAACTTCGCCCGCATGGTGGTGCGCAGGATGAGGTTGTAGGAACGCGAGATGAATTCGCGTTTGGGGCCGCGGACCACGCGGGAGTCCCTCGACAGTCGGGTGCCGATGGCGACGTCGGAGTGTCCGGAGATCAGCGGCGCGATCAACGGCATCAACGCGTTGAGGTCGGTGGACAGGTCGACATCGCAGTAGGCGACGATCTGCGCGTCGCTGCGGCTCCACACGGCCTTGAGTGCCCGGCCGCGCCCCTTCTCGTCGAGGTGCGCAACGCGGATGCCGTCGAGTTCGTCGGCGATGTGGGATGCGATCGCGACGGTCGAGTCAGTGCTCGCGTTGTCGGCGACGGTGATCCGCGCGGCGAACGGCACGTTGACGCGGAGATGTTCGTGCAGACGATGCAGACACTCGGCGATGTCGAGTTCCTCGTTGTAGACGGGGACGACGATGTCGAGGACCGGAGCTGGTGCGGAACTGTCGGCGACCACCGTGATCGGGGCGGCGGCCTGCGGAAGCGCTTCTGTGGTCATGGCTACAAGCTTGGGCTCGCCCCCTGGGGCCACTCTGCGCCGAAGCTGCCAGTCTCCTGTGAGCCGCCACCAGCGTCGAACGGCGCCCACGATGCCCGATCCCCGCAGGTCAGGGCGATGTCGGAGCATGACGATAGATTTAGGCGCATGTCGGGAACCGCACTGTCTGATACCGCCGCTGCCATCGCGGATGCCGTGATCACCAGCCTCGCCGGTCCGGACGCGCGCCTGCGGGACGACCAACTCGAGGCGATCACCGCGCTGACCACCCGGCCGGCGGCCCGGGTGCTGGTGGTGCAGGCCACCGGGTGGGGGAAGTCGGCGGTGTACTGGGTGGCCACCGCGATTCTCCGGCGCGATTCGGCGGGCGGGCCGACTCTGCCCGGCGCCGGGAGCGCAGCGAGCGGGCCGACTCTCATCGTTTCGCCGTTGTTGTCGTTGATGCGTGATCAGGTGGCGGCGGCGGGGCGAGCCGGGTTGACGGCGGCGACGCTGAACTCGTCGAATATCGACGAGTGGGATGAGATCGAGGCGTCGTTGCGGGCGGGCGAGATCGACGTGTTGCTGGTGTCACCGGAGCGGCTGGCCAATCCCGGATTCGGGCGGCGGGTGCTCGACGCGATGGCCGGGCGCCTGGGTTTGCTGGTGATCGACGAGGCTCATGCCATCTCCGACTGGGGCCACGATTTCCGGCCCGACTATCGGCGCGTCTCGGATGTGTTGCAGTCGCTGAATCCGGCGACACCGGTGCTGGCCACCACGGCCACCGCCAACGAGCGGGTCACCGCGGATGTGGCCGCGCAACTCGGTGGGCAGACGTTGGTGTTGCGTGGTTCCCTCGCGCGGAAGTCGTTGCATCTGAACGTGATCGACGGACTGTCACCGATTCAGCGGTATGGCTGGGTGGCGCAGTATCTGCCGGAGCTGCCGGGGTCGGGCATCGTGTATGTGCTCACCGTCGCCGACGCCGATCGCCTCGTCGGCGCCATCCGCGCGGTGCACGGCGACGATTACCCGGTCGCGGCCTACACCGGGCAACTCGAGGGCGATACCCGTCATCGACTCGAAGATGCGTTGTTGCGCAACGAGATCAAGGCGTTGGTGGCCACCTCGGCGTTGGGGATGGGATATGACAAACCCGATCTGGGGTTCGTCGTCCATGTGGGTTCGCCGCCGTCGCCGGTGTCCTATTACCAGCAGGTGGGTCGCGCCGGGCGTGCGCTCGACGACGCGGTGGTGATGCTGCTCGCCTCGGCCACCGACGCGCGGATCTGGGAGCACTTTGCCACCTCGACCATTCCGGAGCCGACGCGGATGGCGGCCGTGCTGGACGCGTTGAACTCGTCGCCCGAACCGATGAGCGTGGTGGCGTTGGAGGCGCAGACCGGTCAGCGTCGTGGCCGAATCGAGTTGATGCTCAAGCAACTCGCAGTGGACGGCGCCACCGAACGCGGCCCGGACGGATGGTCGGCGACGGGGCGGGATTGGACCTTCGACGCCGCGCACTACGACGGTGTGCTTGCCGTTCGACGCCGCGAGGCCGACATCATGCGCGACTACGTGGCGGGCCGTCGATGCCTCATGCAGTTGCTCACCGAGTCACTCGACGATCCGGCGGCCGAGCCGTGTGGCCGGTGTTCGGTGTGCCTGGGACATCTCACCGACCCGCTCACCGCGGATGTCGACGCCACCGTGATCCGGTCGATCACCGCGTCGCTACGACAAGCGGCCCAGGTGCTCGAGCCACGCAAGATGTGGCCGGCCAAGAACGACTTCGGGCGGCGCGGACGGATCGCGGCGGCGGCGGCCGCCGAACCCGGGCGGGTGCTGGCGCACGCCGATGCGCCCGAATGGACGGATCTGTTGGCCGCGGCCCGCGATCATGACGAGCAGGCGGTGGCCGATCTGGGCGATGCGGCGGTCGCCACGCTGGCGGCGTGGGGTCGCGAATCGGGTCTGCGCCCGGAGGTCATCTGCTCACTGCGCCTGGGCGGCACATCCCTGGCCGAGGACGTCGCAGCGTACCTGTGTCGCGTCGGCAAGCGCGACGGCACGTCGTTGCCGGTGCGCCTGGGCGACCCGCCGCCGCGCGATGCCCCCGGCACCGTCGAGGCGGGGTACTGGCATGACCATCTCGGGCCGGCGCCCACCGAGGTCGCCGGCCGTTCGGTGCTGCTCGTCGTCGACGAGTCCCGCTCCGGTTGGGCGATCACCCTGGCGGCCGCACTGCTCCGGGAGTCCGGCGCAACCGCGGTGTTGCCGTTACTGATTCACCGGACGGTGTAGCGCGCTGACAGCGCCCGCCGCATCGCTGACAGCGCCCTCTCCACCGTTGACAGCGCTCTCGACGGTGCTGACAGCGCCACGCAGCGGGATCACCGAGCGCTGTCAGTGATCAGGTGAGCGCTGTCAGTGATCAGGTGAGCCGCGGGGCTTCGCCTCAGTCGTCGACGTATTCGGTGTAGCCGGTGGCGCGCAGGGCCGCCCGGATCTTGTCGGCGTCGGCGTCGAGTTGTTCCGGGGTGATGTCCTTGCGGGCGTTGCCGAGATCGAAGGTGTCCATGCTCAACGCCGGAAACACGTGGATGTGCACGTGCGGTACCTCGAGGCCGGCGATCAGCAGGCCCATGCGCGGTGCGTCGAAGGCCTCCCGTACGGCACGGCCCACCTTCTGCGCGACGTCGGCGAGGTGGGTGAAGGACGCGGTGTCCATCTGCTCCCAGTGATCGACCTCTTTGCGCGGCACCACCAGCACGTGGCCGGGGGTGACGGGCTCGATGGTCAGGAAGGCTACGGCCTGACCGTCACGCCAGACGAATCGACCGGGCAGTTCTCCGTTGATGATCTTCGTGAATACCGACGACATGACCCACAGTCTAGGGCCGGACACCCCACCGACAGTGGTGTTGGGGCCGATGTTCGGGGCGTTCGTCTCACCACGACGACCGGAGTTCACCGACGTGTTGATCTTTTGTTGTCGGAGGTCCGTGACATCCTGTGTGCTGTGAGTCGCCGAGCCTTCGATCCCGCCCGTGGTGCGCCCGCCGCTTCCGTCGACATCGTCGATGCGGCGCAGCGCTTCCCGCGGCTTCGCTACATGGGCTCGAAGTACCGACTGCTCCCGCACCTCGAACGCGCCTTCGCCGAGATCGGCGGCGCGACGGCGGTCGATGCGTTCTCCGGCTCCGGTGTCGTCTCGTACCTACTCAAGGCGCAGGGCTTTGCTGTGGCCAGCAACGATTTCCTGAACTTTCCGCACATCATCACGCGCGCGACGGTCGCCAACTCCTCGGTGCGGCTCGAACCCGATCTGATCGAGGAGATCTGTGGTCCCCCCGCCGACGACCGCGACTTCATCTCCTCGACGTTCGACGGCCTCTACTTCGACGCCGACGACCGCGCTTTCCTGGATTCGGCGTGGTCGCATATCGATCGGCTGCGCGGCTATCGACGCGACCTGGCCATCGCGGCGCTGGTGCTCTCGGCGGCACGCAAACAGCCACGCGGCGTGTTCACCTTCACCGATTCCACTCGCTACGCCGACGGCCGACGCGATCTGCGGATGTCGTTACGTGATCATTTCCGTCTCCGGTCGGCCGCCGAGTACAACGCGACGGTGTTCAGCAACGGTCTGCGCCATCACAGTTCCTGCGGCGATGTCTTCGACTTCGACGCCACCGCGGCCCTCGGGGGCGCCCCGGATCTGGTGTATCTCGATCCGCCCTACGCCCCGCCCACCGACGACAACGACTACATCAAGCGCTATCACTTCCTCGAGGGTCTGTCGGCGTACTGGCAGGGCATGACCATCATGGAGAACACCAAGACCAAGAAACTGCCGAAGCGGTTCACCCCGTTTGCCTACAAGCGGACCATCGAGGACGCCCTGGTGCGGACGTTCGAACATTTCCAGGACGCCGGCGCGATCGTGCTGTCCTATTCGTCGAACGCCCTGCCGGACGCCGATCGCATCACCGACCTGCTGGGCAAGGTGAAACCGTCGGTGGAGGTGATCGCGATCGACCACAAGTACAGTTTCGGCACGCACGCCGCCGCCACCCGCCGCGACGTCAACGAGTACCTCTTCATCGGACGCGACTGACCGCGATGGCCGACGCACCGGATTTCGACGAGTACCTGAAGACATTGGGACGCTTGACGTCTCACGTGGACCCGACGGCGTCGACGCCGGAGGCCGAGCACATCGCGGCCGCCACGGCCGGTCTCGGCGAACTCCTCGACACCGATATCGCCGGCCTCGCCGCGTGGGTCCGGGAGAATCCCGGCGACGTCCCGGTCTTGGGTCTGGCGATCGGACTGTCGCAGGAGAAGCTGAAGAATGTGCTGCGCGACCGATTCGACACGTCCGGCTGGCATGGCCTGGCGCGCAGCCGTCCGGTCGAACTGGTGACCTGGCTCGACGAGGAGTTCGATCTCGTCCGCATGCTGGCGGCGCAGATGCACCGGACCTATTCCTTCGCCGACATACTCGTCGCCCGCGCGGGTACCCGCCTGACGGCCACCCGGGCCGGGGCGTCGGGCCGCCGGATCGAAGACGAGATCGAGGACATCGCCCGCGACCTCGGCCTCGACTACACGACGCGATCCCGGTTCTCCGGCCGCAACGGACGCACCGCGCCGGCCGATCTCATCGTCGGCGATCCGTCGAGACCCGACATCGTGGTCGCGGCAAAGGGTTTCGATTCCACCGGGTCGAAGCTGACCGACGCGGTCCGCGAGATCGAGGAGATGGCCGAGGTACGTTTGCCACGCCAACTCGTGTTGGCGGTGATCGACGGGATCGGCTGGAAGTCACGTCAGGCCGATCTGCGTCGCATCCATCAACTCTGGGCGGACCGTCAGATCGACGGGATGTACACGCTGGTCACCCTCGACCGCTTCCGGGACGACCTCACCGACTTCGCCCGGCTACGGCAGTTGATCTGAGCAACCGCCACCTCAGTCGGCCAGGCGCGGCAGCCGCACCCAGAAGCAGGCACCCGATCCGGGCGTGGAGTCCACGCCGACGCGACCTCCGTGCGCACCGACGAGTGCGGCGACGATGGACAACCCCAAACCGCTGCCACCGCTGCCCTCACCCCGTGAGCGTGAGCTGTCACTGCGGTAGAAGCGTTCGAAGACGCGTGCACGTTCATCGGAGTTCAGGCCCTGCCCCGTGTCGGCGACGGTGACCACGACATCGCCGTTGCCGGTGGGGGATTCGTCGACGCCTACTCCGACGGTGATCGATGCGTCGTCGGCGGTGTGCATCACCGCGTTGTTGACGAGATTGCGGATCACCTGCACGAGCCGGGCCGAATCACCCAGCACCACAGGAGGTTCGGCCGATGGGATGACCTGCAACCGGATGTCGCGATCCGGCGCGGCCGCCCGCGAGGCCTGCACGGTGTCGGTCGCGAGCATCAGCATGTCCACCGGTTCGGAGAGCAGCGGACGTTGCGCGTCGAGCCGGGCGAGCATCAAGAGGTCCTCGACGAGGAGGGTCATCCGGCCCGCCTCGTCGTCGATGCGGCGCATCGCGTCGCCCGCGTCGGACACCGCGCCCTGCCGGTACAACTCGGCGAAACCCTTGATCGAGGTGAGCGGGGTCCGCAGCTCGTGGCTGGCGTCGGCGACGAATCGTCGCATCTTCTCCTCGGACTGCCTGGCCTGCTGTTCGGACGCGGCGGTGGTGGCGAACGCGTGCTGGATCTGCCCGAGCATCGTGTTGAGTGAGGCCGAGAGACTGCCCACCTCGGTGTTCTGCGGTCCGGGGGCCACCCGCATGTTGAGGTTGCCGGCGGCGATCGCGTGGGCGGTCTCCTCCACGCGGCGCAGCGGTCGCAGGCTGGATCGCACCAGCAGATAACTCAAGACGCCGAGCACCGCGACGACCGCCGCCCCGATCCCGAACTGTAGCCACATCAATCGCGACAAGGTCTTGTTGACGTCGGTCAGGGGTGTCGCGACGATCGCCGCGCCGTCCGGTCCGGTGGTCTTGACCACGCGCCACTGCGGCCCGTCACCGACGGAGTCGACGGTCGTCGGCGCCACGTTGGAGTCCGTCAGGCCGGAGACATCGGGTTCGGCGCTGAAGTCGGCAGCGTTGGAGATCACCAGACCGGAATTGAGTGTCGTCATCACAAAGTAGGGCGAGGGGGGACGGCGGGGACCGATCGGCGGTCCCTGCGAGGAACCCATGTCGGGGTTGCGGGGTTTGGCCCACCCCTCCGTCGCCGACACCAGCCCCTGGTCGGTGCGCGACATGAGATCCGAGCGCATCGCCGATGTCACGGCGATTCCGGACACCAGCAGTCCCACGGCCACCAGGATGAGGGTCAGTCCGACCAGCGAGATCCGCAGCGGCACGCCGCGGAGGCGTTTCGCCCCGGTGACAGTCGGGGCTGCCGCCGCCGCGCTCGATGCGGATGCCGTGCCGGACCGTACGTGCGACGCCGGGCCTCGTGCACCGGAGTGCACCGTGGCGCTCGGGCCAGCGGTCACCGCGGCTCCCGCATGACATATCCGACACCGCGCAGCGTGTGGATCAGTGGTGTGACGCCGTAGTCGAGTTTGCGTCGCAGGTACGAGACATAGGATTCGACGACGTTTACCTCACCGCCGAAGTCGTAGTTCCAGACGTGGTCGAGGATGCGCGGCTTGGACAGGACCGTGCCGGCGTTGACCATGAAGTACCGCAGCAGGGTGAACTCGGTCGGCGACAGCGAGATCAGCTTGCCGGCCTTCCACACCTCGTGCGTCTCGTCGTCAAGTTCGAGATCGGCGAAGGTGACCCGCGAGGTCTCTTTCGCGCTCGTCGAACCCGCTGCGCCGCAACAGAACCTGCAGACGCGCCACGACCTCTTCGAGACTGAACGGTTTGGTGACGTAGTCGTCGCCGCCGATGGTGAGGCCGTTGATCTTGTCCTCGATCGAGTCCTTGGCCGACAGATACAGCGCCGGTGCGGCGATACCGTCGGCGCGGAGTCGGCGCAGCAGCCCGAATCCGTCCATTCCCGGCATCATCACGTCAAGGACGAGGACGTCCGGTTTGAAGTTGCGGCACCGGTCGATCGCCTCCGGGCCACCCGCCGCGGTCTCGACCTCGTACCCCTGGAACTTCAGCGACACCGACAACAACTCACGAATATTCGCCTCGTCGTCGACGACGAGGACTTTCGCTCCCTGGCCAGATTCATTCACGCCTATCACCTCACACCTCCAGTCTGCCATGAGCCTGGACTTTGACTGGGAGCTATCTGTGAGGTCTGACCTGCGGCGATGAGTGTGTCCGGGTGCCGGCCGTCAGCCTGCCGTGAGGGCGGCGTCGAGCGCCGCCAGGGACTTCTCCAGGAATTCCGGTCCGAACGGCGGCATGCCGCCGATGTCGGCGCGCACGGATTCCGGGGTCCGTGACCAGTCGTAGGTGAGGGTGACCCGGGTGCCGTCGGCCTCCGATGCGAGGTGATAGCGCCACTCCCATCCACCGGGGCGGTGTCGACCGGCGTCGTCGATCTCGCCCGGCAGCCACGCGATGTCGGTGTCGGGAACGATCTCGCTGACGCGGTTGTGGACGACGTAGTGCCCGTCGGCCTTGTCGAAGTACATGTTCATCGCGAAGATCTGCCCGACCTCGGTGAGCGAGGCGGTGTCCACGGCGTCACGAACCCAGTCCGACGGCTCGGTGTCCTGATGTCTCGTCGGATCGCGCAGCAACGCGAAGACGTCCTCGGGCGCGGCGTCGACGAACCGCGAGACGACCATGGTCTCGGCTGCTTGGGAGGTGGTCATCAGGAGTCCTCTCCGTAGAAGTGCGCGATGTCGGCCGAGTCCGCCCAGCCGGAGTAGGTGGGTCGTTGCGGCCAACCGTCCGGCGAGTCCTGCCATTCCTCTTGCCTGCCCCACGGCAGCACGTCGAGCAGCGCGAAGCTGTGACCGAGTTGTTCGGTGCCGCGACCGTTGGTGTGCCAGGTGCGGTAGACCCGGTCGCCGTCGCGGAGGAATACGTTGATCGCGAATCCCTCGCCGGGTGCGGCGTCGACCTCGGACCCGAAGGTGGTGCCGGCTGCGGAGAACCATTCCATCCGGTTGCCGACGCGACGCCGGTAGGCCAGCGCCTCGTCGATCTGGCCGTTGGTCACGATGACGAATCGGGCGTCATAGTTGTCGAGGAACTCCAGCCGGGTGAACTGCAAGGTGTATCCGGTGCAGCCGGGGCACTGGAACTCTGCGCCGTCATTCGACATGTGGTGGTAGGTGATCAGCTGGGATCGGCCGTCGAAGATCTCGGCCAGGCTGATCGGGCCGTCGGCGCCGGTCAGGGTGTGGTTGGTTACCTCGACCATCGGCATGCGTCGTCGTTGGGCGGCGATCGCGTCGAGTTCGCGGGTGGCCGACTTCTCCCGGCGACGCAGGTCGTCGAGGGCCGTGCGCCAGGCGGCGTCATCGACCACCGGCGGCATCGCCTGCGGGTTCTTGGGCGTGGACAACTGGTCGTTCATGGCGGACTCCTCACCGTCGATGCGTGGTGGCCGCAGGCGTGACAACCGCGGCCCCGTACAGAGACCGACCGGTTCGGATCGCAGAACTCATCGCTGCTCTCGCAATCCGCGGACGAACGGGGCCGGGTAGCCGGGCCGGATCTGGGCGCCACCGAGCCAAGTGGCCAGTTCGTCCGCCCGATCGTCGACGGCGCGACGAGCGCCGGCGGGCAGCTTCTCGAAGAGATGCACCCGGATGCTCGTGTCGTCGTCGCGGTACCAGCCACCGACGATGCGACCGTCCCACCACACGGTCTGGCCGCCGTTGCCGTTGCGATCGAAGATGTGCTCGCCGTGTGGCCCGAGGTAGAAGTCGCGGATCTTGTGACCCATCGTGGTGGAATCCAGTTCCGGCAGCAGGACGGCCTGGGGTTCGAGATCATCGTCGTCGGGCGAGACGACGTCCTCGGCGAGGACGTACCCCACCGAGCCGTCGTCGAGTTCGACCTCGGCGATGTCGAGTTGCGCCAACGCCTGCCGCACCGCAGCCTTGGTCGAACCCAGCCACCACACCAGGTCGGATTCGGTGCCGGGGCCGAAGGACGCGAGCCAACGACGGACCATCGCTGCATACGCGGTCGCGGGATCGGGCGGATCGAGTTGCTCGCCGAGCCAATCCCGCATGGACGACCACGAGGGTCTCGACATATGCCATCCCGCCGAATTGGGTCCTCGCACAATGTCTCCCGCGGCACTCATCATGTTGATGATGCGCGGCAACATCGGGTTCGTGCCGCCGTACGACTTTCCCGGGCTCACGATGACCGTCCGGTTGAACTCGGGCAGGCGCTCGCGTATCTGCGACGATGTGAGAGTGACGCCGTCGACGAGTTCGGCGGCGACCGCCGTGCGCGCCGCGTCGATCCATCCGTCGGGATCGGTGCACCACTCGCTGCGGCGGAGATCGCGGAGCATGTTGGTGCGTTCGGATGCCGTCACCCGGGGGCCCACGGCACCCACCGCCTCCCGCAGGAGGTCGCGAGGAAACACGAAAAGCGTTCGGCGCATGGCCAACTGCTTGACCAGACTCCGGTCGACGTAGAGCGCGTCGTCCATCGATGCGGACGTAAATCCGTCGATGCGCGCCCACGCGGCGAGGTAGACGGTCGACGGTGTGGTGGAATGCAGGCCGACCATCGATTCGGCGGCCTCGACGACGGACGTCGCGCGTGTGTCGGCGGCCAGTCGGTGGCGGCGTAGCAACCGGTTTCGGCGGGCGCGGTCGGTGACTCTGGGACGCGTCATGATCACCCGTGCGGCGGTGCGGCGACCGCCTCGATCTCGACGAGTTGACCGTCGTACGGAAGTACGGTGACACCCATCATCATTGCCGGAGGAACGGTCTCGAACTCGGCGACCACCGCCTCCCACGCGACGTAGAGATCGGCCTGAAGTCGTTCCGCCACATAGATGGTCAGCTTGGCGACGTCGGCAAACGTGGCGCCCTGCTCACCCAGCACGGCCGCGAGGTTCGCCAGACATATCCGCGTCTGCCCCACCACATCACCGAATGCGCCGACCGCGCCGTTTTCATCGAGCGGACTGATACCCGCGGTGAAGATGAGCGACCCCGGCGACACCGTCGCGCTGTAGGGAAACCCACCGTCGTGCAGAACTGATGACCCATTGAGCCGTACTCGAGACATGCCGCCACTGTAGCCGCCCGCACCGACAATCCGGACCCGTTCCCATGTCGCCACTGACAGCGCTCGCCTCTTCGCTGACGGCGCTCTCGATATCGGTGACAGCGCTCTGGATCACGCTGACAGCGCTCTCCTCATCACTGACAGCGCTCTGTATTACGTTGACAGCGCTTTCGATTCCGTTGACAGCGCTTTCGATTCCGTTGACAGCAACCCAGTTTCGGTCGCGGCGACCTCACCCCACCGGTCGAGCCGACCCCATCCCGCCGGTCGAGCCGACCCCATCCCGCCGGTCGAGCCGGACGGAGCGATAGCGAAGTCCGAGTCGAGACCACGCAACCCAACGCTGGAATCTTCACCACCACAACACCTCCCGCGAAATCGACGCCCCATACCACACCCCACCGACAGAAAAGTCCGGTCGACGACGAGTTATCCACAGACCAAACGTTATGCACAGCAACAGGATTCACGAAACTGACCCTTGCCACGAACGGATATCCGGCGTACTGTGGTAAACATGACACCGGGGGAACTTGACACCACCATCGACTTCTTATCCGAACTCGACTACACCAACCGCAGCCTCACCCGCGACAACGCAAAGCACGCACTGCACGCCATCCTGCTCATCCGCAATCTCGTCGACCATCATGCGAGTGTGCTTGTCGGACTCTGCGATCACCTCAAGGTCGCAGAGAACGAGGGCCGCAAACTTCAAGAGCTACTACACGAATGGGGTGTCGCCCCGGCCTCGGCGTCTCGCATGATCCGACTGGGCACCACACCCGACATCGAGCGAGTGCACCGCCACACCGCGCTGGGCACGCTCTCGGCCGAACACGCCGACGCCATTGTCCGAGGATTGGCGCACATCGAGAAACGATCCGGCGAGCCCGTCACCACCGAAGAACGCGACGCCCACAGCATTGCCCTCCTCGGGCACGCCACCGCCGGGTTCACACCCGCCGAAATCCGCGACTACGCCAAAAGCCGAGGAAATCAGCAGGCCGATGACACCGACGGTTTACCCGCCGCTGAGGACCGTTCGATCAACACCCTGGACTTCCACGATTCCGATGATGGACGCCTCACGGTCACCGGCGATCTGCACGCCGTACTCGGGGAGAAGTTGAGGACGGCGATCGAAGTGTTGTCGGCGCCACGACCCCAACCCGACGGATCCCGCGATCCGCGTTCCGCGGGTCAGATGCGTGCCGACGCATTGGAGATCATCCTCGACACCGCCGCCCACGCAGCCCGAGGCGAGCACTGCGACGACGGACCACGCATGCCCACCGAGTTGGTCAACCTCACCATCCCCACCGGCACACCATCGTTGGCGTCGTTGCAGTTCATGGGATCGGTCACCGAAGCCACCGCCCGCAAACTGTGCTGCGACGCCACCGTCGGCGTCATGATCGTCAGCAAAGACGAGGTACCACTATCGCTCGGGCGCACCATCCGCTTGTTCAACCGGGCCCAACGACGCGCCCTGGCGCACCGGGATAAGGGGTGCATCAAGTGTGGAGCACCGCCCTCGCGGACCCAGGCGCACCATATCGTCCACTGGGTTGACGGCGGCGAAACATGTGTGGAGAACGGCGCTTTGCTCTGTTCGGCCTGTCATGACGATGTCCACCATAACGGATGGGACGTCGTCATGGGAGCCGATCACCACCCGTGGTTGATTCCACCGGAAAGTGTTGACCCGCAACGCAGGTGGCTGCGGTCGTATCACCGCCGGACCATGACGTTGGATGGATTTCCGGGTGCGGCATGATGATTCGGTTCCAGCCTTGGCTTGCGGGGCCTCCTTGCGTTGAGCTCCGTCGAAACGACACGGCTCGACCGACGGGCAAGGGCTCGACCAACGGGGTAAGACCCTCGCCCACAGATAGATAACAGACCAACCAACCCGCACCCGGCTCCGGCCGGGACCGCATCGGTACCTTGACAAGTCCACAGTGAAATGTGAATGCCGGGAACAGGTATCGCAGCTCGACGGCCCTCTAGTGAGGGTGCGTAGCACGCGATACCCATCCCTCAGGCGCTCAGGCGAGCGCTCATCCAGTCGATGGTCTGCATTCCGAAAAGGTCTGTACCCCAGCGGTACATGTTGGTGAGGAGTGTCAGCATGCTGCAGTCGGTGGGCTGATAGTCGACGCGGGTGCCGCCACGGCGGTACGTCGCGGCCAGGGCTCGGGCGTCGGCAGCGGGAACCAGCGACATGAACGAGTCGTCGCGGGCGCACGATGCGATCAGCACGGGCGCCTTGGGTGCCCTGGTGCCCAACTGATTGTCGCGATAGACATGCTGGAACTCGGGGATGTCGGCGGGGTTCCGGCCGTTGAACAAGACCGACAACGGCAGGAAGGGGGTGCCGAAGTATGCCGGCGTCTGGCACTGTGTGCGGAACACGTCGGCGAGGGCTTTGCCTGCCGGGCTGAGCTTCTCGTCGATCCGCATCTCCGGATATCGCGGTTCCAGACCCAACAGCGTCGCGAAGGCGAACCCGGATCCGATGGAACCGTCCGACGCGCGGATGAAGTTACGCTGATTGACGGCCATACCCTCGAGGATGGACCCGCGGATATTCAGTTCGGGCGCGTACCGATCCGCATTCTCGGCGGCGAAGGCCGCACCGACACCGCCACCGGCAACGCCGAACAACGCGATCGGCGCAGACGCCGACAGCCCCGCCGGAGAGGTAGCGATCGCGGCGCGCAATCCGTCGAGAAGCGTGTTGCCACCGAACCTTCCGGCGAAAACGCCATGCGGATCGGGATCGGCGTTGTTGCCGACGTCGCTGATGAGAACGGCGTAGCCCTTGCCGAACATCTGAGCCAACGGTCCGAGCGCCGACCACGTCGCACCGTCGAGCGGATCACGACCGGTCCACATCGTCGATGGATGGCAGTAGGCTCCGACGCTGTCATTGGCGAATTGGTAACCGACGATCGGCCGGTCGGCATTGTCGCGACCGTCGCGCGGGACCATCAGGATGCCGGTGCTGATGTCGGCCTCGTCGTGGAGTCCGCGGGTGACGTACATCAGCGCGTAGGCGTCGAGATTCCCCGGCCGGAACCCGGTGAACTGGACGTCGACCTTCTTGGCCTTCAGCAGCGTCCCGGGGCGTTCGTCACCACGCAGTCGTGGCTCGACATAGAACGGGTCGTCGGACACCAGCGGCGTGAAGATCTCCTGCGGGCTGGCCAGTCGACCTGAGGTGAAGGTCCCGACCACATACCCGTTGAACACCTCGGCGAGCTGTGGAGTTCGGTTCGGCGGACCGGCGTGGGCCACACCGGCGACAGAGGTCACCGCCGCAGCGGCGATGGCACACAGGACGACGATGACGGCCAGCATGGACCGCAGCACACTACGCACAGGTTCTCCCGGTGTCGGAATCATTCGCGTCGGACGAAACACATTCAGGCCGGTCCCCGACTCCTGACCGCACGGTAAGGAGAACCGAATGAGACGGAACATTAGCGACGTCTCACCGTCCGGGGCAACTTCTCCGGACGTGACTCACGTCACCGCGGGCTCATGCCGCGGTCATCGGAAGGCGAGGACCTCATCTCCCCACGCCGCCGCGATCCGATCGTCGAGGCCGTCGACGGGTCGGTCCTGCGCGGAGATCACCATCGAGGTACGCCGGTCCGGCGAGAAGGCAGACCAGTCGGTCCCACCCCGATGGCCGGGTACGCCATCACGCACGAAGGAACCCCACCGATCCAGCATGCGCTCGGCGACCTTCTCGCCCGTCGACCGCCCACCGAGTTTGTAGGTGATGTCCCGCGATCCGGTGGGCAGGTTGCCCCACATGTAGTTGAGCTCGGTTCCGTGGGTGGCTCCGAGGCGAAGCACCTTGTACATCCTCGGGGCCCAATCGAACCGATACAGGTACACCGGAACCCGAACCGAATGCGCGTGGGCCACCCAGATCGCCGGCATCCGGAACGCGAGATCGCGGGCAATCGCCAGGCCCGCGGCCTTCGGATGTCGCGGATACACACCGAGAATGCGTCGCTCGTCCGGAATCGACAGGTTCGGCTGCTCAATCGCGATGCGCTCGAACATCTTCCGGATCTGCGACAGGTCTATGGGCATCAGCGGTGACTTCATGTACCGGAACACCGCCGACTCGTCGCGGTTGCTGCCGATCAGCAGCGGCACCTGCATCGCCTCACCGGCCCGGTGCACGTCCAACGGATGCCGCGGGACCAGGTCACCGTCGACCACCGGAGCGAACGCCAGCACTCCCGGATCATTCTGCGGCACTTGGGCAAACGCGAGCATGCCCGCGGTCACCACCGCCGACGACGACGCGGTGGCCAACGACCCCGACACCGCGCGGTCAATCCGGTGCGCGACGTCGACCATCCGCTGGGTGTCGAATACCGTTGTGGCGGGCGAACTCTGCGCGATGGCGCGATGGAACAGGCCGCGGGCCGACGGGACGGTGAGCATGGTGGTGACGATGCCGCCGCCCGCAGACTCCCCGGCCAGGGTGACCTGCGCCGGATCGCCTCCGAATCCGGCGATGTTGTCGCGCACCCACGTCAACGCGGCCAGCACGTCGGACAGCGCGGCGTTGGGTTCGGCTCCGTCGATCACCGAACTCAGGTCGGTGAATCCGAAGGCGCCGATACGGTAGTTGATGGTGACGACGACGATCCCGGCTTCGGCCGCCATCCGCGCCCCGTCATAGAGCGGCTGACTCCCCGATCCGTACACATAGGCACCACCGTGCACCCACACCATCACCGGCCGCGGCGAATCCGACGGCACCGCCGGAGCCCAGACGTTCAGGAACAGGCAGTCCTCGTCCATCACCGGGTCGTCACCGAACACGATGACCGGATGTCGTTGCTGCGGACACACCGCACCGAATCGGTCCGCGTCGACCACCTCGGCGTGGGCGTCGACGGGCCGCGCCCGACGCCACCGGTTCTCCCCCACCGGCGGTGCGGCATAACGCATTCCGCGCCACACATCGACCGCACCCGCGCGGACACCGCGGTAGGGCCCCGACGTCGTCTCGACGATCAACGGTGGATCGGACACCACAGACATCGCCCGATCACGCGTCGCGTTCGATCGGGCACGACATGCACCGCGGGCCGCCGCGACCCCGGCCGAGCTCGGAACTCGACAGTCCGATCACCTGAATCCCGTTGTCGCCGAGAAACTTGTTGGTGGTGACGTTGCGTTCGTAACCGATCACCACACCCGGACTGACCGCGACGAAGTTGTTGCCGTCGTCCCACTGGGCGCGCGCCGCCTCGAGCCGGTCGATCGGCGCCTTGAGGACGCGCAGACGGTCCACCCCGAGGGCCTCGGCGACGGCGGCGAACAACTCGGTGTTCTCCGTCACGGTGAAGTGTCCCTGGTCACCGTGCGGGGTGAGTGTGTAGGACCGCAGCGTCTCGGGCAGATACGGGTAGACGCTGAACGCGTCGCGATCGATCTGCGTCATCGCGGTGTCCAGATGCATGAACGCCCGCTCCATCGGCAGTTCGACGACGAGCACCCGGTCGACCGTGCCCGCCTTGAACAGGCTCTCGGCGAGCACCTCGATACCCTGCGGCGCGGTGCGTTCGCTCATCCCGATCATCACCGTGCGGTTGCCGATCACCAGGATGTCACCACCCTCGATCGTCGCCGGTGTGTAGCGCATCGGGTCGTTGCCGTTGTAGAACGCGAACTCCTCCGCGGTGAACATCGGGTGGAAGTTGTAGATCAGCCGCGAGTTGATCGTCTCGCGCTGCCGCGCCGGCTTGGCCATCGGATTGAGATTGACACCCTCATAGATCCAGGCCGAATTGTCGCGCTGGAACAGATGATTGGGCAACGGGGCGAGCAGGAAGTCGTCGTCGTGCAGGCTGTCGAGCAGCAGACTGGACACACCCTTCAGGTAGGGCGCGGCCTCACGCTTGAGGATCCCACCGATGAGCAGTTCGGCGAGTTGCGCCGGCTCCCGCTCGTCGAGGAGTCGCTGCAGGGGACCGTCGAGTTCGGTACCGAACTGGGTCTCGGTGACCAACTCCGCCGTGAGTTCGTCCCGGGCGCCGTCCTGGGCCAGCGCGGTGGCGAGAAGATCCTGGTACAGGTACACGGTGACGCCCAGATCACGCAGGATCTGCTGGAACTGTTCGTGTTCCTCTTGCGCTTTCTCCGCCCACATCACATCGTCGAAGAGCAGACTCTTGACGTTGGCCGGGGTCAATCGGAGCAGTTCGATCCCGGGCTTGTGCAAAATGACCTGCTTGAGCTGACCGACCTCGGAGTCGACATGGAAAGCCATGAGATAACTCTAATCGCGCGCACAGCTGCACGCGGGACGATGTGAAACATCGCCGCCGGGCAGGCCGCACAGCGGTGCGACAACAACGTCGCACAACATGATCGGCCCGTCCGGCATGATCACCGAACGGGCCGAATCCGAGCCCCCTGTCGGGATTGAACCGACGACCGCTCGCTTACAAGGCGAGTGCTCTACCACTGAGCTAAGGAGGCATTGCTTGCGCGAGTATATCCGCCGCGCCGCCCGACGCCTCATCGGCACCAGCCAGGCCACGATCGACACGATCGAGCCCGGCAGCATCATGGTCGCGCCGCGCCGGCCGATCGACCGGTTCGACGTCGCGGCCATCACCGAGGTGCTCGATCTGGCCACCAAGATCGGTGCGGTGCTGCTCGATTCGGGCACCGGCGCGATCGACACCGCCACCCAGATCCGCTTCGTCGCCGGCGTCTACGGGCTCGACGACGTCGACGTCGACGTCACCTACAACACCATCGTGGTCAGTGCCCGACGCGGCGCGACGTTGCCGCCGATCACCACCATGCAGACGGTGCAGTACCGCTCGCTGGACTTCACCCGGCTCGCCCAGGTCGACCGGCTGATCCGACGGATACGGGATTCGGCGATCGCACCGTCGACCGCGCACCGGATGGTCGATGCGATCATCGCCGCACCCCACCCGTACCCGTACAAGGTGGCGACCTTCGCCTGGGGACTGATGGCGGCCGGGATCTCGGTCCTGCTCGGCGGTGGACCGCTGGTGGCTCTCTTGGCCTTCGTGACCACCGGTGTCACCGTCACCATCAATCGGCTGCTGAACCGCATCGGGACGCCGGTGTTCTTCCAGCAGGTGGCGGGCGGGTTCATCGCCGTGGTGCCGGCCGCGCTGGTCTTCGAGGGCGGGGAGCGCATCGGCATCGAGATCCTGCCCTCGCAGGTGATCGCCGCGGGCATCGTGGTGCTGCTGTCGGGGTTGTCGTTGGTGGGGTCGGTGCAGGACGCCATCACCGGTGCGCCGATCACCGGGGTCGCGCGGTTCTTCGAACTGCTGCTGATGACCGGCGGCATCATCGCCGGGGTCGGCATGGCCCTGCGGATGCTGGAGACCACCGGTCTCTACCTGCCGACGATCACCACATCCACCCAGTTCGCCGCCGTCGACGTCCCGGTGCGGGTCGCGGCCGGCGCGGTGGCCGCCCTCGCCTTCGCGTGGGCCAGCTATGCCGAGCGACGCGCCCTGCCCGTCGCGTTCGTCGCCGGGATGATCGGCGTCGGCGTGGTGGCGGGCTCCTCCTTCATCCCGGTCGGCGACGTGATCGGGTCCGGGATGGCCGCGGTCTGCGTCGGCATGCTCGGCGGTCTGCTCGCCCGGCGTGCCGTCACTCCACCCCTGGTGGTCGCCGTCGCCGGCATCACGCCACTGTTGCCCGGCCTGGCCGTCTACCGAGGTCTGTACGGCATTCTCAACGAACAGACCCTGGAAGGTCTGACCTGGGCGGCAAGCGCGTTGGGCGTCGGCTGCGCCCTCGCCGCGGGGGTCACGCTCGGCGAGTTCATCGCCCGCACCCTGCGCCGCCCACGAATCGCCGCCCCCGCCTGGGCGCGTCCGGCGCGCTGGCGACGCGGCGGCAACCGCAACGTGTGGTGACGCCCCGTCGTCGCCCTTCGCCAAACGGGTAATATGGGCAAGGTTGTCGCGTACGCCACACTGGCATAAGGAAGAGCACAGCGTGACGCCCACAGACGAACGAGTACGAGACCGCGTCCGCCCCGCGAACCGGGGCCCGACCAAAGGGACATGATGGCTGCAGCCAAGACCACCGACATCGCCGACGAAGAGCTGGAGCCGGTGGCCGACGAGACAGCCAGTTCCGCCCGCCGCGTCGTCGCCGCCTACGCGACCGACGCCGACGAGTGCCGGATGCTGCTGTCGATGCTGGGAATCGCGCCGGGCGAGAACGCCTGAGTCGTGACCTCCACCGACGCGGGGCCGAACAGCACATCGTCGAACACCGGTCACTCGGACTCTCCCGAGGACGGGGCGGAGTTCGTGGTGGTGGCCAATCGGCTGCCCGTCGACAAGGAGGTCGGCCCGGACGGTGAGGTGCGCTGGAAGCGCAGCCCCGGCGGTCTGGTCACCGCGCTCGAGCCGATCCTGCGCTCGCACACCGGCGCCTGGGTCGGTTGGTCCGGGATCGCCGACTCCGACGACAATCCGGAGGTCGAGGGCATCGGCATCCAGGCGGTGCCCCTGTCGACGCAGGAGATCGCCGAATATTACGAGGGATTCTCCAACGCCACCCTGTGGCCGCTGTATCACGATGTGATCGTCAAGCCCGAGTATCACCGCGAATGGTGGAACACCTACGTCGAGGTGAACCGACGTTTCGCCGAGGCAGCGTCCAGGGCTGCCGCGCACGGGGCGATTGTCTGGGTGCAGGACTATCAGCTGCAACTGGTGCCGAAGATGCTGCGGATGCTCCGTCCCGATCTGCGCATCGGTTTCTTCCTGCACATCCCGTTCCCGCCGGTCGAGTTGTTCATGCAGATGCCGTGGCGCACCGAGATCGTCGAAGGCCTCCTCGGTGCCGACCTCATCGGTTTCCATCTGCCCGGTGGGGCGCAGAACTTCCTCTATCTGGCGCGCCGACTGGCCGGGCAGGCCACCAGCAAGGGCACCGTGGGTGTCCGGTCCCGGTTCGGGGTCGTGCAGGTGGGATTCCGCACGGTGCGGGTCGGCGCCTTCCCGATCTCCATCGATTCCAGCGAACTCGACACGATGGCCCGCTCCCGGGAGATCCGCAAGCGGGCCGCCGAGATCCGTAAGGAACTCGGCAACCCCAAGACCATCCTGCTCGGCGTCGACCGCCTTGATTACACCAAGGGCATCGACGTCCGGTTGCGGGCATTGTCGGAGTTGTTGGCGGAGAAGCGCATCGACGCAGCCGACACCGTCATGATGCAGCTGGCCACGCCGAGCCGGGAACGGGTCGAGAGTTACATCCAGATGCGGGCCGGCATCGAACAACTCGTCGGCAACATCAACGGGACCTACGGCAGCGTCGGCCATCCGGTCGTCGAGTATCTGCATCGGCCGGTGCCACGCGAGGATCTGATCGCGTTCTTCGTCGCCGCCGACGTGATGTTGGTGACGCCACTGCGCGACGGGATGAACCTGGTGGCCAAGGAGTACGTGGCCTGCCGCAGCGACCTGGGCGGCGCGCTGGTGCTGAGTGAATTCACCGGCGCCGCAGCGGAATTGCGATCGGCCTATCAGGCTAACCCGTATGACCTGGACGGCGTCAAGGACGCCATCGAAGCCGCCGTCGTCCAGACCCCGCAGGAGGGTCGACGGCGGATGCGGGCCCTGCGTCGGCAGGTCCTCACCCATGACGTGGCCAAGTGGGCGGAGAGTTTCCTCGGCACCCTGGCGGCCACCGCGGAGACCACGTCGTCGGCCAATCGTGGTGTGCAACTGGTGAATCCGGACGACTCGGAGTCCTTCGCGTCCGAGCAACCCGGGTCCGACCGGTCCGAGTCCGAACAGTGAGCGCCACCGACCTCCCCGCCGAGGTCCGCCGAGTCCTGGAGGATGCGGCCACCGTTGAGCGGCTGCTGCTGGCAAGCGACTACGACGGATGCATCGCGCCGATCGTGTCACGCCCGCAGGACGCCGTTCCACTGCCCGAATCCATCGATGCACTGCGCGCGGCGAGTGCACTCGAGCGGACCTGGGTGGCTGTGATCTCCGGGCGCGCATTGTCGGACCTCGCGGCCCGCTCGGGCCTCGGCGACGACGCCGACATCACCCTGATCGGCAGTCACGGTAGCGAGTTCGACACCGGCTTCGAGCAGCCCGTCACCGCCGGACAACACGCCCTGCTCGACCGGATCGTCGACGAATTCACCTCCATCGCAGCGCAATTCGACGGTGTAACGGTGGAGACCAAGCCGATCAGCACGGCGCTGCACGTGCGCAACGCCGCCCCCGATGATGCGGCGGCCGCCCTGGACGCCGCGCGCCGCGGTGCTGCGTCATGGCCCGGCGTCGAGGCCACCGAGGGCAAGGCCGTGATCGAACTGGCCGTCATCAAGACGAGCAAGGGCCTGGCGCTGGACTTCCTGCGCGAACGCACCGGAGCCGACGTGGTGATCTATCTCGGCGACGACGTGACCGACGAGAAGGCCTTCGCACATCTTCGGCACGGGCAGGATGTGAGCATCAAGGTGGGCGGAGGCGACACTGCCGCCGAATACCGCATCGGCGACCCGCACGACGTCGCGGCGGTGCTCGCCCTCGTCGCGGAACGTCGCCGGGTGGCCGTCGCCGGCTGAGTTCGGGAGACCGGCGGCTCAGACCCGGCGCCCGGGCTCAGGACTCCGACGCCGGCACCGTCGCGGTGGTCACCAGCGGGTCGGTGACCGGATGGCGTTTCGCCGTCTCGCGGATCACCCGGTGCACGAACCCGAGTTTGCGCACCACCGGCTGCGGGATCTCGAACGGATAGAGCGGCCGCCGCCCCATCGCCTGGTTCACCCGATTGAACATGGTGGCCAACCACTTCCAGTCGTAGAGCAGCTTCTCGATGGGCTGATCGGCGTAGGACTCCAACGGCACGATGTCGCGGTCCATCGAGAACCGCACCTGATCGCTTTCGAGCATCAGCCCCGATTCACGGGCGGTGTGGATGGTGCCGGTGATGTGCAGGTAGTGCGCGAAGCACTCGGCGAAGTCCTCCCACGGGTGCATGGTGGCGTATTCGGAGATGTAGGAGTCCCGCCAATTGTCGGGCGGGCCTTCTCGATAGTGCCGTTTCAGCGCGTCGGCGTAACTCTGCCGTTCATCACCGAAGATCTCGCGACATTTGTCGAGATAGAGGTCGGCGCCCTCCCCGGTCTCGACGAGCACATTCTCGTAGTAGTGGCCGGATTCGTGCCGGAAGTGCCCCAGCATCGTGCGGTACTGCTCTCCGAGTTGCACGCGCAGCCGTTCCCGGTAGGCATCGAGGGTCTCGGCGAGATCGATGGTGATGACGCCGTTGGCGTGGCCGATGAGGACCTGCCGGCCCTCCGACAGGCTGGAGAGCAGATCGAAGGCCAGGCCGCCCTTGCTCCGCCAGTACGGTTCGACCGGCAACCCCAGATCGACGAGCTGGAAGACAAGCATCCGCAGATCGAAGGTGGTGGATGCGAGTTTCTCGCTGGCCAAGGTGTCACTGGGGTCGGGGCGCCGCCGCACCAACGAATCCGGGAAACACAGGCCGCGCAGGCCGGCATTCTCCTCCGACACCTCCGACAACGTCATCCAGTTGCAGCCGTTGCGATCCCAGTTCGAGCAGCGCTCCCAGCGCTGCCCGTCGATGTCGATGCCCTCCTCGGAGGCCACCACCAGGGTGCGGCTGGGCAGATGCACACCGACGGTGGTGCCGCATTGCGGACAGTTCTGATTGGCGAATCCCGACAGGGCGTTGCAGATCGGACACGTCAGCGCATGCACGATGCTCAGCCTATGCGGATCCGTTCCGATCCATCGTCGAAGGGTAGGTCGCCGCGCACCACCGCGGTCACCTGATAGGAGTCGAGGTTGATCGAGCCGCTGTGGTTGTCGAGGAAGGCGGTGTCGGCGGCGTCGCGTCCGGTCGAGATACGCACCAGACCCTGACGCGGCGCGAGGCGGGTGGCGTCGACGACGACCCATTCGCCATCGATCAATGCCTCGGCGACCGCGTGGAAGTCCATCGGATCGCAGCCCGGTGCATACACCGCCACCAAGCGTGCCGGGATGTTGAGCGCCCGCAGCAACGCCACCACCAGATGCGCGTAGTCGCGGCACACACCGGCGCCTGCGAGCAGTGTGTCGACGGCACCGTCGATCGGATCGCTGGCACCGGGGATGTAATCGAGGCGGTCCTCGACGTAGGCGGTCACCTGGTTGAGGAGTTCACCGTCGGGCAGCGAGGCATCGAACTGACCGGCGGCGAAGCCGAAGAACTTGTCGGCCTCAGCATATCGGCTGGGGCGCAGGTAGATCGACCGGTCGGTGATCTGCACGGCCACCGGGTCGGCCGGGGTCAGCACCGTGGCGCGGTAGTCGACCTGCACCAGCCCGGACTCCACCGAGAGGCGGTGGATGCGGCCACCGTAGGTGTCGAGTAGCTCCTCGACGTCGACCGACGCGCCGTCGACGGTCACCTCCAGTGACTCGTCGACGCTCAGTCCGGGCATGTGGGCGACGGCTATCTGCATCTCGAGTTCGGTGGGGGCGGTGACGGAGATGGACATCGAGGCGGCCACGTCACGTGGCGGGATTGTCATGACCACACGGTAAGGCAGAACGTCGCCGGCTGCGCGGGCGGCCGATCAGTGCACCGACATCGCGGCGACCGGATCGGCGTAGATGACGCTGAGTGCCACCACGATTGCCGCACTCTCCTGCACCGACAGCCCGAACCGGGACGGGGTGAGCTCCAGCGGCCACCCGATGGCCGACGCCGCGTCGAACGCCGCCTGCACCGGCGCGAGCCCCTGCGGGTGCGCGCCGAATGCCGCGCCGGCGACGACCACCGAGTCGGGGTTGACGGCGTCACGGAACTGCGCCACCACCTCGCCGAGGATGCGGGCCCGCTCGTCGACGATGCGTGAGGAATCCTCGCGGAGCCCGAGCCGTACCGCGGCGCGGCGTCCGACCTCGACGCCGACGACGTCCTGGAATCGCGTGGGTCCACCGCACAGGACCGGGGCCGACACCGGCACACCGGCGACCGATCCCGCGCCGCGGCTCGGTACCACCACCCGGCCGTCGACGGTCACCGCCATGCCGGTGGTTTCGCGCGCGTAGAAGAACAGTCCCAGATCCCCACCGCTGTGCGGCGAACTCAGCAGCAGTTCGGCCGCCGCCATCGCCTGGACGTGCTCGCACACCGACACCGGGACACCGAGGGCGTCGGCGAGTCGCGCGCCGATGCCGACCCGGCGCCAGCCGAGCAACGGATGTTCGACGACGCCGGTCGTGGTGTCGACGTGACCGCCGATCGCCACTCCACCCCACAGCAGGCGACGACCCGAGAACCGTTCGGCGAGTTCGGCCACCTGTGCGCACAACGCACTCGCAGCGGCGTCCGGATCGTCGTGCGGGGTGCGGACCGCGTGACTGTAGAGGGTGCGCCCACCGAGGTCGGCGATCGCCAGCAGGGTTCGTCGCGCACCGATATGCATCCCGGCCACGCAGAGGCGGTCGCGATCGAGCGTCAGCGGATACTTGGGCCGGCCGATCCCGCCGTGGTGCACGAGATCACGGCGTTCGACGACGAAGCCGAGTTCGGTCAGGGCGGTCACCTGTCGGTTGATGGTCGCCGGTGACAGTCCGCTCACCTGCGCCAGGGTGTCGCGCATGATCGGCGCACCCACCCGGATGGCCTGCAAAACCGTTGCCGCGGGCGAGGTCCCGACAGCCAGGGTCGCCGGGATCACCGTCTGCATGACAGATCAATCTAGGGCATGCCCGAACCGAAAGGGGTGCCATCGGCGCCGAGTCGTAAGCTGGCGACCATGAGCGAGTCCACACAACCCACCTCCGACAGCCGCATCGCCGTGGTCACCGGAGCCAGCTCCGGTCTCGGTGCGGCCACCGCCCGCGCCCTGGCCACACAGGGCTATCACGTCGTCCTCGGTGCCCGCCGCGTCGACCGCGTGCAGGCGCTGGCCGCCGAGATCGGGGGAACCGGAAGGCAACTCGACGTCACCGACGAGGAGTCGGTGGCACGGTTCGTCGACGGGCTGGATGCCGTGCATGTCCTGGTCAACAATGCCGGCGGCGCCAAAGGACTCGACCCGGTGGCCTCCGCCGACCTCGACGACTGGCGCTGGATGTGGGAGACGAACGTTCTCGGCACGCTGCGAGTCACCAAGGCGCTGCTGCCGGCCCTGGAGGCGTCCGGCGACGGACTGATCGTCACCATCACCTCCATCGCCGCGATCGAGGCCTACGACAACGGGGCGGGCTACACCTCGGCCAAGCACGCGCAGGGTGTCCTGCACCGGACCCTGCGGTTCGAGTTGCTCGGCAAGCCGATCCGGCTCACCGAGATCCTGCCCGGCATGGTCGAGACCGATTTCTCGCTGGTCCGTTTCGACGGTGATCAGGAACGCGCCGACGCCGTCTATCAGGGGCTGACCCCGCTGGTGGCCGACGACGTCGCCGAGGTGATCGGCTTCGTCGCGTCACGTCCACCGCATGTGAACCTCGACCAGATCGTGCTCAAGCCCCGCGATCAGGCCTCCGCGCGGCGCAACGTCAAGACCGGATAGCGGGTTCCGGATAGCGGGTTCAGGGCGCTGCGTCAGTTGGGTGCGCTCACCGACGACGGCGCCCCCTGCGGGGTGGCCGGCACCGACGAGGACCGCGGGGTGCCCTTGATCGCCGACATCGATTTCCAGGTCGGCCAGTCGAAGATCCAGTCAAAGATGTCGCCGTCGGCCTCCGAGAGGTCGATGCGGGTACCGGTCACCTCGACGGGATCACCGTAGATCGCGGTGTTGAAGTACTGCTGCGCGTTCTCCAGCGACAAATTGATGCAGCCATTGGTGACGTTCGACGATCCTTGCACGCCAACGGTTTCCGGGTTCGCGTGGATGAACTCGCCATTGTTGGAAATCCGGACCGCGTACCGTTCACGGACGTTGAAGTACCCCGCGGCCGGGTTGGACATGTAGAAGTCCTCGTGCTTCTCACTGACCACGTGGATGCCCGAGCGGGTGACGTTGCGGTCGAGGTCGCCCTCGCCGTAACTGCACGGCAGCGTCATCAGGGTGGCCCCGTCGCGGACCACCACGATCTGATGCGACGACGCCTCGGCCTTGACGATTTGCGAACGCCCGATGACGTAATCGCTGGTGACGTCGGCGGCACCGTAGGAACCGTCGCCGTGATCGAGGCCGTAGAGCTTGGCCGTCATGTGCACCTTGGTGCCGGGTGCGAAGTACTCCTTCGACCGCCAGTGCACACGCGACCCGTTGTCCTCGCCGAGCCACGCCCAGGAACCCTCGGTCTCCGGGGTGGTGGTCACCGTCAGCGCCCGCTCGACGGCCTCCTTGTCGGTGACGGTGCCGTCGAACTTCAGGATCAGCGGCGCCGCGATCCCGACCTCCTGGCCGTCGGCGATGTTGACCACCAGGTTCAGCTGGGTCTGTGGGGCCAGGGTGGTGAACGATCCCTCGACCGGCACCGACAGGCGATCCTGGCCGACGGCGCTGCCCTCCCACGTGTAGGTGGTGTCGTAGCCGAGTGGTTCGTTGACGGTGAAGGTGGTGCGGTCCTCCGACAACGTTCCCGCCACCGACTTACCCCGCGGATTGAGCAGTTTCACGTCCGGATTGAGCGTGCCGCCGGATGCCTTCACCTCGAACGTCGAGGTGGGATTGGGGGCATCCGGATCGTCGAGGGCGGGCGTATAGGTGACCTTGACCGTCGGCTCCCGCGATTCCTGCGCGGCCGGGGTGTCGGTGGATCGCCCGCACGCGGCGGCGACGAGTCCGGCGGTGGCCAGACCGGCCGCGGCGAGAACCGTGCGGCGGTTGGGAATCGGGTACGTAGTCATGACCGAACCAGCGTACCGAGCCGATCTGAGGAAACGCTCCCTGCCAGCTGTGATCGCAGTCAGGTGAGCGACGCCGCGGATGCCGGTGAACCCCGCAGGTGCGCCCGTTCTCCGTCGTGGTCGAAGATCGACAGGATCTCGGCCGGACCGTCCTGCGGCGCGATGGAATGCGGCACGGTGCACGCGAACTCGGCGGCGTGACCTGCGGGAATGATGATCGTCCGTTCGGCCAGGCGCAGCCGGACCGTTCCCGAGAGGACGGTGAACCACTCGTGACCCGGATGCACCCGCAGCTGCCGCGCATGCTTTTCGACGGTGGGGTCCATCCGCATCTTGGCCACCACGACCCCGGCCGGCGTCGCATCCCGTGACAGAGGCCACACGGTGATCCCGTCAGTGGTGTGGGGTTCGGGGCGGATGACGACGTCGGTGTCGGCGACCGGCTCGACCAGCACGTCCAGTGAGGTGCCCAGCGCGCGGGCGATCGGCACCAGCTGATCCAGCGCGACACGACGATGTCCGGTCTCGATGCGGCTGAGTGTGGAGGGGCTCAGGTGGCATCGGTGCGCCAGCGAGTCGAGGGTCCAGCCCTTGGCGACGCGCATCGCGCGGATCCGTTGCCGCACGACGGTGTCGATGTCGGGGTCGATGTCGTCGAGTTCGCCCACGTCGGGCTCCGCCCCGTCGATCTCGGCCTCATCCATTTCTTGCGTCATGGGCAAGAGTGTATGCCGAATCGACAAGTCGCCGCTAGCGTGGCAGTCATGGGGACACATCACCACCAACACCACGCACAGAGTCACGGGCACGAGCACGGGCACGGGCACGGGCACGGGCACACCGACCACGACATGGGCGAACTCCTGGAACTCGACGCGGCCGTCGTCGGGTCCTATCTCGCCGACGTGACCGATCTGATCACCGCGGCGCTGCGGCGTACCCCCGAGGTCGTCGTCGACCTGGGCGCGGGCACCGGCGTCGGTACCCGCGCGCTGGCCGCCGCGTTCCCCGGCACCGAGATCGTCGCCGTCGACGCCTCGCTCGAGATGGCCGCCCGACTTGGCGCGAACACACCCGCCGCGCGAATCGTGATCGCCGACCTCGACGACGGATGGCCCGCCGACATCGGTGATGCCGACGTCATCTGGGCGTCGGCATCGCTGCACCACGTCGCCGATCCCGCCGCACTGCTGCGCGCGGCCCGCGACCGCCTGCGCCCGGGTGGCGTCCTCGCGGTGATCGAGATGCCGCATCAGCCACGTTTCCTGCCCGAGCCACCCGACGGCACCGGCGTCGAGACCCGGATGGAGGCGATCATGGCCGGACGCGGCTACAACTCGTTCCCCGACTGGACCGGCACCATCGTCGACGCCGGCTTCGCGATGGCCGGCACCCACACGATCACCATCGACATCCCCGAGACGACCGATCTGACCCGGGCCTACGCCCACGCCTGGTTCGCCCGGGTGCGCGCGGGCCTCGCCGACGACCTCGCCGCCGAGGATCTCGCCGCCGTCGACGACCTGCTCGGCGGGGGCCCGGCCTCGCTCGCAACCCGCACCGATCTGCACATCCGCACCGGGCGACTCGTCTGGATCGCCCGCACATCCCACGACACACCCCACGACGAGGAGCCCTCATGACCACATCCGAGACCGACATCCCCACACACGTCGACGCCCTCATCGTCGGCGGCGGCGCGGCCGGGCTGGCCGCAGCCGTCGCGCTGGCCCGATCGTTGCGCTCGGTGCTCATCGTCGACGCCGGCCATCCCCGCAACGCACCGGCCGACGGCGCGCACAACCTCCTGGGACGCGAGGGCATCTCGCCCCTCGAACTCCTTCGGCTCG
This sequence comes from Gordonia sp. NPDC003950, assembly GCF_053605205.1. NCBI lineage: Bacteria > Bacillati > Actinomycetota > Actinomycetes > Mycobacteriales > Gordoniaceae > Gordonia > Gordonia sp. NPDC003950. Next base: position 29,885 of record NZ_JBSGIT010000010.1, on the reverse strand, counting down.
GCCGGGACGAGGCCCGCGGATACGGCGCACACATCGTCGAGGGCACCGTCGCCTCGGTGACCCGATCGTCCGTCGACGGCGAGGTGGGCTTCGTCGCCCGGACCGCGGCCGGCGACGAGATCACCGCACGACGGCTGCTGCTGGCCGGCGGCCTCGTCGACGAACTCCCCGACGTGCCCGGCCTGACCGAGCTGTGGGGACGCGACGTGCTGCACTGCCCGTACTGCCACGGCTACGAGGTACGCGGGGCACGCATCGGCATTCTCGGCACCGGTCCCATGGCGGTGCATCAGACCCTGCTGTTCTCGCAGCTCAGCGACCACATCACGGTGATCGATCAGGGTATGCCGACGCCCAGCGCCGACGAACGCGCACAACTGGCGGCACTCGGCATCGACGTCGTCGCCGGTCCCGTCGTCCGGCTGGACTCGACCGACGGCAGGCTGCGGGCCGCCGTCCTCGCCGACGGCCGCGAGATCGGCCTCGGCGCGCTCGTCGTCGGTCCCCGGATGGTCGCGCGCGACGGCCTCTACGAATCGCTCGGCGGCACGTTGCAGGAGAACCCGATGGGCACGGTCGTCCCGACGGAGTTCGGTGGCCGCACCCCCGTTGACGGCGTGTTCGCGGCGGGCAATGCCGCCGACCTCGCCGCACAGGTCGGCGCGTCGGCCGCGGCCGGGGTCCAGGCCGGCGCGTTGATCAACGCCGACCTGATCCAGGCCGATGTCCGACGACGCGTGCTCGCGACCGCCGGGTGAGGTACTCGACGGGGTGAGTGACTCGGCCGTACGACCTACTCGGGGAATCCCTCGAGCACCGCGCGACTTCCCGACAGTCCCAGACGCGTCGCCCCGGCCGCGATCAGCTCGGCGGCGAAGCGTGCGTCCCGGATACCACCGGACGCCTTGACCCCGACACTGTCCGGGACCGCGGCACGCATGATCTCCACGGCCCGCACACTCGCCCCGCCGGCCGGATGGAAGCCGGTGGAGGTCTTCACGAAACTGGCCCCGGCCGCCACCGACCGTCGGCACACCTCGACGAGGGTGACCTCCCCGGCGAGTTCGAGCAGGGCCGCCGATTCCACGATCACCTTGAGGACGGTGTCGGCGCCGACCGCCTCACGCACGGTGAGCACGTCGGCGAACACCTCGTCGAACTCACCGGCCAGCGCGGACCCCACGTCGATGACCATGTCCACCTCGTCGGCACCGGAATCGACGGCCAGCCGGGCCTCGGCCGCCTTGACCAGCGAATGGTGTTTGCCGGACGGGAATCCGGCGACGACGCAGCTGCGCTGCGCACCGGTGTCGATGGGCAGCATCGACGGCGACAGGCAGACCGCGTAGACGCCGAGGTCGGCGGCCTCGGCGACGGTGGCCCGCGCGTCGGCGCGGGTGGCCTCGGGCTTGAGCAGGGTGTGATCGACGAGGGCGGCGACGTCGTCACGGCGGAGGTCGGTGGTGGTCACGATGTCGAGCTTGGCACACTTGAGGATCGTGACCACCGCTGTGCCCGCCCCGACCGTGTCCGCCACCACCGACCGCCGCTACGTCCTGACCCTGGGATGCCAGGATCAGACCGGGATCGTCGCGCGGATCTCGACATTCCTGGCCGAGATCGGCGGCTGGATCACCGAGGCGGCCTATCACTCCGACGAGGACTCCGGCTGGTTCTTCACCCGGCAGGCGGTGCGGGCCGACTCGGTGTCGCTGTCGCTCGACGAGGTCCGCACCCGGTTCGCCGAGGTGGCCGCCGAGTGGGGCCCGCAGACCGAGTGGAAGCTCACTGACACCGGCGAGCGCAAGTCGGCGGTCCTGTTGGTCAGCAAGGAGAGCCACTGCCTGACCGATCTGCTTGGTCGCGCCGACCGCGGTGAGCTGCCGGCGACGGTGTCGGCGGTCGTGGGTAATCATCCGGACCTGCAGGAGCTCACCGAACGTTTCGGGGTGAGGTTCCACCATGTGCCGTTCGCCGGTCCTGACGGTCGCTCCAGCGCCCGCTCCAAGCGCGCGGCCTTCGATCAGGTGGAGGCGATCGTTGACGGCTACGCCCCCGACGCGGTCGTGCTGGCCCGGTTCATGCAGATCCTGCCGCCGGAACTGTGCGAGGCGTGGGCCGGACGGGCGATCAACATCCACCACAGCTTCCTACCGAGTTTCATCGGCGCCCGCCCCTACCATCAGGCATTCGCCCGCGGCGTCAAATTGATCGGCGCCACCTGCCATTACGTGACCGCCGACCTCGACGCCGGGCCGATCATCGAACAGGACGTCACCCGAATCGACCATTCCGACGCGGTCATCGACATGGTCCGGCAGGGCCGTGACATCGAAACCCTGGTTCTCGCACGGGGATTGCGCTGGCATCTGGAGGATCGGGTTCTGGTGCACGGCCGAAAGACCGTGGTGTTCAACTGATCTCGGCATCAGACAGCCGATCGGAGCACCGTCAGAAGCCGCCGAAGTCGCCACCGCCACCGAAGTCGCCGAAACCACCGCCCCCGAAATCACCACCGCCGAAGTCCCCTCCCCCGGCGTCTCCACCACCGTCGCCGTAGTCGCCGTTACCACCGTCGCCGTAATCACCGGCACCGCTTTCAAAGGCCGCGGCGTTGTAGCCGACGCCGGCCATGCCGGAGAACAACGACGAGAACAGCAGCATCGATCCGACACCCCACGCACCGGCGACCAGTGCGGGTTTCCACCAGGGTTCCGAATACCACCCGGCCGGCACCGGACGGCCCGCGACCCGGCCGCCCGGATAGTAGTTGGGGGTCGCCGACGACGGCTTCGGCGAGGCCGCCACGGTGCGGCCCTCGAATTCGATGGCGCGGTCCTCGGTCACCGCGCCGGCGCTGCGCTGACCGTCGAGTTCGGGGATCGCCGGACCGGGATCCATTCCCATCGACGTGCGCGCGGCACGGATGTAGTACAGACCTTCGATCGCGGTCTGTTTGGCCAGCCGGGCCTGCGCGGGACTGGCCGCCTGATCGATCTGAGAGCCGGCCGCGGTGAGCCGCTCGGACGCGTCGGCGAGGGCCTGCTTGGACGCGGGCGAATCACCGACGAGCATGTACACCTGACCACCGAGACGTTCGATGACCTGCCGGGCGTCGGCCTTGGCGTCGTCGAGGGTGCGGGCGGTGCCGGCACCGGACCGCTGTTGGAACAGCACCACCACCCCCACCACGAGCAGGATGACGATGGCGATGAGCAGTAGCTGTCCCACGGGAGCCTCCGGGAGGGGTTCGAGAATCGGACATCTCCCAGCGTACCGACGTGGCCGGACACACCTGGGGCGTCAGGTCAGCGAGCAGCCCTCCGACTGGTTACCCGAGCTGGTGGTGGCGCCGGTGAGGTCGACGTCGGTCCCGGAGACGGCGAAGTCGACGCCCTGGTCGGTCACCTTCAATGACTGCACCTGGATCTCCTTGGTGAAGTCACCGAACAGGCTGTCACCGAAACCGTCGACGAACTGCTGCGCAAAGTCGGCGGGGATGCCGAAGACGAAGGCGTTGGCCTGCTCGACCTGGAAGTGCACCTGTCCCTGATCGACGACGGGTTTGATGGTCAGGCTGACCGGCACCGGGAAGATGGCGACCTGCACGGTCGCATCGACCTTGACGGTCCCGTCGGTGGAGTTGCCGACCACCGAGGTGACCTCGGCGCCGCTGGGCAGGAGCGCATTCTGATCACCGGATCCGCCGGTGCCGTTACCGCCACCGCCACCGCTCGATGACTGCTGGGCGCTCAGATCGATCACCCGCTGGAACGGCACATATCCGGTGCCCGACAGCGACGAGATCTTCAGGGCGTCGCCGTCCTGACTGAGGCCGTCGGCGCGCGCATGCAACCGGATTCCGGTGGAGCCGTCGTCGGCGGTGTCGACCTGCACGTACGGGAAGTCGTTCGAGAACTTCTGCAGCAGAATGGGTTTCTTGCTCAACGACACACTGGTCGACTGGCCGGTCAGTGAACCGAACTGGCTCTCCAGGCAGTCGGTCACGCGGCTGCGCAGAAACAGTTCGGTGCCAACCAACGCGATCACGACGACGAGGATCACCCCGACCGCGCCGAGAGCGATGAACTTGCCCTTCCCACCGCGGCGTGGGGATGTCGTCACCACACCGGTGGACTGCGGCCCAGCACCGGTCTCCGGTCCGACCGGATTCTCACCGGTCGGGAACCGTGAGGTCCCCGTCGGCGCCTCCCATCCGGCCGCCGGCGGTGGTGTGACCGGTGAGGTCGTGGCCGCCGAGACGTCGGAGTAGGCCCGGGCGTGCTGCGACGTCGACGCCGGTTCCCATTGTTCGGTGGCCGCTGACGTCTCTTGTTCGGTGGCCGCTGACGCCTCGTCAACGGTGGGGCGATCGACCTTCTTCGTCGAATCCGGGTCCTGCGGAGTCCGTTCGGTGCCCGGACCCTCGGTCTCGTCGGCCATGCATTCCGTCCTAGCGTTTCTCGGCTGTGGGTGGTCCCCAGTCGGTTCTCGTTCGATCCGTGTCGCTCAGATGCTGTGCGATGCCGGCGATGCAGTGGTGTGAAAAGTTCGCCGATTCGCGAGCACCGCGAGCTGTTCGCGGGCTGTGGTGACGACATCCAGATCGATGTCGTGTACCCCGATGTGACGCTCCCCCCGATATGACGCGACCACGCTACCGAAGGGATCTGAGATTTGGCTATGTCCGGTCCCGGTCGGCGCCTTGGCCTTCCGGGCCGCCTCCGCCACCGGTACCGCCTGCCCGACGGCGACCACGAATGACGTCGAATCCAGTGCCCGCGCCGTCGCCAGGGTGCGCCACTGATCGACCTTGCCGGGGCCCGCGCCCCAGGACGCCGGCACCACGATGACCTGCGCACCCTCGGCGGCCAGCGTGGTGAACAGCTCGGGGAACCGGATGTCGTAGCAGGTCGCCAGTCCGACGGTGATCCCGTCGACGTCGATGCTCACGGCGGTGTCACCGGGTGCGACGGTCTCGGATTCGCTGAATCCGAACGCGTCGTAGAGGTGGATCTTGTCGTAGCCGGTGCAGGTGCCGTCCGGGCCTGCGGCGATGAGTGTGTTGGCCACCCGGCCGTCATCGGCGGGGGTGAACATGCCGGCGACGATGGTGAGGTCGTGTTCGCGGGCGAGGTCGGCGATGCCGGTGGCCCACGGACCGTTCAGTGGCTGCGCCACCGGTCCGAGCGGGACACCGAAGCGGCACATCATCGCCTCGGGGAACACCACGAGTCGCGCGCCGTCGGCGGCGGCCTCCCGGGTCGCGTCGGCGACAGCGCGGAGATTGTCGGCCGGGTCGGTTCCGGAGTTGATCTGGGCCATCGCGATGCGCATGCGGCCAACCTACCCGTGTGGTGCGACACACTCCCAGGGCACCGTCAACAGATTGTCGACGACGCGGCGTCGGCTGATCGCGACGTCGACACCGGCCGCCCGCATCGACCGCAACGTCTGCGCCCATCGGGCCCGCGGCCCGAACACCGTGTGCCCGGCGGCGTTGTCCCAGCAGCGATCGGCCAGGGTGAGCAGGTCGTGGATGCGTTCGCCGGGCACGTTGCGGTGGATGAGCGCCTTCGGGAGCCGTTCGGCGAGATCGGAGGGACGGTCGGAGTGCCGGGGAGACCAGCACAAGGTCAGGCTGCGCGGGCCGTCGGCGTCCAGCAGCACCCAGGTACAGCGACGGCCGATCTCGTCGCAGGTGCCCTCCACGATGAGCCCGCCCGGTGCGAGCCGGGCCTGCATCCGCGCCCAGGCCGGGCCGACCTCGGCCTCGTCGTATTGACGCAGCACGTTGAAGGCCCGCACCAGACGCGGTCGCAGGCCCGCGAGTTCGAAGCCGCCGACGGCGAAACGGACATCATGACGAGGCGGGACGACGCGGTCCGGATCGATTTCCAGTCCGACCATCTCCAAATCGGGCGCCACCGCGCGCAGACGGTGAGCCATCTCCACGCAGGTGTCAGGGCGGGCACCGTAGCCCAGGTCGACGACCAGGGGCCGCGGCGACGTGGTCAGCGCGCCGATGACCGCCGGGTCGTGCGCCATCCACCGATCCACCCGGCGCAGCCGGTTGATGTTGGTGGTGCCGCGGGTGATGCGGCCGGCCGGCTTTCCCGACGCGGGGTTGCGGTCAGAGATTCTTGTCGATCCAGTCCTTGGCGTATTCCGCCTCGGCGCGGAACAGGTCCACCAGATTGACCAGCATCAGCTGCTCGAGCTTGCCGTTGATGAACGGGATGAAGACCTTCACCTCGGACGTCTTGCGGATCGTGCATCCGGTGTCGGTGGGGAACAGTTCCTGCCAGCCGGTCAGGCTGCCCGGGCCGGCCGGGATGGAGGCGGTGTAGTCACCCTTGGTGTTGTCCGGGTCGAACGGACCGAAGGTCTCCTCGCGAGTGATCACCATGTCCTTCATCAGGACGGTCTGAGCGATCGCGGGGAGCTGGTCGCGGCCGATGTGCTGCTTGAGCACCACCTTCATGCCGGTTTCATCAGCGCGGAAGTCCTCCACCTCGCAGTGCGGGGAGATCATCTGGAAACCCGCCATCATGTCATCCCAGTACCTGCGGGTCATCTGCGCTTCGTAGAGCTTCTCCGCAGGATGGGTGTAGCGAGCGGAGTAGCTGAGACGTCGTGCCATAACGGTCAGGTTACGTCAGCGGTGAGCGGCCTCCCAAGTCACCGTCTTCTCCCGCTCGTTGTCGAGGAGTTCCACCAACTGCTCGATGACGGCGGTTTCGATCTTGCCGCCGACGAACGGGATGCCCACTTTGGCACTGCCGGTGTAGTCGACGTTCGCCGGATCACCGGTGGCGGTGAAAGCACCCTCGACGTGGGCCGGGGCGCCGGTCACCGACGCGCTCATGGTGCCGGTGAGCACGTTTCCGTCGAAGCCGAAGGTCATGGTGCGCGGGATCTCCAGATCACCGGGACGGACCTTGGTGACCACCGACGGCAGCCGGTCCTCGGGCACACCCTGCTGCAGTTCGACGTGGACGTCGGTGCCGTCGATCCGGAACGAGATCAGCTTGCCGTGGCTGGAGTTGGTGGCCTCGAGCAGGCCGTGCCAGTACTGCTCGTCGGAGACGAGTTCCCAGTACCGGGCGGTGGAGAAGGGAAAGGACACCGAGTGCTTGAGCGAGCTCGCCATGGCAGAGAGATTACTCGACGGACCAGATCTCTTGACGGCCCAGATCCCTTGACGGCCCAGATCCCTCGACGGGGCAGACCGCTTGACGGGGCCGCGGGTTACGGTGGGGCCGTGACCGAGACACCGCTGCAGCGCAGCGTCCCGCTGGCCCGGCTGACCACGTTGCGGGTCGGCGGTCCGGCGCGAGCACTGATCCGCTGCACCGATACCCGTTCGGTCGTCGAGGAGATCCTGGGTGCCGACGCCGAGTCCGAGCCCGCCCTGGTGATCGGCGGCGGTTCGAATCTGGTGATCGGCGACGACGGCTTCGACGGCACCGCCATCCGCATCGAGAGTTCCGGCATCGACTTCGGCACCGGCCGCGAATCGGGCCGCGCGCACGTGACCGCCGACGCCGGGGTCGTCTGGGACGATCTGGTGGCGGCCACCGTCGACGAGGGCTTCGGCGGGCTCGAATGCCTGTCGGGTATCCCCGGATCGACCGGCGCCACCCCCGTCCAGAACGTCGGCGCCTACGGGGTGGAGGTCGCCGACATCCTGCGCAGCGTGCACGTTCTCGATCGTCGCTCGGGCACCCTGCGGTGGGTCTCGCCCAACGAACTCGGTCTGGCCTACCGCACGTCGCGGCTCAAGCACCGCGACGACATGATCGTCGTCGCGGTGTCGTTCTGGCTCGACGACGCCGGGCAGAGCCGGCCGCTGCGGTACCGGGAACTCGCCGATGTCATGGGGGTGGAGCGCGATTCGTCCGCCGACGCCGCCGCGGTCCGCGATGCCGTGCTGTCGCTGCGCCGGGGCAAGGGCATGGTGCTGGACCCCGATGATCACGACACCTGGAGTGCCGGTTCGTTTTTCACCAACCCGATCATCTCGGCCGACGACGCCGCTGCGGTACTCGAACGCATCCACACGCGCGTGGGTCGCGACATCTCGGTGCCGTCGTATCCGGCCGATGACGGCGTGAAACTGTCCGCCGGATGGCTGATCGAGCGAGCCGGCTACGCCAAGGGCTATCCGGGCCCGGGATCTCCGGTCCGGTTGAGCACCAAACACACTCTGGCACTGACCAATCGGGGTGGCGCGACCGCCGAACAGATCCTCGATCTGGCCCGCGATGTCCGCGACGGCGTCGCCGGGGCCTTCGGCGTCACCCTCGCACCCGAACCGGTGTTGGTTAACTGCGTCCTGTAACCGGTTGCCGCAGAATCGTTTTCCGACGATCCTCCGGCGTCTTACGGAAGTCACTCAGATAGATCTCGTGGTGGCGGCCGGTCATGGTCAACCCGTTGTCGGGGATGAAGCTGTCGTGCATCTCGGCGAGGACGGACCCCTCGTCGTCGAAGGATCCGACGTGCAGCGTCTGGACGCAGCGTCCCTCCGACATGGACTCGACACGCAGGTCAGCGATCCGGGGAGCCGCACCCTTGGCGCGTACCGCCGCGATGGCGTCGTCGATCAGATCGGCGGTGACCCAGTCGGGCACCATGATCATCAACGTCCAGGACCACCGCGATTTGTCCCGGGCCCGGGTGAACGAGGTCATGTCCTCGGCCCACCACAGTCCCTCGAGTGGTGGCACGACGTAGTCGCGGCCGAGGCGGCGTTTGCTCCCGAACTTGCAGGCATAGGCCACCGGGTACATCGTCTCGATGGCCTCCGCGAACACCTGCGTCGTGTTGGGGTCGCCGTGACCGTCGATCATCAGATAGGCCATGTCGGGAATGTCGACGATCCGGAACCGCCCGCGTCGCGCCCGGTAACAGTCCAGATCCTTCTTCGGGTCGGCCTTGCCGCGCGGTGACGATGCGGTGGCCGGGCCGGTCATCGTCAGCGCTGCCCGACGGGCGCTGACAATGTCTGCGCCGCTTGCCGTTCCAGGATCTCGTCGACGCGACCCGCCGCCTCGATCGGCGACATGTGCCCGACACCGGGCAGCACCACATGCTCACGCAGATGACCGTGGCCACGCAGGATCTCGGCGATCTGCTCGGCGTGGGCGGGTGGGGTGAGTCGGTCCTCGTCGCCGACGATGACGGTGGTCGGCACCGTCAGCGCCGCCAGTCCGGCGCGCACGTCGAGTCGTCCCATCGCCGATCCCCAGCCGGCCCGTGCGCGCGGCGGGCAGGCGGCGATCATCGTGTCGACGAATTCGACGTGGGAGGCGCGAGCCGCCGACCCGAGGGCGACGTAATGCGCGAATCGGCCCGAGTACGCCGTGTGCGGCAGCGGCACCGGTGCCGAGGTGAAGGCGCGGTTGATGGCCGGAACAAAGGGGCGGGTGTACCGGGGGAGGCCGGTCGGCAGGAGCAACGTCGAGTTGACGACGTTGTGGGCGGCGGTGGAGGCCAGGACCGCCGACGCCGCGACCGTGGGAACCTTCTCCGGGAACTGCGCGGCCCACGACATGATGGTCATCCCACCCATACTGTGCCCGACGAGCATGGCGCGACGGCCCGGCGGGACCACCGCGGCCAGCACGGCGTCGAGGTCGCGGCCGAGCATGTCGATGGTCGGTCGGGCCCGACCCAGTTCACTGCGACCGTGCCCGCGCTGGTCGTAGACGACCACCGTGTGGGTGCCGGCGAGGTGATTGATCTGAGCGTTCCAGAAGGCTGTGTTGCACGTCCACCCGTGAACCGCGACGACGACGTCACCGGTGTCCTCGCCGCGGGGACCGTGGATCTCCACATGCAGTCGGGTGCCGTCGACGGTGGTGACCATCCGGCGTTCCGGTTCGGTCCGGGGCGCCACCAGTAAGTCGTCCGGCCCGTCGTCGACGGCCAACTCGGCACGCAGCACGTCGCGGGCCAGAGCGCCCACGATGGTCCCCACGCCGACGGCGGCCCCGGCCGCCACGGCTGCTCCGGTTCCGGCCAACCAGTGACGTCGACTCATGTCCGCATCCACTCCTTCGCCGCGTTGACCACGGCGTCGTCCGGTGTGGCGGTTCGGTCACGCCCCTATTCGGGGACGGTGTCGGACTCCGGTGTGGGGCCATTCGACCGTTCCACCACAGCATCGTTCGATGTCACACTACTTGTTGTCACATCGATTTCGCCATCCTCGCCGGTGACGGCGGCTTCGGCGACGTCGAAGTAGGTCGAGGCCTCACCGAGCGCTCGGGTGATCTCCTCGTCGAGGGCCTTGCGGAAGGTGGTCTCGACGATCTCGTGCGCCATCGGCCGCACGGTCTGGATCAGGTCGGCGACACCGCTGATCTTGGACTCGTCGAGATCCGGCAGGTTCTCGTTGAGGTATTTGTCGGTGATGATCGAGACGAAGCTCTTCGCCGCGTCCTCGAGGTCGTTCTGCACGCGGACGAATCGGTCGAGCAGAACGTCGATGTCGATACCGCTCTTGACCAGCACCTCGGCCCCCTCGAGGACCTCGGGGTTCTTGATGGCGTAGTGCGCGCCGTCCTTCACCAGCAGTCCGAGCTTCTGACTCAGCGCGATCGACTTCTCGCTGGCGTTGAGCGACTTGCGCAGTTCGGTGAAGGTGATGGTGGCCGCCCGCTTGAAGGTGCGGAACCGCCCGCCCTTGGTGGGTGCGCCGCGCAGCACGTGCTCGACCTTCATTCCGTAATGCGCGGCGTGCAGCAGCTCGCTGATGGTCGCGAAGGTGTAACCGCGTTCGAGCATGCGCGAGATCAGATTCAGCCGGACCAGGTGGTCCTCGGAGTACCAGCCGGTGCGACCGCGGATCACCGGCGGCGGCAACAGACCCCGGTCCTGATACACCCGGATATTGCGGACGCTGACCCCCGATGCCTCCGCCAGGTCGTTGATCCGATACTCAGCCACGGTGGCCAGTGTATTCCGCGCCCGACCGCGAACCGACGAGCCACACCACGCCGAACACGCCGCGGTGTCCGATCATCATGCGGCCAGGAGCGTCATCCCGGTCGCGATCAACAGCCCGACCTTGACGACCTCGGCGGCGACATACACCAGGTGCGCATGACTGCGAGGCCCGTCGATGACGACCTCGCCCGCCAGCACCGCATCCGACCGGCGATTGAGGGCGGGCCGGATCGCGAGGACCTGCACACCGAGGAGAACCACCGCCACCACCGCGAGAATGCCCGCCGCGTCCGCCACCAACCCGGCGGACACCACCGCGACGACGAGCACGACGGCCCACACCATCTCGAATGCATTGAGCGCGCGGAACACCAGCCGCCCGATGCCCAGGCCGAGGGGAATGGTGATGCCGGGAGCCCGGAACTTCAGCGGGGCCTCGACGAAGGAGATGGCCACGACCATGCCGAGCCACACGAAGGTGACGGCGACGGCCACCGCCTGCGCTGAACTCACCGCGAACCACCGCGGACCAGCTCGGGACCGAAGGTCTCGTAATGAATGTGGTCCTCGGTGACCCCGCGGGCCAGGAGTTCATCGCGCATCGAGGAGAGAAATCCGGCCGATCCGCACAGCATCGCCTCGACACCGGCAGGTACGTCGATGTCCTCCAGCGAGATCGGACCCGATCGCACGCTGTCGGAGATCAGATGATCGACACCCTCCCGGTACCACTGGATCAGGCGCGCGGACTCCAGGGAATCGACGAGGTCGGCCAGTCGACCCCGATGGGGTTGCGCCGACCGCGATCGATCGGCGTGCATGACCGTCACCGGCCGGGTCGAGCCGGTACCGGCCAGCGCGGACAGCAGCCCGATCACCGGCGTACACCCGATACCCGACGATGCCAGGAGTAGTGGCGAATCCCCCTCGGGCAGAACGAGATCACCGAAGGGTGTCGACATCCGCAGCGAGTCACCCTCGAAGACGTTCTCGTGCAGGTATCCCGACACCTCGCCGGCGAGCTTCACACTGAACTGCCACTCGCACCGCTCGTCGGCGGGACCGATCAGGCTGTACTGACGGATCTGGTGGGCGCCGTCGGCCAGCGGCACCTGGATCGAAACATACTGCCCTGGAACAAAACCGGGAAGTCGAGCATCGGCCGGGTCGGCGACGGTGAAGGACACCACATCGGGAGCGGTCTGAGTCCGGTGGGTCACGATGAGGTCATGCCAGACCTGCCCGTCGACGACACCGGCGGCCGCATAGAGATCCGCTTCCTGACCGATCAGGAGATCGGCCATCTCCCAATACAATTCATCCCAGGCAGCCGCGACCTCCGCAGTCACCACCGAACCCAGGACGTCGACGATCGCCGCGAAGAGATGTTCGTGGACAACCGTGTACTGGTCCCGGGTGACCCCGAGCGAGGCATGCTTGTGGGCGATCCGGTCGAGGATGAACCGCTGCCGCGGCAGATCCTCGTCGAGTTGTAGTTGTGCGAACGCGGCGATCGACCCGGCCAGCGCCATCGGCTGCTCCCCCGTCGTCTGATGGGTTCGGTTGAACAGATCGTCGAGCAGGTTCGGGTGCGCGGCGAACAGCCGCCGATAGAAGTTCGGGGTGATCTCGCCGAGGGCCCCCGACACTGCGGGCAGCGTCGCGGCAATGACCTCTCGTGATGTCTGACTGAGCATGGTGAACTCCCTTTCTGTTGCGGCGGGCGCCCCCATGGGCCGCCGATCGATATGCGGATGTGGCGTCACTGCGCGGTGCGGTCACCGCCGGCCTCGGACCGGTCACCGATGGTGAGACGCAGGAGGACGGCACCGGCGGGATCGGCGACGAGATCCCCGATCGTGTGCGCATCCAGGGATTCAAAGAAGGCCCGACGGGCGCGGGCGAGCGCCCCACGAAGGGCGCACCCGTGCCGGAGTGGACACGGGGTGGGGCCCTCGCAGTCGATCACCTCGCCGTCGCCTTCGAGTCGCGACGCCAGCCATCCGACGCGGGCGGTCCGCCCCAGGTCGGTGATCACCAGGCCCCCATTGCGGCCGCGGCGCGCATGCACCACGCCGAGCTCCGACAGTCGCACGACGACCTTGGCGACGTGCGTGTACGGCACCGCGAGCGCCGTCGCCAGATCCTTCGAGGTGACCGACTCGTCAGGACGGGCCGCCAGACGCATGACGACGCGGAGGCCGATGTCGGTGAACCGCGTCAACTGCATGGCACCCAGACAACCATAATTTGCATCTGGGATGCATATTATTTTGAGTGACCCCTGTCACGAGCGGGAGATGGGCACGCCGGCGCCACCGGCGGCGGAAATGACACCGCCGGAAATGACATCGCCGGAAATGACATCGCCGGAAATCGAAATGACACTGCCCGTGTCGTCGCGGTGACGGACACGGGCAGTGCGGGCGAGTTCGAAGCGTTCGGCGAAACGGAGTCGGGGGACGTCAGTTCAGCTTGCGGAACCAGGACTTGTTCTGGATGGCGTCGACTCGTTTGCGCACGTCAACGAGGTAGACCAGGGTCGCGACGATCGCGGCGATGGCCAGGATGCCCATGATCCCCGAGGCGAAGAAGCCGAAGAACACGAGCACGATGGCCGAGGCGGCGAGGATCGACACCCAGATGACCTTCGATTGCCGGTCGACCGCGGTGAAGGCGTCCGGACGCTGGACCGCCGCATGGATCAGGGCGACCACCGCAGCGAGTGCAGCGGCAATGCTGATGACCAGGATGAGGATCATTTGTCCCGTGGCCATCGCCGAGAAGAAGTTCATGATGTCCGAGTCTACGGGTCAGACGTGCGAACGCGGAGGTAGGCGACGCGCCGAGCGGTCCTACGCTATGAGCGCGGTGTCCGCTTGGCCGGAGCTTTCTTGGCCGGCGCCTTCTTGGCGGCGGTCGTCGTGGCCGGAGTTTTCTTGGCGGCGGTCGTCTTCTTGGCAGCCGTCGTCTTCTTGGCAGCCGTCGTCTTCTTGGCAGCCGTCGCCTTCTTCGCCGCGGTCGCCGTCGTCTTGGCCGGAGCCTTCTTCGCAGCCGGAGCCTTCTTCGCCGCGGTCGTCGTCTTGGCCGGAGCCTTCTTTACCGCTGTCGTCTTCTTGGCGGCGGTCGTCTTCTTGGCGGCCGTCGTCTTGGCCGGAGCCTTCTTCGCCGCCGCCGTCGTCTTGGCGGCGGTCGTCTTCTCCGCCGCCGTCGTCTTGGCCGGAGTCTTCTTCGTGGCAGTCGTCTTGGCCGGAGCCTTCTTCGCCGCTGTCGTCGTCTTGGCCGCCGTCGCCTTCTTGGCCGCCGGCAATTCCGGAGTCGCCGCGGCGGAACTCATTCCGACACCACGGGCCGCGCGTTCACCGACGAGCCTGGTCTGGGTGGCGATGGTGCCCAGCGCGTCTTCGGTGAGCGCGACCGCGTCGGTGTACACCTTCTCGAGTTTGGGAAGGTTCTCCTCGACCAGCGGTTGGGACTTGAGTTTGCCGAGGACCTCCTCGCTGCGCTCCGACAGCGACGTGAGCAGGGCCGCCGCGACGGCGAGGTAGGCGTCGGCCACCTTGCGGAGCTCTTCCGGGGTGAATCGGGCGCGCAGTTCGTCGATCTCTTCGGGCAATTCGATCGGCAACGACGACAGCTTCGCCTTCGCCTCCTCGAATGCGGCGAGCGCGGCCGCCAGCGCGTCATCGACCTTCGACTGGGCACCTTCGACGGTGTCGGCCAATCGGGCCTGGGCGTCGTCGCGAGACTCCGACAGTTTCTCCTGGGCGACGCCGATCGATTCGAGAACCTTGGTTTGTGCCTCATCGACGGCGTCACCGATCTTCGCCTGCGCCTGCTCGGTGGCTGCCTCTCCCCGCTCACGGAACTCGGTCAGCAATGCCGACACCTGGCCGAGGGCGGTGGACAACGGATTCTCGGACATGCTCCTCCTGCGGTGGTGTCAGTCTTTCGAGCGATCACTCATGTGGGTCCGCCCCGGCAGCGTCGTCGACGCCGGCGGCATTTTCCTTTCGGAAGGATTCGTAGATCTCGAGCAACATCTGTTTCTGACGCTCGCTGATGGAGTCGTCGGCGATCAACGCGTCACGCACCGGGCTGGCCGGTCGTTCTTCGAGGATTCCGGCCCGAACGTACAGCACTTCCGCCGATACCCGCAGGCCCTTGGCGATCTGGGCCAACACGTCGGCCGACGGTTTGCGCAGGCCCCGTTCGATCTGCGACAGGTACGGATTGCTGACCCCGGCGCGCTCGGCGAGTTGACGCAGTGACACCTCGGCCGACAGTCGTTGCGAGCGGATGAAGGCACCGATGTCCTGTGCGGCGGTGGCCACCGCATCCGAGGCGACGGCGGTGACCGCTTCGACGGTCTGCGTCACGCCACCCACGTCGTCACCGGCCGAGGTGTCCTCGTCCGGGGCGTCCGCTGCGTCGGGTGTCGGTTCGTCGCTCACTGGAGCCAGTATCGACTCAGGTGCTAACTAGTGCAAGCACTGCTGCATGCGGCCGTCGCCGGGTCAGTGGAAGATCAGCACCGAGATCGTGTAGATCGCCAGCCCCGCGAGCGAGCCGACGACGGTGCCGTTGATCCGGATGAACTGCAGGTCACGGCCCACCTGCAACTCGATCTTGCGGCTGGTGTCCTCGGCGTCCCAGCCTCGCACCGTCTCGGTGATCACCGAGATCACCTCACGCGAGTAGTTCACAGCGACGTGATTGGCGACACGTGCGACCCACCCGTTCATCTTCTCCTGGAGGGGCCGATCGTCGCGGATTCGCCGACCGAGATTGATCGCCGCGTCGGCCAATGTGTTGCGCAGGGTGCTGTTGGGGTCGGCGAGCATCTGTTCGATGACGGCCTTGCCGGTGTTCCACGCCGTCGACGCAGCGTCGGCCACCTCGTCACTGCCGATCAGTTCGTGTTTGATGGCCTCGAACTTGGCGACCATCTCCGGGTCGTACTGCAGGTCGTGGGCGAACTGCTGGACGAACTGATGCATCGAGCGCCGCATCTCGTGATTCGGGTCGCTCTTGACCTTGTAGGTGAAATCGACCAGCTCACGGTAGATTTTGTCACCCATCAGAGTGGTGACGAACTTCGGTTTCCACGCCGGGCCGACATCGCTTTCCACGACCCGGTCGATCAGCGCCTGACTGCCCAGTGCCCAGTCGTGCGCTCGATCGCACAGCAGTTGGAAGACCGGTTCAAGACGCTCCTCGTCGATCAGCTGGTGCAGGATGCGGCCGATCGGTGGTGCCCATTCGGGCTCGGCGGCCCAGCGCAGTGCGGCCTGGATGAACTGCTCGATGTCCTCGTCGCGCAACATCTCCGAGGCAAGTTTGATGGCACGCGCGGCCTCGTCGGAGACACGTGGCGCATTGGCCGGATCGGCGAGCCAGGTGGCCACCCGCCGGGGCAGGTCGAGTTGCTCGGCGCGTTCCTCGATGACGGCCGGGGTCATGAAGTTCTCTTCGATGAACCCGCCGAGCTGATCGCCGATATCGTCCTTCTTCTTGCGGATCAGCGCGGTGTGCGGAATCGGCAGGCCCAACGGATGACGGAACAGTGCGGTGACGGCGAACCAGTCGGCGAGCGCACCGACCATTCCCGCCTCCGACGCCGCGCGGACATATCCGACCCAGGCGGCGACGGCGTCACCGTCGCGGTTCTCGAGGTAGCGGGTGAATAGATAGATCACCGCGGCCACACCCAGCAGGCTGGTCGCGATGATCTTCATCTTGCGCAGTTCACGGCGACGGCGCTCGTCGCCGGAGGAGCCTCCGGCTGCGAACCCCGGCGACTTGGTGGGCTTTGCGTGACGCCCCCCGGACGCTGCATGACGACCCGCGACGTCCCGACTCAGTGTTGACACCCGTCCAGTCTTACCTATCGGCACCGACTACTCTGGCCGGGTGATGGCAAATCGCCCCAATCCCGCGTCGGCGGCTCGTGCGGCGGTGTCGGCGGCGGCGAACGTGACGCGCGGCTTCGAGCAGGCCATCCTGGGCACATCCGGCGACGACCGGGTCAAGCCGGACGGCCGGCGGCAACGCTGGGAGAAGCACAAGCAGGCCCGTCGCACCGAACTCACCGACGGCACGATGGCCGCGATCCGGGAACTCGGCGCCGATGTCGGCATGGACGAGATCGCCAGGCACATCGGCGTCTCCAAGACCGTGCTCTACCGCTATTTCAGCGACAAGAACGACCTCGGGGTGGCCACGACCATCCGGTTCTTCGAGACCACCCTGATGCCGCGGTTGACCGAGACGATCACCGACGATGTCGACGAGTACACCCTCACCCGCACGGTGATCAGCGTGTATGTGCACGCCGTCGCCGACGAACCCGAGTTGTATCGCTTCGCCATCTCCGCGTCGCCGACGTCGTCGGTTACCTCGGCGGAGTCGGAGAAGCTGGTCGCCCAGTTACTGACCGCGACCATCATCACGCGTCTGGACGAACGGGGCGGCGACACCACGGGCGCCCAGGTATGGGCCTACACCCTGGTCGGCGGCATTCAGCGGGCCGTCGACTGGTGGATGGCCGATCATCCGATCGCCGTCACCGAACTCATCGATTACCTGACGATGATGGTGTGGAGTTCGATCGTCGGGGTCGCCGGGGTGAACGGCTCCCGTGAGGCATTCGTGACGGCACCGCCTCCGCTGCCCGATCCCCTGGCCGACGCCACCACATCGGAGGCGGAGTGACCGAGCGTCGCGTCGCCCTGGTCACCGGCGGAAGCCGGGGCGTGGGACGGGGCGTGGCCACCGCGCTCGTCGACGCCGGGTGGACGGTTTATGTGACCTCGCGTCGTGGTGTCGGCCCCGACGGCACCCACGCGCTGGCCTGCGATCATCGTGACGACGCAGCCGTCGCCGAGGCTTTTGCGACGATCTCGGGTGCGGCCGGGCGCCTGGATCTGCTGGTGAACAACGCGTGGGCGGCGCCGAAGGGATTCGGTGGTTTCTCCGAACCCTTCTGGAAGCGCCCGGTGTCGGATTGGGACACGCTGATCGGTGTCGGGCTGCGCGCCCACTACGTCGCGTCGGTGTACGCCGCGCGGGCGATGGTCGACGCCGGGTCGGGTCTGATCGTCAACATCTCGTCGTTCGGTTCCCGTGGTCATCTGCATTCGGTGCTCTACGGCATGAGCAAGGCCGGGCTGGACAAGATGGCCGCCGACATGGCGACCGAACTCGAGGGCACCGGAGTCACCGCGATCTCGTTGTGGCTCGGCCTCATTCGCACCGAATTGCTGCTCTCGCTCGGGGTCGACGAGTTCGCCGGTTTCTCGCTGAGCCGCGCCGAGGACCCGGCGTTCGTCGGCCGGGTGATCGCAGCGTTGGCCGACGACCCGGCTTTGGCGTCGCTGAGTGGACACACCGTCATCGGCGCCGAGTACGGACGGGATCACGGGATCGTCAACAACGATGGTGCACAACCGGATTCGCACCGCGAAGCGTTCGGCGGCGGCGGGCTGTATCCGCCGAAGTGAACGTCGACCACCCCACCGCCCGGTAGGCTCTCCTGGACGTCGACGAGGAGGTCGTGAGGCAATGGGCAAGAACGGCAACAAGAACGGGCACGCGAAGTCCCCGAAGTCCACGACCGGCTGGTCCGCGCCGCCGACCACCGCCCTCCGGGTCGCCCACACCGGACCGATCGCCGGCTTCGACGCCGACTCGACCCCCGGATTCGACGGTGACCGCGAACTCGGCGAGACCCTCCTGACCGAACGCGGCACCGTCCTCGCCGACCTGCAGGAGTTGTTGTACGCGAACGGCCGCGCGGGCGATCGCCGGTCGGTGCTGCTGGTCCTGCAGGGGATGGACGCCGCGGGCAAGGGCGGGATCGTCCGCCACGTCGGCGGCCTTCTCGATCCCCAGGGCCTGGCCATCAAGGGTTTCGGCAAGCCCACGCCCGAGGAACTCCAGCATGACTTCCTGT
Source organism: Gordonia sp. NPDC003950 (assembly GCF_053605205.1). Classification (NCBI taxonomy): domain Bacteria; kingdom Bacillati; phylum Actinomycetota; class Actinomycetes; order Mycobacteriales; family Gordoniaceae; genus Gordonia; species Gordonia sp. NPDC003950. The sequence goes on along the minus strand of NZ_JBSGIT010000010.1, from coordinate 10,975 downwards.
GGCGCATCCGCAACGCGCTGCCACCCGCCGGACGTATCGGCGTCTTCGACCGGTCGCACTACGAGGACGTCCTGCCGGTCCGGGTGCACAATCTGGTGCCGGAGTCGGAGTGGTCGGGGCATTACGACATCATCAACCAGTTCGAGTCCGAACTGATCGACGCCGGCACGACGATCATCAAATGCGCTCTGGTGGTGTCGAAGTCGGAGCAGAAGGCACGTCTGACCGAACGTCTGGAGCGGCCGGACAAGTACTGGAAGTACAACCCCGGCGACATCGACGAACGCGCCTACTGGGACCAGTACCTCGAGGCGTATCAGGCGATCTTCGACCGGTGCGACTCCGATGACGCGCCGTGGTACCTGATCCCGGCCAACCGCAAGTGGTTCTCCCGACTCGCGGTCTGCGAACTGCTCATCGACGCACTGTCCGGACTCGATTTGGATTGGCCGCCCGCAGATTTCGAGGTCGAGGCGGAGAAGAAGCGGGTCGCGGCACTGGACGTCTAGCAAGGTGGGAGTTGCGCGTTCGGCTCCCATATACACGGAATGCATTGCGTGCGTATGAGAGTTGAGCATGCGAGTGGATTACGCGCCACGTCAGGCCGGTCGCCGCAACACCCCGTGCGCCACCAGTCCGACGACGATCGCCCAGAACGCCCCGCTGATCCCCCAGAACGTGACGCCCGCCGCAGCGGTGACGAAGGTCAGTGCCGCCGCGATGCGGAACTCGTCGTGGGCGAAGGCACCCAGCAGGGCGTTCGCGAAGGTCGCCAGCAGCGCCAGTCCGGCAACGGATTCAAGGAGTCCCTGCGGTGCGATGGCGGTGATGGTGACGAGCACCCCGGACAGCCCGGCGAGCACCAGATACGAGATGCCGGCGGACACGCCGGCGATCCAGCGTCGACTCCGGTCGGCACCCGCCTCCTCACCGGCGGCGAGTGCCGCCGACAGTGCGGCCAGGTTGATGGCGTGCCCGCCGAACGGTGCGCCGATCACCGTTCCGGCTCCGGTGACGAACATGGCCGGACGCCAGGGTGTTTCGTAGCCGAAGGATTTCAGGACGGCGACGCCGGGCACATTCTGTGACGCCATGGTGACCACGTACAGCGGGACGGCCAACCCGATGATCGCCGAGACGTCGAAGGAGGGTGTCGTCCAGGCGATCTGCGGCCACCAGTCGATGGCGACGCCGTCGTCGATTCCGTGCACCCCGACGTAGGCACCGATCACCACGAGTGCGGTCACCAACGCCAGCGGAAGCGCCCAGCGGGTCAACCATCGGGTCGCGGCGAGCCAGACCATCAGGATCGGAAGAGTCAGCAGCGGTTGCAGTGCAAGCGATTTCATCGGCGCCAAGCAGAGCGTGAGCAGCACCCCGGCCAGCATCGCCTGCGCGATCGGCGTCGGGATTCGCCCGATGAGATCTCCGAGGGCCGGGATCAGACCGGTTGCGAGGATGAGCACGCCGACGACGAGGAAAGCCCCGACCGCCGCCGACCATCCGGCGTGATAGTCGGCGCCGGCGGCCACCAGCATCGCCGCGCCCGGCGTCGACCAGGCCAGCGTGATGGGTTTGCGGGTCACGACGCACAGGACGACGATGCCCACCGCGAAGGTGACGGTCAGGGCCAGCAGCCCCGACGCGGCCTGCTCCGACGACGCCCCGACCGCCCGCAACCCGGCGACCACGACCACGAAAGACGAGGTGAATCCGACGAGCGCGGTGATGATTCCGGCCGTGATGGGTTCGCTCATCGAGGGCGCTCTGGTGGTCACGTCGGCCAGCATAGCGTGTATCGTTCTGTTTACAGAACGATGGGAAGGACGGTGGAACCGTGCCCGACAACGATCCGGATGCCACCGCCGCCCGCCGCCGGGCGATCGGCGACCGGATCGCCGGCCTGCGCTCCGCACGTGGGATGAGCCTGTCCGCATTGGCCCGCGCCGCCGGCATCGGCAAGGGATCTCTCTCCGAACTCGAAGCGGGACAACGCAACCCCACCATCGACACGCTCTACGCCGTCGCCGGACCACTCGGCGTCACGCTGTCGGCACTACTCGGCGAGGACGCGGGCACCGAGGGCTCCGGCACACACCTGTCGGCGCGACTCCTGAACGTCGAGCATCATCCCGACGGCGCGACGACCGAGGTCTTCTGGCTCCGGGTGTTGCCCGGCGGCATCCGCACTTCACCCCCACACGGCGACGGCGTCGTCGAACATGTGCACGTGGTGTCCGGACTCCTGACCGCCGGCCCGACGGGGGCCGAACGGTCTGCCGGACAAGGTGAATCGCTGCAGTGGCCCTCCGACACCGAACACACCTACCGCAGCGACGACGGCGCCCTGGCGGTCCTGACGATCCACTCGCCGGCCCGGCCCTGAGAACAAAACAGCACAGAGAACACGACACCAAGACAACACGACACGACCCCCCGCGGAAAGCATCCGCGGGGGGCCGTGTCTGTGGTCGGTCGTGCCGATCAGGCCTCCGGGCCGGTGGCCTTCTTCGCCGGAGCCTTCTTGGCGGGAGCCTTCTTGGCGGCGGCGATCTTCTTGGCCGGTGACGAGTTGGCGGTACGCGCCTTGCCCTCGACGGTGCCGGCGGCTCCGTCAACCTTCGACGCGGCGGTGGCCGAGTTGGCCTTGATGGTCTGACCGGCTTCGGTCACGGCCTCGCCGGCCTCGTCAAGCTTCTCGCCGACCTCGAGGGCGGCCTCGTCGATCTTTTCGCCGAGCTTGTCGGCGGCGTCGTCGAGCGCGTCGCTGGCCTCGCCCACGCGGGCGCCGACCAGTCCGGCGATCTTCGCAGCCTGCTCACCGACGGAGCGGGTCTGGTGCGATACCACTCCGAGGGCGTCCTCGGTCAGGTCGACAGCGTCGTTGTAGGTCTTCTCGGCGCGGGTCAGGCCTTCCTGGACCATCGGCTGCTGACGCAGACGCTCGAGGGTCTCCTCGCCGCGCTCGGCCAGCGAGTTGTAGAAGCTGGTCGCGAGTTCGACGTAGGGCTCGACGAACTTCGTGATCTCCTCGGTGGTCAGCTTCGCGCGGATCTCGTCGATCGAGGGAACATCCTCGGGCAGGCTGTTCAGCTTGGTGCGGGTTTCCTCGAGCTTGGTCTTGGACTCCTCGAAGCGCGTGGTCGCGCTCTCGGTGGCGGCCTCGGTGCGCTCACGCAGCTGCGTGACGGCATCGGTGACCTGCTGCAGGGCCAGATCGCCCGCACCGACCACGGCATAGAAGGGATTCGCAAGGGTACGTTCGGTGGTGCTCATATCGGCCTCCTTGATAAGGGTTTGGCAGAAGTATTGCGGCGCAAGTATTTTCGGGCAACAGATCAGGTGGGTGATCAATGACCGCCGGTCGGGGATCACTCGTGCAGCGCTTCCACCTACCAGTATCCACTTCTCGCTAGCAATTGCAAGCAGATTGTTAGCACGGTCATAAAGAGTACAGGCGTACCACATCGCGGGATCGACGGAGACCGGCTCCGGATATCCGAAAAGCTTTTCAGCACAGTCGATTACGCACGTGCCTCGCACCCGCTCGAAAATCGGCCCACCGCCGAGGCCCGCGCAGACGTGCACTCACTCCGAGTTCAATATCTCGCATTCGAGATATGCCATATCCTATCGGGCGGCGTTGGGGGACGCGTAGTCGTAGAAGCCGGCACCGGCCTTCTTGCCGAGCCGCCCCTGCGCGACCATGCGCGCCAGGATGGGCGGCGGGGCGTAGAGGGGCTCACCGAATTCCTCGTACATCCCCTCGGCGATCACCTTGACCGTGTCCAGACCGACCAGATCGGCCAGCCGCAACGGACCCATGGGGTGCGCACAGCCCAGCACCATACCCTTGTCGATGTCCTCGGCCGCGGCAAAACCGCTCTCCACCATGCGGATTGCCGACAGCAGGTAGGGAATGAGCAGTGCGTTGATGATGTAGCCGGATCGATCGGCGGAGCGAATGACCTGTTTGCCCAGGACCTCGCTGGCGAATGTCTCGGCCCGATCGGCGACCCCCGGAGCGGTCAGCGGGGTGAACACGAGCTCGACGAGCGGGAGTACCGGAACCGGGTTGAAGAAGTGCATGCCGATGACCCGGCAGGCGTCGCCGGTGGCCTTGCCGAGGACGGCGATGGGGATCGACGACGTGTTGGAGGCGAGTACCGCGTCGGGGTCGGCGACCACCTTGGCGAGCGAGGCGAAGATCTCGGTCTTGACGCCCTCGTCCTCGATGACGGCCTCGCACACCATCTGCCGATCGGAGAAATCGCCGAGATCGGAGGTGAATCGCAATCGGCCGACGGCCTGTTCACGTTCCCGCTCGGTCAGTTTGCCCGTCGACACGCCACGGTCGAGCGACCGCAGGATGCGGGACCGGCCGGCCGACACCGCCGCCTTCGTCGGCTCGAACACGAGGACGTCGACGTGGGCCCGCGCGCACACCTCGGCGATCCCGGAGCCCATCTGCCCGGCGCCGACGACACCCACACGCGAGATCATCTCACCGGACACAACCAGACTCCTCACAGATCACCCAGATGCCGACAGGCGGCCCGCAGCGAAGGCCGCGGACCGCCTGTCTTGTCAACTCCGAAACCGCGTACCTGCGGTCTGACCGAGTTCCTAGTGGAACTGGCCTTCCTCGGTCGAGCCCTTGAGAGCCGCGGTCGAGGTGTTGGGATCGACGGTGGTGGCGATCCTGTCGAAGTAGCCGGCACCGACCTCACGCTGATGCTTGGTGGCGGTGTAGCCACGGGCCTCGGCAGCGAACTCGCGCTCCTGCAGATCGACGTAGGCGGCCATCTGCTCACGGGCGTAGCCGTAGGCCAGGTCGAACATCGAGTAGTTCAGGGCGTGGAAGCCGGCCAGGGTGATGAACTGGAACTTGAAGCCCATGGCGCCGAGCTCGTTCTGGAACTTCGCGATGGTCGCGTCGTCCAGGTGCTGCTTCCAGTTGAAGGACGGGCTGCAGTTGTAGGCGAGCAGCTGGTCCGGGAACTCGGCCTTGACGGCCTCGGCGAACTGGCGGGCGACCTCGAGGTCGGGCTTACCGGTCTCCATCCAGATCAGGTCGGCGTACGGGGCGTAGGCCTTGGCACGCGCGATGCAGGGCTCGATGCCCTTCTGCACGTTGTAGAAGCCCTCGGAGGTGCGCTCACCGGTCACGAACGGCTTGTCGCGATCGTCGACGTCCGAGGTGATCAGGGTGGCGGCCTCGGCGTCGGTACGGGCGACGACGACGGTCGGGGTGTTGGCGACGTCGGCGGCCAGGCGGGCCGAGGTCAGGGTGCGGATGTGCTGCTGGGTGGGGATGAGCACCTTGCCACCGAGGTGACCGCACTTCTTCTCCGAGGCGAGCTGATCCTCCCAGTGGGTACCGGCGGCACCCGCGGCGATCATCGCCTTCTGCAGTTCGTAGACGTTGAGGGCGCCACCGAAGCCGGCCTCACCGTCGGCGACGATCGGGACGACCCAGTTGTCGACCGCGTTGTCACCCTCGACGCGGGCGATCTCGTCGGCACGCAGCAGCGCGTTGTTGATGCGACGCACCACCTGGGGCACCGAGTTGGCCGGGTAGAGCGACTGGTCGGGGTAGGTGTGGCCGGAGAGGTTCGCGTCACCGGCGACCTGCCAACCGGACAGGTAGATGGCCTTGAGGCCCGCGCGCACCTGCTGCACGGCCTGGTTACCGGTCAGAGCGCCGAGAGCGTTGATGTAGTTGTCACCGTTCACGCCCTCCCACAGGATCTCGGCGCCACGCTTGGCGAGGGTGTGCTCCTCGAGGACGTTGCCCTGGAGTTCGGCCACCTGCTCGGCGGTGTACTCGCGCTTGATGCCCTTCCAACGCGGGTTGGTGTCCCAGTCCTGCTGGATTTCCGCGGCGGTGCGGGGCTTTCCGACGTTGCTCATTAGCCACTTCGCTTTCGTTGTGCTGCTCGGCCGACGTAAGGGGCCGTGGGTGGTTGCGCCGGTACGGCGAACCCTTCTGACAGACATCCGGGGGCTCGGTTGCGAACTCTCCGTAGCTCTCCGGCGGTGTCTGCAATCAAGAGTGCCACAGGGCAAACCCGCAGGTCCAGTCGGGTTTATCGTGCGAAAGGCCGCCAGCTTTCGCGAAGATTTTGCAAATCTTGCGAAGGTGAGAGTGTGAAGACACCCGGCCACGCTCGCAAAAAGTACGCGCGTACTGGGTTTTTCCCATCGTACGTGGCCGACCCGACGTGCACACGCCGAGGCGCCCTGGCCGCACACGGCGTCGTCCGCCCCTCACCCGCTGTGACGGGATTCACAGGCAAACGCCGAAGGGCCGGTGTCCTCCCCGCGACCACGCCGGTTCACGGCATGTGATCAGCGCCGACACCGTCGTCAGGTGTGACCTTGCGCCGCGGTGGTCACGGCGGTGCCGAATAGCGTGACGAACTCCTCGCGGGACATCGGCGGACGTGCCACGGGCGCCGGTGCAGGAGGCCGCACCGCGTCGGTGGTCTCGCCCGACACCGTCAACGACACCGTCGCCGGCGACCGCACCGGCACGCCACCGGGCCGGGTGAGCAGCGCATATCCGCTGTAGGAGACGGCGGTCTGCACGCCCTTGTCGGGAAGGGTGGTGGTGGTCGCCGACTCCACGACGTGCATCTGTTCGACGTCGTCGGCGTGATCGGTGAGTGGCGGCTGCGGCAGGACGGTCGACACGGTGACGATCGTGGTGCCGGCCAGGTTGCCCTGCCGGATGGTCGTCTCGGTACGCGCGCAGGCTCCCGTGGTGGCGGCGATGTCCGCACCGAGATCGCGTGTCTGCATGGTCACCAATTCGACGAGATTCCCGAAACCCGACTGGGCACCGAGGACCGCGGTGTCGGCCTCGGTCAGCCGATGATTGAGGTCGGCGTCCGCAGTCGGCCGGCACTGCGGCGGGGTGACGGTGGTCGACTGTGCCGCCGACAACTGCGTCGCGTTGGCGTCGATCAACTGCTTCACGGGCAACTGCACCGGGGTGAAGCCGGCCGGCAGCCCGGCCGGGTCGAGGAGCAGATCCGCGGGGGCCACCGAGGCGGCCGGGACCGTCGTCGCCTCGTGGGAGCATCCCGCCGCGAGGGTCGCCGTCGCCGACAGCGCCACCATCACCCCGAGGGTCCCGACCGTCGATCTGCGCCGAAGAGCGCGCTGCACCCGCACGCGGTCACCGTATCCTGTGGAACACACGCCCTGGCACAAGGAGGTGGGGCGATGCCGAAGACGTATGTGGGCTCTCGCCTGCGTCAACTGCGCTCCGAGCGCGGGTTGTCCCAGGTCGCACTGGCCCAGACCCTGGCGATCTCACCGTCGTATCTCAACCAGATCGAACATGACGCGCGGCCGCTGACCGCGGCGGTGTTGGAGAAGATCACCCAGACCTTCGGGGTCGACGCGGGATTCTTCGACTCCCAGGACGATGTGCGTCTCGTCGCCGAGCTGCGCGAGGTGCTCCTCGACGACGACGTGGAGGCACCCGATGCCGCCCACGACGCGCAGGGGATCAGCACCATGGTCTCCGGTCATCCCGAGATCGCGGCCGCCATGGTGAACCTGTATCGCCGCTACCGGATCGCCACCGATCAGCTCGCCGCCGCCACCGACGAACGCGGCGACCGTTCCATGCGCGGCGCGATCAGCGCCCCCCACGACGAGGTCCGCGACTACTTCTCCCAACGCCGCAACTACATTCACGAGCTCGACGTGGCGGCCGAGGAGATGACCACGCGGATGCGGATGCACTCCGGCGATGTGCGCCGAGAGATCATCGACCGGCTCGAGAAGCGCCACGGCGTGACCGTCGCCCGCCGCGTCGACCTCGGCGACTACGTGCTGCATCGCTTCGATCCGGCCTCGCGGCGCCTCGAGGTGTCCGCGGCGTTGTCGGCGGGACAACGGGCCTTCAAACTGGCCGCCGAACTCGCCTACCTGGAATACGGCGACCTGATCGGGCAACTCGTCGACGAGGGCAACTTCAGCAACGACGACGCACGCTCGCTCGCCCGCTACGGACTGGCCAACTACTTCGCCGGCGCGGCACTGCTCCCCTACGCCCAATTCCACGGCGCCGCAGAAGATTTCCGCTATGACATCGAACGCCTCTCGGCCTTCTACGCGGTCAGTTACGAGACCGTATGCCATCGCCTGTCCACCCTGCAACGCCCCAACCTGCGTGGCATCCCGTGGTCGTTCGTCCGCGTCGACCGGGCCGGCAACATGTCGAAACGGCAGTCCGCCACCGGATTTCACTTCTCCGCATCCGGTGGCACCTGCCCGCTGTGGAATGTGTACGAGACGTTCGCCTCGCCGGGCAAGATCCTCACCCAGATCGCCGAGATGCCCGACGGCCGTGAGTATTTCTGGATCGCCCGCACCGTCGAACGACGCGCCGCGCGCTTCGGCCAACCGGGCAAGACCTTCGCCATCGGCCTCGGCTGCGAACTACGCCATGCCGCCCGCGTCATCTACTCCGACGGCCTCGAGATCGGACCGCAGGCCCGCATCACCCCGATCGGCGCCGGCTGCCGCGTGTGCGAACGTCAGAGCTGTACCCAACGCGCCTTCCCGTCACTGGGCACCGAGTTGCGGATCAACGAGCACGGCTCGACGGTGTCGCCGTATATGACGGTGTGACTCACTGTCGGCGCAGATGCTCGGTCGGCGCCGCGCCGTCGCCGGGGTCGACCCGTCCGTCGGCCGCCAATCTGAGCCGGGTTGGATGCCAACCACTTTCGCGCAGATACATCGGAGTACTCGGGGTACATGAACGCCTCGACGAAGATCGGCTTTCTCATCTCCGATGTTCTGCACATGGTGACCGGCGACGAGACCCTGAATGTAGTACTGCCCCTCCGCAGCCTTGGGCGCCAGTGCAATTAACGCATTCCGCCGGGCTCGACCTCGACGAATGCTGCCGAAATCGTCTTGGCGGCTGGGAAGGTGTTCACGTCGAAAACACTGATGTCTCCCAAGGTCTTTCGGAAGTTCACGGCGTCGACATCCTGCGGTGTGTGCGCGAACCAGTCCGACAGAAGAAACGTGAAATTCTCCGAGAAATCCGGGTCACCTAAGACCAGCAAGAACTCGACGCCACCCCTCGAGCCCCTGGATCGAGTGCGGGAGCCCGGCCTCGAAGTTCCACAGATCGCCCGGCCTTGACGTCATCGATGAATGAGCGTCCGTGCTCGTCAATCGCCGTCACGCGACAGCGACCGACCAGCACCGAGCCCCACTCGGATTCCTTGTGCCAGTGCAGTTCTCGGTATGCCTCTGGCTCCAGTGCCATGTTCACGCCAGTGACGTCGGTGGACGCGTGGGTAGTCAAGTGGTCCTTTTTCGGAACTGGCACAGAATTGAACACCGCGCCATTGAACACCGCGTCCTGGAGTGGTCGACTTCGGATCGGCGTGGTCTCACGCTTGGTGATCAAGGAGCCTGCCGAATGGCCTGCTTCTCGGCGGGTCTCTCCAGGACCACCACGGCGTACGCGTGGTGGCGACACAGCCTTGGAGTTCACGAATCGACGTCTGGGCGTGGCGAACGTCGATCGATGGGGTTGCATCGGCGAAGTCTGTGTGTGTGTGTGGGTGCGTTCTTGGTCATCGGGTGGATCGGCCCTGGGGTCGGCCCTCGTCGGTGCCGGTGGCAGCGGCGATCGGCCTGGGGAGTGCGGTCGGCGACCAGATTCGCAAGGCGCGTCCGGTGATTCGCCGGTAGACGTACTCCGCCACGAAACTGAGCACCAGCACCACGATCAGGGTAATCCAGGTGCTCGCGGGTCCGGTGGTGATCGCATAGCCCAACAGCAGGCAGAACAGTGCAAGATTCAGCACGATGGCCAGAACAAGAATCCATTTGTTCGCACCGGTGTCACGATGCACTCGCAGGTGGCCGACGCTGACGGTACCGTAGACGATCAGGAAGGCCAGGCTCGCCATCTGTCCTACCGCTGCCAGCGGGAAGAATATGACAAAGGCACAGGTCAGGGCGCCTGCAAGCAAGAGGCCCCAGGTTCCACTGCGCCATACTCCACGAGCGAAATACGACGGCATCTCACCAGTTTTCGCGACGGTGAACGCTAGATTGGCGTCGCCGAACAAGGTCGCATTCACCCCTGACGCGGTCGCCAACAACGCAGCAGCACCGACTACCACGAACCCGAACTGACCCAGTACGGCGCGACCCGCGTCGGAGCGCACATGCCCCTGATTGGTCTCGATATCCGACAGCGACATCACCATCACCACCAGCGAACTGACCACGACGTAGACAAGAATCACAATGAACAGGGACTGGTACATGGCGCGCGGCAATTGTTTCACCGGGTTGCTCATGTCACCGGCCGAATTGGTGACCACACCGAATCCCTCGTAGGTCACATAGAGCAGTCCCGCGGCAAAGAAAATTCCGATGATCCCGTCGCCACCCACCTGATCGAAACGCCCGGGCTCGGCTTTGAAGCAGGCAGCCACGACGAAGGCGGCAATGATCGCGAGTTCGGTGGCGATCACAAACATCTCGGATCGGCCGACCAGTTTCGAGCCGAGCACGTTGACCAGGATCAGTACCACGACCAGGCCGACCCCGATGGCCTTTCCCGACCATTCCGGGGTGTCGAAGGGCAGTAGGTGACGTGCGTAACCGGCGAACCCCGCTGCGTAGAGAGCCATCGCGATGATCCAGCCGAGGAACTGGAAAATGTTGAGACCACCCGCGACGATTCCGTCACCGAAGCACCGGATCAGAAATTCCGCAGCGCCACCGCGACTCGGAAATCGGGCCCCGAGCTTGGCATACGAGTACACACTGAAGAGCGAAACCATGCCGCCCACAAGAAAGCCACCGGTAGCCACACCCCAGCGGTCTGATCCGTCCCGGTGTTTCCGGAGGGTTCGTCTCAAGGGAGAATGAAACCTATGGCAGCGGCAGGATCGAAGCGGTACTCGGCTGAGCTGAAGCG